>NZ_LIYC01000019.1:0-88421 GCF_001418765.1 Gordonia sp. HS-NH1
CCACTACTTGGGACTTGACCGTATCAGCGTGCCCACCTACACAGGGGCCCATGACGGCGGAGACGACATCTAAATGAGAGCCGGAATCGAACTCTCCCAGCAATACGGCACCGACCTGACCCAAGCCGACGTCAACAATAAGATCACCCGAGTGATCGACCGCACATCGAACGAGCACAACTAAACGGCGACAGCACAGGCCAGGCCCGGCACCGATGACTCCCGGCATCCAGCGCACGCCGAGGACCCACTGGCTTCCCCTGTGGATGATGGCCTTCGCAATTGGAATCCCTCTCGGGATCATTAACTTTGAGATCAATGAGGCTGTCCGGGACAAGTGTGCAGACGGTAACTCCAGTGGTTTCGCGTACGGCGCCGACTTCATCCTCCATTCGAGCTTTCGATCGTGATCTCCTGCACCATTCCCGGGATTGCCGCAGTGGCTTATCTCTCGCGGCGCATCAACCTGTGGGTCGCCCTGCTGATCGCAACAAATTGCGGTGTAGGGATGCTGTGGTTCGGAGTAGACAGCATGGAGAGCACGCTATGGCCAACCGGGCTACCCTCAGGATGGCCAACCTGGTTGGCCTAAATCCACGCCCGATGGGCCCCGGGCGAGATTCGGGGTAGAAACCGCTTGACTCGAACGTATATTCGAGTAAAGTGGATTTATGTCATCGGGGGCGGGGGCGGAATCCACCACATCGGTGGATGCATCACGCGATTCCGTCGAACCGCGCCTGCGCGCCGACAATGAGCTTTCTGCCGCCGAACTCGTCGAGGTTCTGAATCACTGTGCGGGACTGGCTGCGTCGGCGGCGCATCGGATGATGACCGTGGCCAGCCTCATTCACGACGAACGTGCGATGGACTACGCCCAGCGGCGCGCCGAGGTGCACAGCGGTGAACTCGACTCCCTCGAAGCGTTCGACGCGTTGTCGGCGCAGGTGGCCGCCGGTGAGGACCCCTACGAACAGTTCGGGCCGGACGGGCTCGAGCAGGCCATCGCCGAAGTCGGCGCCACCCTCGCAGTGACCCCGGCCGAGGCGAAAGACCTCATCATGGCCGGTGACGCCCTGCGCTACCGACTGTCCTTCACCGGACATGCCTTGGCCTGCGGACGAATCGACAAGCGCCGCTTCCTCATCGCACTCAAACGCACCGACCTGATCACCGACGCCGACGAGATGCAAACAGTGGACGCCCACCTCGCCGAGGCGATCTTCGCCCGCGCACCCATGTCCACAGCACGCTTCACCGCCATGGTCGACGCCATCGTCGCCGCGTGGGCACCTGATGCGCTCCGGCGACGCAAAGAGCGGGTGAACGCCGACCGCAACGTGTCGATCACCCCGGATCGGTTCACCCCCGGCCAATCCCGGATCTCGGGTACCTTGCCCGACGCCGACGCCGCCGAATTCAACGCCCGCCTCTCAGCGATGGCCGCAGCGGTGCACCCCGGGGACCCGCGCACCCTGCCCATGCGACGCGCCGACGCCCTCAAAGCACTCGCCCGCGGCGAAGTCGCCCTGACATGCCGCTGCGCCGACTGCGACGCTGCCGCAGCCGAACCCGACACCACTGCGGGACAGGAGCTCGACGAAACCAGGGGCGACACCGACACTCTCGCCGACGCACCAGCCGTCGACGCGATCGTCGCCGAGCCGCACGAGCCGGCCGCTTCGTCGTCCCCGCCGCACGCTCCGCGCGCGACCTTCCACATCGTGGTGAACCTGTCGACGCTGATCGGCCTCGACGACGACCCCGCGTTCCTCGACCGGCACGGCATCATCGACGCCGACACCGCCCGCCGGCTGCTCGCCGAAGCCCGACGCACCTACATCCAGCCCACCCCCGCCGACCCCGACGCGCCACCGGGACCCGCCGCAAACAGTTCAGTGACCCGGTACACCCCGTCGAGAAAGCTCCAGGCTTTGGTGCGGGCGGGCGAGTTGTGCTGCACCTTCCCGGGCTGCAATGCGCCGGTGTGGCAGATCGACCTCGACCACACCGATCCGTTCGACCACACCGACCCACGTCGCGGTGGCCGCACCGAAGCGCGCAACCTCAAACCGCTGTGCCGGTTTCACCACCGGATCAAGACCTTCACCAGCTGGCAGGACCACCAGGACGAGTTCCTGACGGCCTGGTTCACCACACCCACCGGCCACATGTTCGTCGGCAACGCCTACAACGGACGCGACCTGTTCAACCGGCTCGCTCCCGGCCGGCCTCCCGACCACCCGGCACGCGACACACTGAACCAGTTGCGCACCAACGACTTCCGACGCCAACAGCGCGCCGAGAAGCGCTGGAACGACGCCAACCCGCCACCCTTCTAGACACCGCCGGTCACGACAACACCGACGCGGTGGGCGAGGTCATGAATTCCGGGAAGCTCCGTAGTAGCGGCGCAGGAACTCGTCGCGGTACTCGGTGTAGGTGCCGTTCTCGATGGCTTCGCGGGCACGGTCGACGAGGGTGACGATGAAGGACACGTTGTGCAATGTCGCCAGGGTTGCGCCCAACCCCTCCTTGGCCTTGAACAGATGGTGCAGGTAGGCCCGGCTGTATTGCGACGTGTAGTTCTCGATCTCGGGGTCGAGCGGCCGGAAGTCGCTGCGGTACTTGGCATTGGTGACGTTGTATCGACCGTCGAGTGAATAGATCGCACCGTTGCGGGCGACCCGGGTCGGCGACACGCAGTCGAAGGTGTCCACGCCGTTCTCGATGGCGGTGAAGATGTCGTCGGGTTCACTGATCCCGAGCAGGTGTTTCGGCGAGTCCTCGGGGAGCTCGTCGTTCACCCAGCCGACGATCGTACCGAGGTTGTCCTTCTCGAGCGCCCCGCCGATGCCGTAGCCACCGAAACCCTTTCCGCCGACCGCGCGGTCCGCCTCGCTCAACGCGACGAGATCGCGGGCCGCCTTGCGACGAAGGTCCTCGTACTGGGCGCCCTGGATGACACCCCACAGCGACTGCTGGGGACGATGAGCGCGCTCGACACTCAACCGGTTGTGTTCGTCGAGGCACCGGATCGCCCACAGGCGGGTCCGCTCCAGCGAATTGACCTGGTACTCGCGGGTGTTCATCAGCGTGGTCAGCTCGTCGAAGGCGAAGATGATGTCTGCCCCGAGCTGGTGCTGGATCTGCATCGACACCTCCGGCGTGAACCGGTGGGCCGACCCGTCGAGGTGCGACTTGAAGGTCACCCCGTCGTCGTCGACCCGCGAGAGCCGTTCCTTGCCGTTGGCGGTGAGGTCGTCGTCGGGGGTGCCGGTGGCCTCCATCGAGATGACCTTCTTGAACCCCGCACCCAGCGACATGACCTGGAAGCCGCCGCTGTCGGTGTAGGTGGGACCCCGCCAGTTCATGAACGCCCCGAGCCCGCCGGCAGCGTCGATGATCTCGGGACCCGGCTGCAGATACAGGTGGTAGGCATTGGCAAGCACCGCCTGGGCGCCGAGGGCGGAGACAGATTCCGGCAGGACCGTCTTGACCGTCGCCTTGGTACCGACGGGAACGAACGCGGGGGTGCGGATCGGTCCGTGCGGTGTGGTGATCGTCCCCGTGCGCCCGCGGGTGCCGGCCAGGGTGGTGCCGACGACGTAGGTCGGGTCGGCGATATCGGTTCCGGTACTGCTCACGTCCAGCATCTTCGCAGGTCGAGGGGGCCCACCCCAAACCGGCGCGAGACACCGGCGACCCGTTCGGCCGGTGACATCCCATTCGCTACGGTGGTGAACCATGTCGCGCAGAACTCGTCCCACCGGTGCCACCACGAGCCACTCTCGCCGATCGATCAGGGTTGCCGCGGCGACCGTCGGACTCGCCGCGGCGATGTCGACGCTCCTCGCATGCGGCGCGGAACAGGACATGACCACCGCGTCGTCGACAACTCAGGCCGGCGCCGCGGAGTCGGGACCACAGTCCGCAGAACAACCCGCCACCTCGCCTCCGGTGGTCCCCGGTCGCAAACCCGTGTCGTCGACGCCGACCTCCAGCGCGACGCAGTCCGACGACTCCGACACCACCTGCGGCACCATCCCCGGCCCCGACGGCGCGCTGCGCGTGCTGATCCTCGCCGGCGACGTCGCCTGCGACTCGGCGACGAGCATCGCCGCCCAGTACGGCCCGAAGATCGCGAGCGGCCAGCAGCAGTCGGTGGCCGGATGGACCTGCGCACCATCCCAGCTCGAAGGCGTCCTCGCCGCCTGCCAGAAGGGCACCGCGGTCATCGGTTTCGCACCCTGATCCTCGCAATGGGCTTGACCCTCACGTGACGTCAGGCAGCAGGGTTGTCGGTGTGAGCGAGGAAAAGCACACTTCGAAGATGGATGCCCGGGAGCTGACCGTGGGTGTCGTCGCCGGCATGGTCGGCGTCAGCATCCGCACGCTGCACCACTACGACCAGATCGGTCTGGTGGTGCCATCCGGCCGGACCCCGGCCGGATACCGGGTGTACGACGACACCGACGTCGAACGACTCCACCAGGTACTCACCTATCGAGAGCTGGGCTTTTCCCTCGAGCAGATCGCGACCCTGCTCGACGACCCCGATGCGGACCCGCTGAGTCATCTGCAGACCCAGCGTGCGCTCCTCACCGACCGGATCGACCGCTTGCTCCGGATGGTCGCAGCACTGGAGGAGATGATGAACGCCAAGAACGAGGGCATCTCGCTGTCGGCGAGCGAACAGGCCGAGATCTTCGGGGACGACTGGCTCGGGGACGAGTACGCCGCCGAAGCCGAGGAGCGCTGGGGGAACACCGAGGCGTGGACGCAGAGCCAGAAGCGGTCCGCCCAGTACTCCAAGGACGATTGGCAGCGGATCAAGGACGAGACCGACGATCTCGAGCGCCGTCTCGCCGAGGCGATGCGTCGTGGGGTGACACCCGGCACCGCCGAGGCGAATTCACTCGCCGAGGAGCACCGTGCACAGATCGGCCGCTTCTACGACTGCGACCACGACATGCAGGTCTGCCTGGCCGACATGTACGTCGCCGATCCGCGCTTCACCGAACACTACGACGCCCAGGCTCCGGGCCTGGCTGTGTATCTGCGGGAGGTGATCCGCGCAAACGCGGGCCAAGCGTGAAGATCGCCGCCCGCCGGGCGTCGTGGTCGATTAAGTTACCTGTTCATGACCACTGACGAGGGCGTCCACAACCAATCCGGCGGAGCACGCGCGACGACCAACATCGGCGATGCGATGTCGTTGCGGACCGTCTTCACCCGGACGGGCGAGGCCACCGAGCTCCCCAAGTTCTCCCTCAGTGACTCGATGTTGTTGCCGGAGACGGCATATCAGATCGTCCACGACGAGGCGATGCTCGACGGCAATGCGCGACTGAACCTCGCGACCTTCGTCTCGACGTGGATGGACGGCGAAGCGCAGAAGCTGTACGCCGAGACCGTCGACAAGAACATGATCGACAAGGACGAGTATCCGCAGACCGCCGCGATCGAGGACCGCTGCTGGCGCATCCTCGCCGACCTGTGGCACAACCCCGACGTCGAGAATGCCATCGGCACCTCGACGATCGGGTCGTCGGAGGCGTGCATGCTCGGCGGACTCGCCCTCAAGCGGCACTGGCAGACGCGGCGCCGCGCCGAGGGCAAGTCGACCGAGAAGCCCAACATCGTGCTGTCGACGGCGGTGCAGGTCTGCTGGGAGAAGTTCTGCAACTACTTCGAGGTCGAGCCGAAGTGGGTGCCGATCAGTCCCGACCACCTCGTCCTCGACGGTCACGAACTCGAGAAGTACGTGGACGAGAACACCATCGGGGTCGTCGCCATCATGGGGCAGACCTACACTGGCATGTACGAGCCGGTGACCGCGATCGCGGCCAAGCTCGACGAGATCCAGGCCGACACCGGCCTCGACGTCAAGATCCACATCGACGGTGCGTCAGGTGCGATGATCGCCCCCTTCTGCCAGCCCGACCTCGAATGGGACTTCCGCGTCGACCGTGTCGTCTCGATCAACACCTCCGGCCACAAGTATGGTCTCGTGTACCCGGGCGTCGGGTGGATCGTGTGGCGCGACACCGAAGCACTACCGGAGAGCATGGTGTTCCACTGCTCCTACCTCGGCGGTGACATGCCGACGCTGGCGCTCAACTTCTCCCGACCCGGCGCCCAGGTCCTGCTGCAGTACTACATGTTCCTGCGGCTGGGCCGGGACGGCTTCACCCAGGTCCAGCAGGGCTCCCTCGATGTGGCGCAATGGCTTTCCTCGCAGATCGCCCAGATCGACGGGCTCGAGTTGGTCAGCAAGGGCGACACCATCCCGGTCTTCGCATGGAAACTGAAGGCCGGGCACACCGAGAACTGGAATCTCTACGACCTGTCCGACCGGCTGCGCATGAAGGGCTGGCTGGTTCCCGCCTACCCGATGGCCGACGACCTCGCCGACCTGACCGTGCAACGAATCGTCGTGCGCGCCGGGCTCAGTCACGATCTCGCGCGTGCACTCATCGCCGACATCGAGACCGAGGTGAAGTTCCTCGACCGCCTCGAGAGCCCGATGCCGCGCGAGGGCGACGGGTCACACTTCCACCACTGAGCTAGTCCAGCAGTGCCTGCGCCACGCGCTCGAGCGCGGCGACCCGACTGCCCTTGACCAGCACCGCGGCGCCCTCCTCGAGGGTGCCGAGTTCGGCCGCCACGCCGTCGACGTCGGAGACGTGCCGGGCGGAGTCGCCGTAACCGGCCTCGGCGACCGCGATGACCTCGATCCCGAGGTCACGGGCCTCGAGCGCGATCGCGTGATGCTGGGCGGGTGAGTCGGCGCCGAGTTCGGCCATGGTGCCGAGGACTGCCACCCGTCGCGTCGCGGGCAGGGCGGCCAGCGATCGTAGTGCCGCCGACATCGACGTCGGGTTCGCGTTGTAGGCGTCGTTCAGCACCACCACGCCACGCGACGAGGTCGTCAGTTCCATTCGCAGGCCGGACAACTGCGCACCGAGCAGGCCGGTCGCGATGTCCTCGACAGCGACCCCCAGACCGCCGCCGGCAGCCGCGGCGGCCAGCGCGTTGGGGACCTGATGTTCGCCGCGTGCGCCCAACCGGACATCGGTCGATCCCCACGGGGTGTGCAACCGGAACGACGCGCGTAGTTCGTCGTCCATCACGATGTCGGAGGCGTACACATCGGCGTCCGGTGAGAGTCCGTAACGCAGGACGCGAGCCGAGGTGCGGTCCGCCATCGCCGCGACGTACCGGTGGTCGGCGTTGAGCACCGCGATCCCGTCGGCCGGTAGCGACTCGACCAGTTCACCTTTCGCGCGCGCAACGGACTCGATGTCGCCGAACAGCTCCAGGTGGACGCCCTCGACGCGGGTGATCACGCCGACCGTCGGATGCGCGATGGAACACAGCAGGTCGATGTGCCCGATTCCGCGTGCGCCCATCTCGAGGACCACCGCCTCCACATCGTCGGCGGCCGCGGCGAGGGTGATCGGGAGTCCGAGCTCGTTGTTGAACGACTTCTCGCTGGCTGCGGTCCGGTAGGTGGTGCCGAGAACTCCGGCGAGCAGATCCTTGGTCGAGGTCTTGCCGACCGAGCCGGTGATGCCCACCACGCGATCGGGGATCCGGGTGCGGACGGCCCGCCCGAGGTCGGCGAGCGCGAGTGCGGTGTCGGCGACGCGGATGGCGGTTCCGCCGACCGGATCGTGCCGAGCCCTGGCGACGAGCCTGCGCGAGGTCATCGTCGCGAGCAGCGACGCGCGGCGGGGCTGTCACCGGGTGATTGCAGACCGTCAGTGCCCATCACGACGGGCACACCTCGGGTCGTCTCACCAGCCCTCGGTGTTACCCTATGCATCGTGCTCACGACCCTCCTCGATGGCGAACTCCTGGCTGAACGCCACGGTGACCCATCATTCTCTGTGGTTGCATTACACGGTTGGGGCCGAACGAGAGCAGACTGGAACCCGGTACTCAACGGACTCGACGCGATTGCCATCGATCTGCCTGGGCACGGCGCGACACCGGCTCCAATCACCGCGTGGGGCAGCCCGGAGTACGCCGAACACATCCTGGCGGCGCTCGCTCGAGAGCTCGACGACGAGGACCGCAAGCTCGTCCTGCTCGCCCACTCATTCGGTGGTCGTGTCGGCATTCACATGGCCGCCCGCAGGCCCGACCTGTTTTCCCGGCTCGTCTTCACCGGGGTTCCCTTCATTCGACCAACCGGTTCGGGAAAGTCGCCAGCGCCGTTCCGCATCGCAAAACGACTCCATCGCCTCGGACTGCTGCCCGATTCGCTCATGAACGAATACCGCCAGCGATACGGCTCCGCCGACTACCGGGAGGCCCACGGAATCATGCGTGAGATCTTCGTCAAGGTCGTCAACGAGAACTACGATGCTGAGATCGCGGCCGTCGCAGACGCGCGGATCCCAATGGACCTTGTGTGGGGATCGGAAGATACCGCGGCACCTTTGTCGGTCAACGCCGTCGTAGCCGATCAGGTGCCGAGCGCGCAGCTTGAAGTGATCAACGGCTCCGGCCATCTGCTCGATAACCCCATGCGCGGCGCACTCATCACCGCGGTGAAGAAAGGCGTAGCGGACTCCTGATGGCGACGATCATCACCATGGGCCTGTGGGTTCTGGTTGCTGCCGCGCTCGCCACCTGCAGTTACCGGTGGCTTCGGGTGGCCCAGAGGGAGCACTACGCGACAGGTCGCATGTCGGCGATTATGCTGATCTGGTTTCGCGCCCGGCCGCTCAACGTTGCCCTCGGGATCGCTGCGCTGACCCTCCTGATCGCCGGCCTATTCGCGTGGCCCGCGACGATCGCCGGATTGGTCGTCGCTGTCGCATTCCCTTGGAATCTCGCGATACACCCCAAGGAAAACCGTCTTGTCGTCACCGGCCGAGTGAAACGACTTGTTGTGGTTGCGACCGTACTGCTCGTCGTCGCGTGTGCGTTGTGCTTCAAGCCGGTCGTCGCGGCCATCCTCGTGCCGTTCACCTTCCTGATCATCGACCTCGCCCTGCTCATCACCGGTCCGATCGAACGCGCGGCGGCCAACAAGTACGTGGTGCAGGCTAAGCGGAAACTCGACGACATTGGCGCCGAGGTTGTAGCCATCACCGGCTCGTACGGAAAGACATCCACCAAGAACTACGCCGCACAGATTATCTCCACCACGCGGCCTACCGTCGCGAGTCCCGCTAGCTTCAACAATCTTCTCGGGCTCTCATCGACGGTGAACAATCACCTTCATCGCGGTACCGAGGTGTTCGTCGCCGAGATGGGCACCTACGGACCGGGCGAGATTCGGCGTCTGTGCGAAATATTCCGCCCGCGAATCGCGGCGATCATCACTATCGGCGACGCGCACCTCGAGCGGATGAAGAACCGGGATACCATCGTGCGCGCCAAGAGCGAGATCGTCGAGAACGTCGAGACCGCGGTTCTCAACATCGACGTTCCAGAGCTGGCCGATCTCGCGCAGGTCAGCACAGCGCGGGTCATCGGGGTCAGCGTCGAATCTCCCGAAGCCGAAGTCTACGTCGACGAACGTAACGGCCGGTGGATCGTGCATCATCGGTCCGCCGAGATCGCATCGGTAGAGGCGCCCCCGGCGGGACATCCGATCAACCTCGCGGTCGCCGTCGGCCTTGCCCTTGCTGCCGGGGTGCCCGCCGAACGAATTGGCCCGACCCTGACCCACCTACCCAAGGCGCCGCATCGGGCCGAGGCTATCACCGACGCCACCGGGCGAGTCGTGATCGACGACACATATAACGCGAACCCGGTCGGGGCGGCTGCGGCGCTGCGATCAGCGTCCACCCTCGCGGCCGGCAATCAAGTGTGGACGATTTCACCCGGCATGATCGAGTTAGGCCCCGACCAGCGGGTTCGGAATGAAGAGTTCGCGCGAGCGGCCACGGCGACCGACAATGACCACCTTGTCGTGGTCGGATACACCAACCGTGCCGCGCTGCGGGCCGGCGCCGATCCCGGACGCGTCGAGTTCGTAGAGTCTCGGCGTGCCGCCACCTCGTTCGTGACCAAACGTGCACAGCCCGGCGATGTCATTCTCTACGAAAACGACTTGCCCAGTCACTACCCGTAGGGTGAGCAGCGTTCCAGATGACTGAGTAGAAGGACCTCCTTGGTGACCAATCACGTTTCCATTGTCTTCGGCGGGCCCTCGCCCGAACACGAGATCAGCATCCTCACAGGCCTGCAATGTGAGCGGGTTCTCCGCGGCGCAGGTGCTGAGCAGATCAACCCGATCTACGTCGACCAGGGCGGACGGTGGCACCTCGTGCCGGCAAACACTGAGGCTCGCGATTTCACCGCGGGCGCGCCGGCGGGGAGTCGTGAGCTGGCTGTACAACTCTCACCCGAGCCGGGCGTCTGGACCAAAAAGGGGCTACGCTCCCAGCGGGTCGACCTCGGTGTCGTGATGAATGCCACGCACGGCAGTCTCGGCGAAGGGGGCGGGTTCGCGTCGATCTTCGAACTGATGGGGGTGCCTGCGACCGGAGGTTCGGCGTGGGCGGGTGCGTTGTCGATGGACAAGTACGCGTTCGGGACCGCGCTGCGCGCGGCCGGGATTCCGACTTTGCCAAGGGAACTGCTCACCGAGACGTCGACCCACGCCATCGAGGGCCCGCTAATCGTGAAGCCGCGTTTCGGTGGATCGTCGATCGGTATCGAGGTCGCCGACGACATCGAAACAGCCAGGACGCTGCTTCGGAGCAGTATCCATTTGCGCAACGGTGCAGTGGTGGAGCCCTATCGCAGCGACCTGCGTGACTACAACGTCTCCTTCCGCACCTACCCGGCGTTCGAGTTGTCGGAGATCGAGCGGCCACTGCGGCCCGAGGTCGGTTCCACCATCTACTCCTACGAGGAGAAGTACCTAAACGAATCCGGTTTGCAGGGAGCACCCCGGGAAATGCCCGCGGTGATCTCCCAGAAGACCCGCGATGCGATTCACTCGTATGCACGCGAGGTCGCCGATGTCACCGGCATCACCGGGATCGTCCGCGTGGACTTTCTCTCCAACGACGACGAGGTCTTCGTCAACGAGGCAAACACCATCCCCGGCGCGATGGCGCTTTACCTGTGGACCAAAGTGCCAGTCGACCGGCTCTTGCTCGACGCGATTGAGGAGGTGCGCAAGAACCCGCCTCGGTCCTCTGCGACGACCACCCACAACCGGAGTTCGGCGCTGCAAGCCGCAGGCGGGATCGCGGGCAAGCTGGCCGGACTGAACGTTGAACGGCACTAGCGTGGGCAACCGCGGGACGCATCTGCCCATGGGCAGGATTCGCCGGTATTTCCTGCATCTGACAAGGCAGCGCGCCCGTATCGCGTTGCTGGTCGCCGGATCGGCGATTGCCCTCTACGCGGTGCTGACCGTCGCTCAGTGGCCCGCCAACGCCAACGTTCGCGACCCGATCCAGCAGATCCTACTGATCCTGGCCGGCACCGCGGCCAGCGCCGTGTTCCTGCCCGAGCTGAGCTCGGACCTGTGGAACCTCAAGGCCGTCGACATTCGTCGGCTTATTCCGACCGAGAAACGTGCTGCGCTGGCACGGTCACTGATCGAGGCGGAATCCGCTGGCGACCAATCCGAGTGGAATAAGCTGATCTATGAGCAGGCCCTGGTACCCCTGATCGCCGCCAGCCATGAACCCGCTCAGATGATCCGCAACATGAGCTACTCGGTCCAGGCTCATCTCAACGAAGAGTTTGACCAGTTCGCTGAATCGACGACCACGGTGCAGTATCACGCGGTCCAGACGCTCTCCCGCAGCGAGCGGGTCCTACCCCCGATCGGTGAGGACCAGGACTACTGGATCAGCGCGGCTCGCACGGTGTCCGCGCTGCACCAAGAGTTCCGGAACCCGAACTGTATTGCTCGGGAGGTGGTGACTCTCTTCGACAGTGACGGCCACGAGTTGAGTGCTCAGCTCTGGCGGGAGGCCGTGGTGCGGCTGTGCACCGTCGGGGTCAACGTCAACGGCGAAACCCAGCGAATCATGCGGGAGGTGCGCAGCCCCCGCCGTGACGAGCCATCCGGCACCGCAGATTCGACACCCGATTCGCGCGCGGGTTCGGCCACGCTGCCGGTCGTCGAGGCTGGCGAGGACTACAATGAGGACATCTTGCGATGGCGCTTCCGGCCCGCCGAGGAGGACCTGCGCGAACGCGTTCCAGTGCAGATCGCTTTCGACTTCCCCGTGGTACGCGAGGATCGGTTCCTCGTCTACTTCAACTACTACTGCGCCGGGGCCACGTCGGTGTCGATGAAAGTCTTCAACTTGAGTCCCACGGCCGAGCTACGTTGCGACGCCTTCTTCGGACGGGCCAAACGTGCCGAGGCACGCAACGAGGAAGAGTATGTGCAAGGACTGCTGGCCAGTCAGCGATCGATCTCCACCGGTCGAGATTCTCTCCTGTGGCCCGGAAGTGGCGCCCTGTTTAGCTGGCACGGGTAGCGCCGATGGTATCACCGTTCCTGGTGCCACCTGATCCTCGGGCATTGTCTAGCGCCGCGATCTCGGTTCCCCCGATCAATTTCCGTGGCTGGCCGTCGGATCCCGGTGGAATCGAAATCGGTTTCAGCACAGAAGAGCTCACCGAGCCTCCAGCGACCGTCGCGACCATGCCGTACTACCGAATGCTTGCCGTTGGTCACCCGCCGGCACTGACCTTGCTCCGCACCGGCGTCTGCGGACGCCTCTCCGTGGCATCGGCGGCGTTGCCGGGCGCATTCGGACTGGTCATCCTCGATGGCTGGCGGACACGAAAGTTCCAGCGTGAACTGGTCAATTACTATTCGACCGACCACGACCCAGTCGGTGCAGGATTCGTGTCGTCGGCCGACGACCCGGACTTCGCGCCACCGCACGTAACTGGCGGCGCAGTCGATCTCACCATCTCTTATAACGGCATTCCTCTCGCACTCGGCACCGACTTCGACGAGTTCACTCCTGCCGCTGCGACGGACTGGTATGAAACACACGCTGTGAAGGGAGCCGATGCCGTGCTCATCCGCGATCTGCGTCGAATGTTCGGAAACGCGATGCTTAAGGCCGGCTTCGCCCCTTATCAACAGGAGTGGTGGCACTGGTCTTACGGCGACCAGATCTGGGCGAGGTTCTACGGGCTGCAGCACTCGATCTATCCCGCGATCGACGGGCCATGATGGCTTGTAGATCACGGTCTGCCGCGAATCACTCCGCCGAGCTGCCGTAGCCGACCGGTGCATGTCGTAGCATCAACGGCGTGACCCACCCCCTGGCTCCGCGAACGCTGCGTGTGCTGGTCTATTCCGACGATTCCGATACCAGACGGCAGGTCATCGGCGCCCTCGGAACCCGCCCCGATCCCGACCTGCCTGATCTCACCTTCGTCGAGGTCGCCACGGCGCCGATGGTGTTCGCGCAGCTCGACGCCGGTGTCATCGACGCCGTGATCGCCGACGGCGAGGCCACCCCGGCCGGCGGCATGGGCCTGGCCAAGCAGATGAAGGACGAACTCGATCCCAGCCCGCCGGTGCTCGTCCTCCTCGGACGCGCCGACGACCGGTGGCTCGCTGACTGGTCGCGCGCCGACGCCGTGTCCGTGCTGCCGGTCGATCCGATCGCCCTGCCCCGTGCGTTCGTCGAGATGGTCGGAAACGCCGAACTCTAGAAAACAGTGACTCGCGCCACACACTCACCTAGGCTTGTGTTGCAGCTCACATTCGTACTGGCGGACCAGATCGGCAGCCGGCGCGGATAGGACGAACACCCGGGCCGGCCGCACCGAACAGGTGCACTCCGGTCGCCACAAGCGAGGAGGGGTCCGCGCTTTGAACGCCTACGTCCCGATCATGATCCTCGGGGCAATCGGCGTGGCGTTTGCCGTTTTCAGCGTCTTCATCGGCATCGCGATCGGTCCGAAACGGTACAACCGCGCCAAACTCGAGCCCTACGAATGCGGCATCGAGCCGGTCGAACAGAGCCTGCTCTACCCGACGCGACGCACCGCGGGCGGCGCCGTGGCGACCGGTTCGGTCCAGCGCGTGCCGGTCAAGTACTACCTCACCGCGATGCTCTTCATCATCTTCGACATCGAGATCGTGTTCCTCTACCCGTGGGCCGTTGCCTTCGACTCACTCGGGTGGTTCGGACTCATGGCCATGCTCTTGTTCATCGTCAACGTGTCCGTCGCGTACGCCTACGAATGGCGCCGCGGCGGACTGAGTTGGGACTGAGAGCATTTCGCACGATCCGACACCGGCAAGGAGGTCACCCATGGGACTCGAGGAGAAACTCCCCAGCGGATTCCTGCTGAGCACCGTCGAGGATCTGGCGGGCTTCATGCGCAAGGGCTCGCTGTGGCCGGCGACATTCGGGCTCGCCTGCTGCGCCATCGAGATGATGGCCACCACGTCGGGGCGCTATGACCTCGCACGCTTCGGCATGGAGGCGTTCCGGGCATCGCCACGTCAGGCCGACCTCATGATCGTCGCCGGCCGGGTCAGCCAGAAGATGGCACCCGTCCTGCGGCAGATCTACGACCAGATGCCGGAACCCAAATGGGTTCTCGCCATGGGGGTCTGCGCGTCGTCGGGCGGGATGTTCAACAACTACGCGATCGTCCAGGGCGTCGACCACGTGGTCCCCGTCGACATCTATCTGCCGGGCTGCCCGCCGCGTCCGGAGATGCTGCTGCACGCGATTCTGAAACTGCACGAGAAGATCCAGGAGATGCCGCTCGGGGTCAACCGCGAGGAGGCCATCTGGGCGGCCGAACGCGCAGCCCTCCAGGCCACCCCGACGATCGAGCTCAAGGGGTTGCTCCGATGACGACGCCCGCAGGCCACCAGGATCCCGAGAATCCGGCGCCTCCGCCCCCCGATTCCGAACAGATCGGCGTCCGGCACGGCCTGTTCGGCCCGCCCGGAACCGGCGACACGTCGGGATACGGCGGGCTGGTCCGGCCGGTCACGCTGCCGCCCAGCTCGTCCCGTCCGTACGGCGGCTACTTCGACGAGATCTCCGATCGCCTGCGAGACGAACTGGGCGATCGTCACGACGACGCGATCGAGAAGGTCGTGGTCTTTCGCGACGAGATGACCATCCACGTTGTGCGCCGGCATCTCCCGGCCGTTGCATTGGCTCTTCGCAATGCGCCCGCCCTGCGCTTCGAACTCTGCCTGGGGGTCAGCGGGGTCCACTACCCCGGCGATGCGGACCGGGAACTCCACGCCGTCTATCCCCTCGCATCGCTCACGCACGGTCGACGAGTGCGGCTCGAGGTCGCGGCTCCGGACGCCGATCCGCACATCCCGAGCATCTGTGACATCTACCCGACCAACGACTGGCACGAACGCGAGACCTACGACTTCTTCGGCATCGTCTTCGACGGCCATCGATCTCTGACCAGGATCGAGATGCCCGACGACTGGGAAGGGCATCCCCAGCGGAAGGACTACCCGCTCGGCGGAGTCCCCGTGGAATACAAGGGAACCCGCATCGACCCGCCCGACCGGAGGAGGTCGTACAACTGATGACCGACACCCACACACGCACCTACACCGTGTCCGGGCAGGACTGGGACTCGATCGTGTCCGACGTCCGCACCCGCGCCGAACAACAACCCGGTGACGAACGCATCGTCGTCAACATGGGTCCGCAACACCCGTCGACACACGGGGTCCTGCGTCTGATCCTCGAGATCGAGGGCGAGACCGTCACCGAGGCCCGCTGCGGAATCGGGTACCTGCACACCGGGATCGAGAAGAACCTGGAGTACCGCAACTGGACTCAGGGCGTCACGTTCGTCACGCGGATGGACTACCTGTCGCCGTTCTTCAACGAGACCGCCTACTGCCTCGGTGTCGAGAAACTCCTCGGCATCACCGACGACATCCCGGAGCGTGCCACCGTCATCCGGGTGATGCTGATGGAACTCAACCGCATCTCCAGCCACCTCGTCGCATTGGCCACCGGCGGAATGGAACTCGGTGCCGTCACGGCGATGTTCCTCGGATTCCGCGAACGGGAGATGATTCTCGACCTGTTCGAACTCATCACCGGCCTCCGGATGAACCACGCCTACATCCGGCCCGGGGGTGTCGCACAGGACCTCCCGGCGGATGGTGTCGAACGTGTCGCCGAGGTGATCCGCCAGCTCCCCGGCCGCCTGGACGAACTCGGAGATCTGCTGACCGACAACTACATCTGGAAGGCGAGGACCCAGGGCGTCGGTTACCTGGATCTCACCGGCTGCATGGCACTCGGGATCACCGGCCCGGTGTTGCGGTCGGCCGGTTATCCGCACGACCTGCGTCGGGCCGAACCATACTGCGGTTACGAGGACTACGAGTTCGACGTCATCACCGAGGACACGTGCGATTCGTACGGCCGCTACCTGATCCGCGTCCGGGAGATGCGCGAATCGATCCGCATCGTCGAACAGTGCCTGGAACGCCTGCGTCCGGGGCCGGTGATGGTCGCCGACCGCAAACTCGCCTGGCCTGCCGACCTCGCGCTCGGGCCGGATGGACTGGGCAATTCGCCCGAGCACATCGCGCGGATCATGGGGACCTCCATGGAGGCTCTCATCCACCACTTCAAACTGGTCACCGAGGGCATGCGCGTCCCGGCCGGCCAGTGTTACATCGCCGTCGAATCACCGCGGGGCGAACTCGGCGCCCACATGGTCAGCGACGGCGGCACCCGTCCGTACCGCGTCCACTTCCGCGACCCGTCGTTCACGAATCTGCAAGCGGTCGCCGCGATGTGCGAAGGCGGGATGGTCGCCGACGTCATCACGGCGGTGGCCAGCATCGACCCCGTGATGGGAGGCGTGGACCGATGACCGATCCCGTGTTCGTGGACCTGAGCACCGCACCGCCGCCGGAGGGATCGGCGCCGGCGCACGCCACCCCGGTCCCACCCATCGTCTTCGACGGACCGACGGACTACCCGGTCGAGGTCGCCGAGCACCTCGAAACACAGGCCCGGCCGATCGTGGCCCGCTACCCGCAGGCTCGATCGGCGCTGCTGCCGCTGCTGCACCTGGTCCAGTCCCAGGACGGCCGCCTCACGCGCGCCGGCATCGAGTTCTGCGCCGCGCTACTGGATCTGACGCCCGCACAGGTGGCCTCGGTCGCCACCTTCTACTCGATGTACCGGCGCACACCCACCGGCGAGTACCTGGTCGGCGTCTGCACCAACACCCTCTGCGCGACCCTCGGCGGCGACGAGATCCTGCGCTCGGTCTGCGACCACCTCGGCGTCGAACCCGGGGACACCACAGCCGACCACCGCATCACCGTCGAACACGTCGAGTGCAACGCGGCCTGCGATTTCGCGCCGGTGGTGATGGTCAACTGGGAGTTCTTCGACGACCAGACCCCGGAGTCGACCATCGAGCTGATCGAGGACCTCCGTGCCGGCGTCGAGGTGACGCCGGCTCGCGGAACCGGTCCGGTGCGATCGTTCCGAGGAACCGAACGGGACCTTGCCGGGGTGGTCGCGCCGGCCCCCTCCCCGCTGGTTGAGCCGGCCCCGAGCGAAGCGAGGAGCCGAGTCGAAACCACCTCCCAGCCGACGAGTGCAGCACCCGACCCCGAGCCCGAACCTCCGGAGGCCCCGGTCCTGTCCCGCCACTGGAGCGAGCCGGAATCCTGGACCCTCGACAATTACCGACGCCACAACGGCTATCGCGCGTTGTCGACCGCGTTGCGGACTCCGCCCGACGACATCATCGAGATGGTCAAGGCCGCCGGACTCCGGGGCCGCGGCGGCGCCGGCTTCCCGGTGGGCATGAAGTGGTCGTTCATCCCCCAGGGCGACGAGACCATCCCGCACTATCTCGTGGTCAACGCCGACGAGTCCGAGCCCGGCACCTGCAAGGACATGCCGCTGATGCTCGCCTCGCCGCACACCCTCGTCGAGGGCGTGATCATCGCGGCCCATGCCATCCGCGCTCACCACGCGTTCATCTACGTACGCGGCGAGGTCGCCTCGGTTCTCCGGCGATTGCGCACCGCCGTCGACGAGGCCTACGCCGCTGGTTATCTCGGCGCCGACATCCTGGGTTCGGGCTTCGACCTCGAACTGGTCGTCCACGCCGGCGCGGGTGCCTACATCTGCGGCGAGGAAACCGCACTGCTCGATTCGCTCGAGGGCCGACGGGGACAGCCCCGCCTGCGCCCGCCCTTCCCGGCGGTCGCCGGGCTGTATGCGAGTCCGACGGTCGTGAACAACGTGGAGTCGATCGCGAGTGTCCCGTCGATCGTCCGTAACGGCGTCGACTGGTTCCGGTCCATGGGCACCGAGAAGTCGCCCGGGTTCACCCTCTACTCGCTGTCGGGTCATGTGACGCGTCCCGGACAGTACGAAGCGCCGCTGGGGATCTCGCTACGGGAACTGCTCGATCGTGCCGGCGGGGTGCGCGCCGGTCACGAGCTGAAGTTCTGGACGCCGGGCGGGTCGTCGACGCCGATGCTGACGCCGGAGCACCTCGACGTCCCGCTCGACTACGAGGGCGTCGCCGCGGCCGGGTCGATGCTCGGCACCAAGGCCCTGCAGATCTTCGACGAGACGACGTGTGTGGTCGGCGCCGTCCTGCGGTGGACAGAGTTCTACGAACACGAGTCCTGCGGGAAATGCACCCCGTGCCGCGAAGGTACGTACTGGCTGGTGCAACTGCTCCGTCGTCTCGAGCACGAGGGCGGAACCGCCGCGGACCTCGACACCCTCGCCGACGTCACCAACAGCGTCGTCGGCAAGTCGTTCTGCGCTCTCGGGGACGGCGCGGGCAGCCCGATCGTGTCCTCGTTGGAGTACTTCCGCGACGAGTATCTGGCTCACCTCGACCACGGGTGCCCGTTCGATCACTCACGGTCGACCGTCTGGTCGGGAGGCGTCCGATGACACTGGTTCACGGCAGCGGTCCGGCGACCGAGACAGACAACCTGGTGGGCATCACGATCGACGACCGTGTTGTCCGGGTTCCCAAGGGCACCTTGGTCATCCGTGCGGCCGAGCAGATCGGGATCACGATCCCGCGGTTCTGCGACCACCCGCTCCTGGAACCGGTCGGCGCCTGCCGGCAATGCCTCGTCGAGGTCGAGGGACAGCGGAAGCCGCTCGCGTCGTGCACGACCGTGGCCACCGAGGGAATGGTCGTGCGGACACAGCTCAGTTCCGAGATCGCGGCGGGAGCCCAGCGCGGGGTGATGGAGCTCCTCCTGATCAATCACCCCCTGGACTGTCCGGTGTGCGACAAGGGCGGCGAGTGCCCCCTGCAGAACCAGGCGATGTCGGCCGGGCGCGCGGAGTCCCGGTTCGACGGCGTCAAGCGGACCTTCACCAAGCCGGTCCCGCTGTCGTCGGAGGTCCTGCTCGACCGGGAGCGGTGCGTGCTGTGTGCCCGCTGCACCCGATTCTCCACGCAGGTCGCGGGTGATCCGCTCATCGAGCTCGCGGATCGCGGTGCGCTGCAACAGGTCAGCGTCTACGCCGACGAGCCGTTCGACTCCTACTTCTCCGGGAACACCGTCCAGATCTGCCCGGTCGGTGCGCTGACGGGCGCGCAGTACCGGTTCCGCGCGCGTCCTTTCGACCTGGTGTCGACGCCGAGCGTGTGCGAGCACTGCGCCAGTGGCTGCGCCCAGCGCACCGATCACCGCCGCGGCAAGGTCCTGCGACGGCTCGCCGGCGACGACCCCGAGGTCAACTCGGAGTGGAACTGCGACAAGGGACGCTGGGCGTTCGCGTACGCGTCGTCGGCGGAGCGGATCACCGCTCCACTCGTCCGGGACCGGCACGGCGAACTGCGTGAGGTGTCCTGGGCGCACGCGGTGCGCGTCGCGAGCGAGGGGTTGTCCCGATCGCTGGGCAACACCGGTGTTCTCACCGGCGGCCGGCTGACCGTCGAGGACGCCTACGCGTACTCACGATTCGCGCGGACCGTGTTGCGCACGAACGACATCGACTTCCGCGCCCGCAGCCACAGCGCCGAGGAGGCCGCCTTCCTCGCCGCCCGCGTCGCCGGGCGCGGGCTCGAGACCACCTACGAGGACCTGTCGAGCGCGCCCGCGGTGCTGCTCGTCGGGTTCGAACCCGAGGAGGAGTCCCCGATCGTCTTCCTGCGTCTCCGGCGCGCGGTCCGCACCTCGGGTCAGCGCGTCGCGACGCTCGCCCCGTTCGCGAGCCGAGGCGCAACCAAACTCGACGCCACGCTCTTCCCGACCGTGCCGGGTGACGAGGCCGGGGCGCTGCGGTCGGAGGCGGTGCTCGCCCACCTCGAGCCACCCGGTTCGGTCATCGTCGTCGGCGAACGGCTCGCCACCCGGCCCGGTGCGCTGCTCGCGGCCACGCAGCTGGCCGAGCGCACCGGCGGCCGACTGGCGTGGATCCCGCGACGCGCGGGCGAACGGGGCGCACTCGAGGCGGGAGCCCTGCCGGGACTCCTGCCCGGAGGGCGCCCGCTCGACGACGACGCCGCCCGTACGCCGGTGGCCGACATCTGGGGCACCGACCTCGACCCACGGCCCGGCCGAGACACCGCCGGGATGATCGATGCCGCGCGCTACCACGGACTCTCGCTGCTGATCGCCGGTGTGGACATCGACGACCTCCCCGACCCCACCGCGGCGACCGAGGCGCTCGCCGCCGCCCCGTTCGTCGTCGGCCTCGAGCAACGCCACAGCGCTGTCACGCGGTCCGCGGACGTGGTGTTCCCGACCGCCGTCGTCGCCGAGAAAGAGGGCACGTTCGTCGACTGGGAGGGCCGCCCGCGGAGCTTCACCACCGCCCTGAAGGATTCCGGCCATCTGTCCGACCACCGCATCCTCGACGAGATCGCCCGGCAGATGGGTGTCGACCTCCGATGTGGCGATGTGGCGACCATCCACATCGACCTGCGACGGATCGGTGGGTGGTCGGGCCGGCGGCCCGCCGTCGACGCCGTCGACATGCCGCAGCGCACTCCGGCCGCCGGCCAGGCGGTCCTGGCCGGATGGCACATGCTGCTCGACGAGGGACGGATGCAAGACGGGGAGCCGTACCTCGCCGGTACCGCCCGCCCGCCGGTGGCTCGGCTGGCGCGCTCCACCGCCGCCGAAGCCGGTGTCGCGGCGGGTGACCGTCTCCGCGTCAGCACCGCCGACGGCGCCATCACCCTTCCGGTGGAGATCACCGACATGCCTGACCGGGTGGTCTGGCTCCCGCTGTTCTCACCCGGCTCGCACGTCCACGCGGCGCTCCGCGCGCAGGAGGGGGATCTCGTCGCCCTCGCGCCCGCTCCAGCACCGGTCGACATCACAGATGACACCGCAGGGGGTGCCCCGTGACACTCGCCGTCGACTACCCCACCCTCGACGACTTCGGGCTCGATCCGATCTGGCTCGTCGTCGCCAAGGCGGTGGCGGTGTTCGCGTTCCTCGTCGTCAATCCGCTCGTCGCGATACTGCTGGAACGAAAGATCATGGCCCGCATGCAGACCCGGATCGGTCCGAACCGGGTCGGCCCCAGGGGAATCTTGCAGAGCCTTGCCGACGGGGTCAAGCTCGCGCTCAAGGAAGGGATCATCCCCACCGGCGTCGACAAGGTGATCTACCTGCTGGCGCCGATCATCGCGGTCGTTCCGGCGGTGATGGCCTTCGCGGTCATCCCGTTCGGGCCGATGGTGTCGGTGTTCGGTCACCAGACACCGTTGCAGCTCACCGACCTCCCGGTCGGGGTCCTGTATGTCCTGGCCGTGACATCGGTGGGCGTCTACGGGATCGTGCTGGCCGGCTGGTCGTCGGGCTCCACGTATCCACTGCTCGGTGGCCTCCGGTCGACGGCCCAGGTCATCTCCTACGAGATCGCCATGGGACTCACCTTCGCCGCGGTGTTCCTCGACGCCGCGACCATGTCGACATCGGGAATCGTTGCCGCGCAGGAGCACCACTGGTATGTACTGCTGCTCCTGCCCTCGTTCGTCATCTACGCCATCTCGATGGTCGGTGAGACCAACCGGGCACCCTTCGATCTGCCCGAGGCCGAGGGCGAGCTGGTCGGCGGGTTCCACACCGAGTACTCGTCGTTGAAGTTCGCGATGTTCATGCTCGCCGAGTACATCAACATGGTCACCGTCTCCGCGCTCGCCACCACGCTGTTCCTGGGCGGTTGGCAGGCGCCGTGGCCGGTGAGCGCCTTCGACTGGGCCAACTCCGGTTGGTGGCCCGTGCTCTGGTTCACGTTGAAGGTGTGGGTGTTCCTGTTCGTGTTCATCTGGCTGCGAACCAGCCTGCCGCGCTTGCGGTACGACCAGTTCATGAACCTGGGCTGGAAGGTCCTGATCCCCATCTCGCTCACCTGGGTGATGGTCGTCGCGATCATCCGGGCCGCGTTCGCCGGTGAGGACGCCGACCTCACCCGGGCACTCGTGTCCGCGGGAGCCGGGCTCGTGGTCACCGGCCTGATCGCCTACGCGGTCTTGCGGCTGATGAGGATTCCCGACACCCCTGATGCGGCGGATGAGTCCGGAGACCCGGCCGCACCCGACGAGTTCGACCCGATGGCAGGCGGATTCCCCGTTCCGCCGATGCCCGGTCAGGTGCTACGACCGGGGACCACATCCGAGCCGGGCACACCCGTCACCGATCCGACAGCGAACCGGGAGACCACCGATGCCTGACTTCCTGAAACCCGTGAGCGGTTTGCGTGTCACCTTCGGCGGCATGTTCCAGCCGACGATCACCGAGCAGTATCCAGAGGAGAAGCGACCCACCGCCGCGCGATACCACGGCCGCCACCAGTTGAACCGGCATCCCGACGGCCTGGAGAAGTGCATCGGGTGCGAGCTGTGCGCCTGGGCCTGTCCGGCGGATGCGATCTATGTCGAGGGCGCCGACAACACCTCCGAGGAGCGCTACTCACCTGGCGAACGGTACGGCCGCGTCTACCAGATCAACTACTTGCGGTGCATCGGTTGCGGGCTGTGCATCGAGGCGTGCCCCACGCGAGCGCTGACGATGACCAACGACTACGAGCTCGCCGACGACAATCGCGCCGACCTCATCTACGAGAAGGACCGTCTGCTCGCTCCGCTGGAACCCGGCGTCGAGGCGCCGCCGCATGCGATGGCACCGGGCTCCACCGAGGAGAACTACTACCGGGGTGAGGTGAGTGCCGACGGCCGCGTGGACCTGCCGGTTCCGACGGTCCGGGGTCACCGGGAGACGCAGCCATGACCGCCACGGACACCCTGTGGCTCGCCGACGAGGCGGTTCGCACCTCAACCGGTGAGGCGATCCAGTTCTGGGTTCTCGGAACCGTCGCCGTCGCAGGCGCTCTGGGCGTCGTCTTCGCCACCAAAGCCGTCTATTCGGCGATCTCCCTGGCCACCACGATGATCGTGCTCGCGGTCTTCTACGTCGCGCAGGGGGCACTGTTCCTGGGTGTGGTGCAGGTGGTGGTCTACACCGGCGCGGTGATGATGCTGTTCCTGTTCGTCATCATGCTGATCGGCGTCGACTCGTCGGACTCGTTGCGCGAGACGTTGCGCGGTCAGCGGGTGTCCGCCGCGTTGATCGGACTCGGCTTCGGGGTTCTGCTGATCGCCGGGATCGGCAGCGCCACCGTCGGAGTCGTCACCGGAGCCACCGCCCCCGACGCGATGGCCGCGGGGAGCGACGACGCCGTCGAGGCCATCGCCGAGCTGATCTTCGTCCGCTACCTGTGGGCCTTCGAGCTCACCGGCGCGCTCCTCATCGCCGCCACGCTGGGCGCCATGGTGCTGGCGCACCGGGAACGCTTCGGACCGCGGCTCACCCAGAAGGAACTGTCGCAGGCGCGGTTCCGCAGTGGGGTGAACCTGACCCCGCTGCCGACACCTGGCGTCTATGCGCGACACAATGCGGTCGACGTGCCGGCACGCCTGCCCGACGGCTCCCCGTCGGACTTGTCGGTGAACGCCATCCTGGCCGCGCGGACACTTCGCGCCCACACACCCGAGGAGCCGGGGGGTGGCCGGTGAACCCGGAGAACTACCTCTACCTCGCGGCGCTGTTGTTCACCATCGGCGCCGCCGGAGTACTGCTGCGACGCAACGCGATCATCGTCTTCATGTGCATCGAGCTGATGCTCAACGCGGCCAACCTCGCCTTCGTCACCTTCGCTCGGATGAACCAGTCGTTCGACGGCCAGGTGATCGCCTTCTTCACGATGGTCGTCGCCGCGGCGGAAGTGGTGGTCGGACTGGCGATCATCATGACCATCTTCCGATCGCGCCGGTCGGCGTCGGTCGACGACGCGGATCTGCTGAAGCGGTAGAGGAGGATTGGTGAACGCCGAACTCACTGCGTCACTGCTGTGGTCGATCCCCGCACTGCCGCTCGTGGGTGCCGCGATCCTGCTCCTCGGCGGACGCGCGACCGACCGGTGGGGGCACCTGCTCGGTACGGGTCTGGCGATCGCGTCGTTCGCGGTCGCGCTGATCATGTTCACCGGCATGGTGTCCCGTTCCGCCGACGACCGCGCCGTGTCGGACGTCCTCTTCAGTTGGGTACCGGTGGGCGAGCTGCAGGTCGACTTCGGGTTGCGCCTCGACCAGTTGTCGATGTGCTTCGTCCTGCTGATCACCGGCGTCGGTTCACTCATCCATGTCTATTCGATCGGCTACATGCAGCACGATCCCGATCGTCGTCGATTCTTCGCCTACCTCAATCTGTTCCTCGCGGCCATGCTGGTGCTCGTCCTCGCCGACAACTACCTGGGTCTGTATCTCGGCTGGGAAGGCGTCGGGCTCGCGTCCTACCTGCTGATCGGCTTCTGGCAGTACAAGCCGTCGGCGGCCACCGCCGCCAAGAAGGCGTTCGTCGTGAACAGGGTCGGCGACATCGGGCTGGCCGTCGGCCTGATGATCATGTTCGCCACGTTCGGGTCGGTGTCCTTCACCGCCGTCTTCGACGGCGCCTCGCAGGCGGGCGAGACCACGCTCACCGCACTGGGTTTCGTGCTGCTCCTCGCCGCGTGCGGCAAATCGGCGCAGGTACCGCTGCAGTCCTGGCTGGGCGACGCGATGGAGGGTCCGACACCGGTGTCGGCCCTGATCCACGCCGCGACCATGGTGACCGCGGGCGTCTATCTCATCGTCCGCTCGGGCCCGATCTTCGACCTCGCCCCCGCCGCCCAGGTCGGAGTCGTGGTCGTCGGCGCGGTCACCCTGCTGTTCGGTGCGGTCATCGGTTGCGCGGAAGACGACATCAAGAAGGCGCTGGCCGCGTCGACGATGAGCCAGATCGGGTACATGGTCCTGGCCGCCGGGCTCGGGCCGGCCGGTTACGCGTTCGCCATCATGCACCTGCTGACCCACGGCTTCTTCAAGGCGGGGCTGTTCCTGGGCGCAGGTTCGGTGATGCACGGGATGAACGACGAGACCGACATGCGCCGCTACGGTGGCCTGCGCACCCTGATGCCGATCACGTTCGCCACCTTCGGTGTCGGCTATCTCGCCATCATCGGCGTACCGCCGTTCGCCGGCTTCTACTCGAAGGATCACATCATCGAGGCGGCGTTCGGAGCCGGTGGCGCCAAGGGGTTGATCCTCGGTGGCGCCGCACTTCTCGGCGCCGGGATCACCGCGTTCTACATGACCCGGGTCATGCTGCTGACCTTCTTCGGCGACAGGCGCTGGCACGACGGCACCGACGCGCCGGTACCGCATCCGCACGAGTCGCCGCGGGTGATGACCGGTCCGATGATCCTGATCGCGCTCGGCTCCGTCGCATCAGGCGGCCTCCTGGCCATCGGCGGATCGCTGGAGACGTGGCTCGAACCCGTTGTCGGAGAACACACCGCGCACCACCTCATCCCGGTGTGGGCGATGACCGCGATCATCCTCGTCGTGGTCGCCGCCGGCGTTGCCGTCGCCTACCGTCAGTACGCGACCCGTGCGGTGCCGGTGACCGCACCCGAGGACGTGTCCGTGCTGACCGTCGCCGCCCGCCGCGATCTCTACGGCGATGCCGTCAACGAAGAGCTGCTGATGCGGCCGGGCCGGCGCCTCACCTCCGGGTTGGTCGCGGTCGAGTCCGACGGGGTCGACGCACTCACCAGCGGCGTCGGCGATGCGGTGACCGGTGCGTCGGGTCGAATACGGGGCTGGCAGAACGGATATGTCCGGTCCTACGCCCTGTCGATGTTCGCGGGCACCACGGTGATCGTGGCCCTGGTGATGGCGGTGAACGTCCTGTGAGCATCCCCTGGCTGACCGTCCTCTGGGTCGCGCCCGCGGTCGGCGCGGCGCTTGTCCTGGCGGTGCCGGCGCACCGGGCGACCGCCGCGAAGTGGTTCGCTCTCGTGATGTCCGTGGCGGTTCTCGTCCTGGCGATCGGCCTCGCGATCGGTTTCGATCCCGGTGGCGAGCGCTACCAGTTCGTCGAGGATGTCAGCTGGATACCGGCGCTGGGCACGCGGTACGCGCTCGGTCTCGACGGCATCGGACTGGTGTTGGTGCTGCTGACCGCGGCGCTACTGCCGCTGCTGCTCGTCGCCGGCTGGCGCGATGCGGAATCCGTCGGCTCGCTGGACAGCTCGGGCGGTCGCGCGCAGAAGGGCCCGCACATCTATCTGGCACTGTTCCTCGCGACCGAGGCGATGGTGCTGATGAGCTTCGTCGCCCTCGACGTACTGCTGTTCTACATCTTCTTCGAGGCGATGCTCATCCCGATGTACTTCCTGATCGGCGGGTTCGGCACCGGGCCGAACCGATCGGCCGCGGCGGTGAAGTTCCTGCTGTACAACCTCTTCGGCGGCCTCCTCCTGCTGGCCGCGGTGATCGGGCTCTACGTGGTGACCGCGCAGGACGGGGTGGGCGCGGACGGTGGCGGGACCTTCGCGCTGCAGGACATCGCCGCCGCGGTCGCCGGCGGACAGATCGACGATTCGACCGGGCTGGCCAAGCTGCTGTTCCTCGGCTTCCTGTTCGCATTCGCGGTGAAGGCGCCCCTGTGGCCGCTGCACTCGTGGTTGCCCGACGCCGCGGTCGCAGCCACTCCCGCCTCGGCGGTACTGATGATGGCCGTCATGGACAAGGTCGGGACCTTCGCGATGCTGCGGTTCTGCATGCAGCTGTTCCCGGATGCGTCACAGTATTTCGCGCCGCTCGTCTGCGGACTCGCCGTGGTCGGCATCGTCTACGGCGCGATCCTGGCGATCGGCCAGACCGACGTGATGCGGCTGATCGCCTACACATCCATCTCCCACTTCGGCTTCATCATCCTCGGGATCTTCGTGATGACCGACCAGGGCCAGACCGGCTCGGCCCTCTACATGGTCAACCACGGGATCTCCACCGCGGCACTGTTCCTCATCGCCGGGTTCCTGGTGTCGCGCCGTGGGAGCACCCTGATCGCCGACTACGGAGGGGTGCAGAAGGTCGCACCGGTCCTCGCGGGCACCTTCCTGGTCGCCGGGCTCGCCACCCTCTCGCTCCCCGGGCTCGCCCCCTTCATCAGCGAATTCCTGGTTCTCATCGGCACATTCACCCGATACCCGGTGGCCGCGGTGGTCGCCTGCTCGGCGCTCGTCCTCTCGGCGATCTACATCCTCTGGACCTATCAGCGCATGATGGGCGGGCCGCCTAAGACGCCCGACGCCCGCTCGTCGCCGATGCGGGACCTGGCGGGACGCGAGCTGGTGGTCGTCGCACCGCTCCTCGCCCTGCTCATCGGGCTGGGGGTGTACCCGAAACCGATGATCGATCTGATCGATCCCGCGGTGCAGGCAACGCTCACCACCGTCGGCGTCGAATCGCCCGAACCGGCTGTGGCCGAGCCTGATGCGGAGGGCAACTGATGAATCCGAACACCCTCGTCGGAGACTCGATGACGCTCGCTGCCATCGACACCCCCAGCGTCGAGTACGCATCACTGTCACCGATGCTCATCGTGTTCGGCGCCGGGGTCGTCGGGGTGTTGGTCGAGGCGTTCGCGCCGGGCCGCCTGCGCTATCCCATGCAACTGTCTCTCTCGCTCGGCGGACTGGTCGTCGCATTCGCTGCACTGATCACGCTGGCGGTCGCGCAGACACACGATGGCGCGAACGGTGAGTTCGCGATGTCCGGCGCGGTCGTCGTCGACCGGCCGGCACTGTATCTGCAAGGACTGCTGCTGATCATCGCGATCGTTGCGGTCGGGTTCATGGCCGAACGTCGGCTCGAGCGCGTCGTGGCGCCCGTGACGATGCGCAGACTCGCCGGGGTCGGCGGGGCCGAGTCGGCGGCCGGCGCAGGCACCGCCGGCGTCGGTCCGAACGGTGGTGGGGTCGACGCGGACATGTTCACCCCCTCGGGAGCCTCGGTGCCCAACACCGACGCCGAGTTCGAGGCCACCCGCGCCGGTGCGGTGACCACCGAGGTGTTCCCGCTGGCCCTGCTCGCGGTGGGCGGGATGATGTTGTTCCCGGCGTGCGGTGATCTCCTCACGATGTTCATCGCGCTGGAGGTGTTCTCGCTCCCGCTGTATCTGCTGTGCGGACTCGCGCGGCGGCGGCGCCTCATCTCGCAGGAGGCCTCGCTCAAGTACTTCCTGCTGGGTGCGTTCTCGTCGGCGTTCTTCCTGTTCGGCTCGGCGTTCGTGTACGGCGCCACGGGTTCGCTCAACCTCTCGACGATCGGTGCGTCGATCTCGGCGGCCGCCGACGGTGGCGGAGACACCACGCTGGCACTCATCGGACTGGCCCTCCTCGCCGTCGGCCTGCTCTTCAAAGTGGGTGCGGTGCCGTTCCATTCGTGGATACCGGATGTCTATCAGGGCGCCCCGACGCCGGTCACGGCGTTCATGGCCGCAGCAACCAAGGTCGCCGCCTTCGGCGCGCTGCTACGTGTGTTCTACGTCGGCTTCCCCGCACTCCGCGAGCAGTGGGAACCCGCACTGTGGGCGGTGGCGATCGCCTCGATGGTGATCGCCTCGGTGATGGCGGTGACCCAAACGGACGTGAAGCGCATGCTGGCGTACTCGTCGATCGCGCACGCCGGGTTCATCCTGCTCGGCCTGATCGCCTTCGACGACGCCGGACTCGGCGCCACGCTGTTCTACCTCGCCGCCTACGCCTTCACCACTCTCGGCGCGTTCGCCACGGTCGCCGTGATCCGCGAGCCCGACACAGACACCCGGACCTCCGCTCGCAATGCCGTCATCCACGGCGCGACACCGACACCGCGCAACCCCCACCTGTCCGGCCGCGAGGCCACCGACCTCACCCAGTGGTCGGGGCTGGGCCGCCGATATCCGCTTGTGGGTGCCATGTTCGCGGTCTATCTGCTCTCGTTCGCGGGCATCCCACTGACCAGTGGCTTCATCGCCAAGTTCGACGTCTTCGCCGCAGCAGCCGGTTCCGGCGGCGGCGTACTCGTGGTCATCGGCGTCATCAGCAGCGCGATCGCCGCATACGTTTACATCCGCATCATCGTCGCCATGTTCTTCGACGACGTACCCGCCACCGGCGCCCCGCACGTGGTGAAACCCAGTGTGCTGACGACGTCCGGCATCGCCCTGTGCACTCTCGCCACGGTGGCCCTCGGCGTCTTCCCCCAACCGCTGCTCGATCTCGCCGATTCGGCGTCGGTGTTCTTGCGCTGATCTGGCGACAAGCGTCCGTCGGGGGATCGCTCTGATAGCAGCGTGAAGTGGCGGGGGTCCTTCGGCGGGGGTGGGAGGGCGCCGAGTACGGTGCGTTGGCAGGCGCAGCGTGTTCCTATTGGTCGGCATCGGGGTAGTCGCCACCGGACCAATCGGAAGAACGTTCGGAAGCAGATTGGCGGCTTGTTTCGATTGGGCGAGAATTGGACTCTTCACGACAGACTCGAGCGGATGGCTGTAGTGCGATCCCGCGTCACCGATCCTCGAACACTCCCAGGCGACGTGCGAATAGAGGTAGACGCTGACGACTACCGAGCCGACCCCTCGGGCACCCGATCCGGGTTCATAGGCCTGTACGTAGCACAGCAAGCTCCCGAAGAAGATTTCACGGACAACGTGGCCGTAATCCTGACACGCTTTGTGGTGGACGCGACGGTGGCAGTCAACGACCTGTTCGATCACGCATTCGCCGAGGCTCGCGAGCTTCCAGATTGGACCGAGCAACGCGCGGACCGGTATCCGACCAGCACGCGCACCGAGGGAACAACGCTACAAGCAGGCAGTCATCGTAGAGAAAACGGCAGCTGGCTCTACACGGTCACCAAACTCGAGGCATACCAACGGGGCAATGTGGCCTACCTCCTGCAGTGCACAGGTACCACCATTTCGACCAACCTCGCGACGCGGTCAACCCTGATCGATACGGTCAGTTCCGCGCGCTTCGACGATTGACCTCAGGAGCAAGAGTGGTAACACGCGCGTCCTGCGTCCCAGACCTCGACCGGGCACTCGCCACGCGAATCGACTTCGTCGCTGACCCGTCCGACAGCTCGTGGTACGTCGGGACGGTTGACGGCATCTCCATTTACGTGCGAATGGGCAACTTTCCGGACGAAGAGGCCTACTCGCTTTACCTAGGACATGGTCGGTGGATGGACTTCAGCCGAGTTCCCGACTACTGGACGATAACTACGCCGGCCGACGGGTGGCCATCGACGGCTCGCGAACGTCTACCCAAGGGCGAGTTTCATACTTGACAATGGCTCCCAACAGATTGCGTGAGCGACAGTTCGCGTTTCCGCTCACTGTTCCTGTCCCGGCTCACCGAACATCACCCGGCGGGATCGGATCTGGCGGCAACCGGCGGTCACTATGGAATTGTCAAAGGCGTGCACGGTCCCGGCTCTCGGGCCGCGATCGGGGTTGGGGCAGTTGTGTCCGGTATGCGGCGAAAACTGCCCCCGACGTCAGCCGGCCGCGGCCCGACAGCTCAGTCGGTGCTGACACTCGCGACGTGCCGAATGATGTTCTGCGTCAGCACATCCGGCTCGGACTCCGGTAGCCAGTGCCCACCGGCTATCTCGCGGACGTCCAGCCCGCGAACGACATCGGCAGTCTTGCACATCACGTCCACACTGAAGAACGGATCGTCCCGACCGTAGATGTACGTCGTGGGCACAGGCTGTTGTGATGCAGGTGGCCGGGGATGCTTCGGCGGCCGCAGTCGCTCGAACAGCATCCGTCGATACCAGTTGACCGCGCCTCGCGCGACGCCGTCCGACCTCATGCGTTGCTGATAGTGATTCGCACGTTCCGCGGAGAGGCCGGACCGTTCCAGAAACCGGGCCAGGTGCCGCGTCAGCACATGTTCCGGTACCGCAGGCAGCACCAACGCGAGCATGTACCAGCTCCGCACCGCCTGTCCTGTTCGTAGCATTCCCCATGCCAGGGCCTGCGGGTGCGGGGTCGACACGATCGTGGCGGTACGCAGTCGGTGCGGGTGAGTTCTGCGCATCGTCCACGTCAGAGCACCGCCCCAGTCGTGTCCGACGACATGAGCACAGTCCACGCCCGCGGCGTCGAGCAACGCGATGACGTCGGCAACGAGCCGCGGCGACCCGTACCGCGACACCGACCGCGGGCACGCCTCGGGCGAGTAGCCACGCAGGTTCGGGATGAGAACCCGAAAACCACATGCGGCCAGCGACTGCCCCACTTCGTTCCACGCCGTACGGTCCTGCGGGAATCCGTGTAGAAGTACTATCGCCGGGTCGTCGGCAGCTCCGAGATCGGTCACTTCGAAGGTGAGCCCGTCGGCTGAGAACGTGTCCACGTGGCATTTCCTCCTCGGATGATCCAGTCGTACCAACCATGCCATCCTGGAACCCGTGGATCTGATCAGGCACTTGCGGTTCTTCGTCGCCGTGGCCGAGGAGGGTCACTTCGGTGAGGCCGCTGCCCGTCTGGAGATGACGCAGCCGCCCGTGTCGCAGGGTCTGCGTCGCCTGGAGAAACAGCTGGGGCTCCAGCTCATCCGACGCACCACGCGCGGCGCCGAACTCACCGACGCCGGTCGCGAACTCCTCCCCCGCGCTCGCCTGCTCGTCGACGACGCTTCACGATTCATCGGCGAGGCCCGCCGGTTACACGAGCACACCGAGGTATTACGTTGGGGCGCTGCGTCACTGATCGGACCGACGATCACGGCCACCCTCGCACATCGCATCGCCGGCGTGGCGTCCGGGCAGGACGCCGTCAGCGCATCGACAGTGAATCTCGTCGAACAGGTGTCGGCCGGCTCACTCGACTTCGCCGTCGTCGAAGCCCCCTGTGTCACCGGATCCTTGACCAGCGGGCCGGTTGTCGTCGTCAAACGCTCGGTGGTGGTGCCTGCGACGCACCCGGCGGCATCCGCCGACCGGCCCCGCCTACGTCAACTGGCGGGTCTGCACTTCTGCCACACGCCACGGTCGTTCAACCCGCCCGCACACGACCAGCTGATCGACCGGTTCCGCGAGTCAGGACTCGACCCGCGGTTGTATCCGGTGACCTCAGCCGACCAGGTGCTGGCCGCGGTCGCTGCCGGGAACGCCTTCGCGCTGACGGTCGATCGCGACGTCCTCGCCGCGGTCGACGCCGTCCGCTGTCTTTCCATCGGCCGGGACGCCACGGCGCTACGCCTACGCGTCGTGTATCGCGAACCCGGTCTCAGCGAGGTGGCAGGAATCGTCACCGCCGCCCTCTACCGAATGGGCAAGGCCTCGTGAGCGCATCGACGTCCCTACCCGCGCCGGTCCGCGCCGAACTCGATCGCGTCATCCGCGAAACCTTCACCGATGCAGGGTGTTCGGGCTGCGTGCATGCACGGACGATCGGGCCGACACCGGTCGAGTTCAGCCACGATGCCGATGCGCCGGTCGTGCTGGCATCGGTGTACAAACTGGCGGTGTTGATCTCGTTGTGCCGCCTGGCAGATCGCGGTGACATCGACCTCGCCGCATCGATCACCGTCGAGCCCACGCGGTGGGCTCCGGGACCGACCGGGCTCGCGCTCTTCACCGACCCCGTGACCATGACCTGGCGCGACCTGGCCACGTCGATGATGACCGTCTCCGACAATGTCGCCGCCGACGTCATCCTCACCCACATCGGGTTGCCGCGGATCCACGCAGACCTGAACCAACTCGGCCTGGCGCACACCCGCATCGTCGGCGGCGTCGCCGAACTGCACGAGCGCCTGCAGCGGGAGACGGGCACGAGCACCGTCGCCGAGGCTTTCGCAGCACTGGCTGATCCCGACATCGACCCGTCGGTCAGCGCCTACGACGCCGCGTACTCCAGCTCCGCGACGCCCCGAGACTGTACGACGCTGCTCGACGCGATCTGGACCGACCGCGCAGCGTCCGCCGCGTCGTGCGAGTTCATTCGGCAGACGATGAGAAAGCAGGTCTTCACCTCGCGACTGGCATCGGGCTTTCCGTTCCGCCGGGTCAGCGTCGCGGGCAAGACAGGCACACTCGTCGCCGTCCGCAACGAAGTCGGCGTCATCGAGTTCCCGGGCGAACTGCCGGTCGCCGTTGCGGTGTTCACGATGAGCGCGAGGTCCGAGATGGCGTTGCCCGAGGTCGATCGCGCCATCGGGGAAGTCGCCCGCGCGGTGGTCACGGAACTACGTACGCCGAACGACTGACCACAAACCACCGTTTCAGCAGCGACCATAGCGAACCGCTATCGACCCATTGCGTGCCGAAACTTGGCATCGCGGAGCTTGGATGGGTTGGCTCGGGGCATGCGTCGATGGTGGGCACTCCTGAGTGCATGTGCGGTGATCGTGGGTACGGTGTCGGGCTGCTTCCTGTCGTCGGAGTCGCCGGAGGACGCGCTGCGGTCCTTCGCCGCCGCCCTCCAGGAGGGCGATCCCTCCGGCGCCGCTGTACTCACCGACGATCCGGTCGCGGCGAACGCGGCGATCGCAGCGATGTTCGACGGCATGGGTCAGACGCCGAAACTCTCGGTCACCGGCAGCCTCGTCGACGACAAGGAGGTCAGTGGCACCCTCGATCACCGGTGGCAGATCCGCGACCGCAGCGTCGCGTATCAGACCTCCGTCGTTCTCGCCGAGACAGATTCTGGATGGCGGGTCCGGTGGCAACCGTCCGTGCTCCATCGGCAGCTCCGTGCCGGAGAGTCGTTGTCGTACAGCGACGACCGCGCGTATCGAACCCCGGTTCTCGACGCCCGTGGTCGACCGCTCATGACGTGGCAGCCTGTCACACTGGTGAATCTGGAACGCGCGCAGCTCGGTTCGGCAGATGCGCTCGCACGTGTACTCCGGCCCATCGAACCGGGCATGACCGCTGCGGGGATCCGCGCGTCCTTCGACGGCAACACTGCTCCGCAACAGACCGTCATCCGACTTCGCAGCTCCGATCTCGTCCGGGTCGAGCGCGACGTCAAAACCATTCCCGGCGTCACGCTCAGTGAGCAGGGCGCACTGCTCAGCGCGACGAAAGCTCTTCACTCACCGGCGATGTCGGGACTCGAGGACATCTGGCGTACGACCATCGACGCCACGGCCGGCTGGTCCGTCCAGATCGTCGACGCCGAGGGCACACCCACCCACCTCGTGGACTCGGCGCAGCCTGGTGCGACGCCCCCGGTGCGTACCACCCTCGATCGGGACATCCAGACCCGCGCGCAGCTCGCCGTCGACGGTGAACGACGCCCGGCCATGATCGTCGCCCTCGAACCGTCGACCGGCGGAATTCTCGCCGTCGCGCAGAACGACGCAGCGGACAGGTCGGGATCGGTGTCGCTGTCCGGCCTGTACCCGCCCGGGTCGACATTCAAGACCATCACGACCGCCGCCGCTCTGGATGCCGATGCGGTTCAGATCGGTTCGCAGGTGCGCTGTCCGGGACGCGCCACCATCGAAGGCCGGACCATCCCGAACGAGGACGACTTCGACCTCGGGACCGTGCCACTGCCCACCGCGTTCGCGCGGTCGTGCAACACGACGATGGGCGCCCTCGCGAACAAGCTCTCCGACGATGCAATGACCACGATGGCGCGGCGATTCGGCGTCGGCGCGGACTTCACGGTCCCCGGCCTGACAACCGTGACCGGTTCGGTGCCCAGGGCCGACTCCCCCGCGTTGCGGGTCGAGAACGGTATCGGTCAGGGCACCGTGACCGTGAGCCCCTTCGGCCTCGCCCTCGCCGAGGCGAGCCTCGCTCGCGGCGAGACCGCGGTTCCCACCCTGGTTCAAGGGCAACGAACGACGGGAGACGTCGAACCCCAACAGATCTCCGATCGTGTTGTCCGAGCGCTCCGAAGTATGATGCGGGACACGGTCACTCGTGGCACGGCGACCGCACTCCGTGACATCCCCGGGCTCGGTGGCAAGACCGGCACCGCGGAATACGGTGACAACAAGAACCCGCATGGCTGGTTCGCCGGGATCGTCGGGGACCTGGCGTTCGCAACACTCGTCGTGGGCGGCGGGTCGTCGGGTCCTGCGGTCGAGGTCACGGGTGAGTTCCTGCGCCCCTTGCGAAATTAGAGGTGTCCTCGACAGTGCGTGATTCGTAACGGTTTCCGGCACTGATCCCGCACTCCGCGGGGCCCCGGTCTCAGCGCTCCGGTTCCAGCGCCTTGCGGTACAGCGTCCTGCCCGACGCGTCGACCAGATCCACGCTCAGCACCTTGGTCCTACCGTCGATCGTCACCTCTCCGAAGTGCTGGAATCCCTCGGCCGGTGACACATTCGACTCGGTCGGCGCGTGCACGAACTCGTACTCGGCGCCGAACGTGCCATCCAGCGGACTCTCGGGGAACGCCCCGGCATGCAGCGGTCCGGCGACGAATTCCCAGAAGGGCGAGAAGTCCTTGAACGACCCGCGATCCGGCTCGTACGAGATCGCTGCGGTGTAGTGGACGTCGGCGGTCAGGAACACGACGTTCGGCACGTTCTTCGTCTCCGAGAGGATTCGCGCGAACGCGATCTCCCGACCCAGCGGGTCACCGTCGTCGCCCTGGGCGACGGCCTCCATGGCCTTGGGGCCGTTCGCCGGTGTCGTGTTCTTGTCCCCGACAACAATACTCAGCGGCAGGTCGTTGGCGACGACCTTCCATGTCGCGCGCGAACCCCTCAGTCCGTCGATGAGCCACTGCGTCTGCTCGGCGCCGAGGAGACCGTTGACGTTGCCTCTCGACCAGGCTTCCGGATTAGGGTCCTTGTAACTGCGCATGTCGAGAAGGAAGACATCGAGCAGCGGGCCGTAGGAGATGGTGCGATACAACCGATCCGACGCGCCGACCTCGACGGGTTGCCACTCCTGCCATGCCTGGCGTCCGTTGCGCGCAAGTACGTCGACGCTCATCTCGGTGTAACCCTCGCGGCCTTGTCCGGACAGGCTCTCGCCGGGGAACCAGTTGTTGACGACCTCATGGTCGTCCCACTGCACGAGCTGCGGGACGGATCCGACGAAGCGTCGGAAATGCTGGTCGGTGAGGTTGTAGGCATAGTTGCCGCGGAACTGATCCACGGTCTGTGCCACCTGTTCCTTCGCCGGGCTGGTGATGTTCCGGTAGAGCGTGCCGTCGTTCTGCTCTTGCGTCGGCTCGACGGGGTTGTCGGCGTAGATGGCGTCGCCGGAGTGGATGAAGAACTGCGGTTCGCGGTCGGCCATGGTGGAGAAGATCGTCAGGCCGCCCATGTCGGGATTGATACCTCAGCCCTGGCCGACCACATCGCCGGACCACTGGAACCTGATGTCGCCTTCGCGCACCGGCGCGGTCGTGAAGGTGCCACTCACCGGTTCGGAGCGCGCTCCGTTCTCACCCTCGAGGGTCACGCGATAGTGCACGACCTGTCCCGGTTCGAGGCCGGCGAGACGTAGCCGGCCGGTCCCGTCGGTTGCTGGAGTCAACATCGGACCTCGCAGCGTGCGTGCACCGCTGAAGGATTCGGTCGAAGCAGTCTCGACGATCATCGTCGCCGGCCGATCCGACCGCGCCCACACCAACGCTCCACCACTGGTCACTTCCCCGGTGGCCACGCCGTGGGTGAGAACGGGCCGGTTCCTGACCAGGCTCGGCGCCGCCGCGCTCGGGTTCGACGATCCGCAGGCCGCGAGTGCCGATCCGACCGGGACGAGGAGCGCGCCCGCAGCGGCGGTCCGGAGGATCGCGCGACGTGACGGAGTCCCGACTCGTTGAGATTGGGTCATGGTCGTCAGGGTCGCGAAACACTTCCAATGCACCGTGAAGCGCGGGTGACGAGAAGGTGTCCGCACAGCGATCCGGCGTTTCCGGCACGCCTGCCGCTTGACCGGACATACCCGGTCGGCTCAGATGGACTGATGAGCGACGAACTGTTCGAGCACAAGACCAAGACCGAGCTGTCCCGTGAAGAGGCCGCGAAGAAGATCCACGAACTCGCGGACGCGATCGCCCGTCACAACGAAGTGTCCTTCGTGGAGAACAACAAGACCGTGCGCGTCGACATCCCGGCCACGGTGCAACTGAAGATCGAGATCGAACGCGGTGAGGACGAGTCCGAACTCGAGATCGAGATCACCTGGTAGACAGACGACAACGGCACGCGATGCGTGCCGGAGTTGTGCGACGTCGGACGATCAAGCCACCGGTGAACCTGGTCCTCCGAACAAACCAAATCGCGCTGACCGTCTGTGCAGTCATCCCTTGTCGTCCTACAGTTCGGGTTCGCAGTTTCGTGAGTTTGCCGAATCGAGGACCCATGCGCGCTCGACACTTTCCTCTGACGGTTGCCCTCGTCGCGATTTTCGCGGTCAGCGCCGCATGCAGCACAGCGGAACCGGAGGCGGAGTTGCCGACATCGACTCGGTCGGCCACCGAGGAGGCACCGACGACAACGACTGAGGTGACGGACCCATCGCCACCTGCGCCCGCTTCTCAGCGCACTACCGGAACCCCGCCGCCCGTCGATGAGGTGTCGATCATGCCGAACGTCGTCTGCATGAATCTTCAAGATGCACAGAACGCGATCCAGGCCGCTGGAGTCTTTTTCTCCCGCAGCGAGGACGCCAGTGGCCGTGGTAGGTCGCAGATGATCGATAGCAACTGGATCGTCGTCGGGCAAACGCCAGCCGCTGGAGCAACATTCACCGAGGGTGAGGCCGTGCTGTCCGCGGTCAAGATCGGTGAATCAAACCAGTGCTGAACCATGTCGCCTGGGGGCTTCGCGTCGTAGCGGCGGCCGGACTGGCACTCCTGGTGGTGTCCGGGTGTTCCGCCGATCGACCAGCGGTAACCGAATCCAGTGCACCTAGCCCAGTCACATCCGCGACTGTGTCGAGTGTCCGCGTTGCCCAATCACCCGCCACCTCATCGAGTTCGACATCCGTCGCCTCACCAACTGTCCCTCCCCAGGTAGTACCCGTTGTCGTGGAAGGCGCCGAGTGCGGTCCACGAGGGGCGACGGCTCAGTTCTCGGACGGCGCCATGGCCTACTGCTCACGACTCGCCGGCACCGACGGTGCCGCGTGGTCTCGCTCGCCCGGCGTTGCTCCGAATCCTGGCGTGCCGACGACCCCTGTCGGACCGTCCCTTGGGGATCGGTGTATCGGCGCAGATATCGGACGCACCGCGACAGACGCCGCTGGGAACTCGATCGTTTGTGACAACTACCAGTGGCAACTCGACACCGGCCAGGAACCCAGTCATCCGTGGGCGGACGAGCAGCGGAAGTGGACAGAGTGTCTCGAAACCAACAGTGTCGAGCGATGTCGCGAGATCCACGGGAATTGAACGAATCCCAATCGGACGTTGGACGGCCCATCCGTCCGCGCAGGATGCTCCTCCCGGTAGCAACATCCAAGTGTTCCGCTCACACTGACGCAGAACGTCGTCGTACTGGGCGGTGGCAGATAGCTTCGTCGGCAAACCGCACTGTCGAAGGAGCACCATGACCGAGACCGCCACCCGCCTCAATGACGTGGACATCGCCGCTGTCGGCGAACTGGTCGAGGCGATCCAGGGCGACGCCACCAAGGCGCAGACGACGTGGGCCGCGCACGTCCAGTGGAACGGCTCGTTCGCATCCGAGGCGCGGATTCGCAACTTTTCGCCGGTCGCGTCCGACGAGCCCGCCGCGCTCGGCGGCAGCGACACGGCACCCAACCCGGTCGAGCAACTGCTCGGCGCCCTGGGCAACTGCCTCGCCGTCGGCTATGCAGCGAATGCCACGGTGGCGGGCATCGAACTCAAGGACCTGCGGATTGATGTGAAGGGCGACGTCGACCTCCACGTCTTCCTCGGACTGGCGGAAGGACATGCCGGCTTCCAATCCATCACCGCGAAGGTGACAATCGACTCCGACGCCCCGCGCGAGAAGCTCGACGAGCTGCACGCCAAGGTCCAAGCCAGCTCACCTGTCGGACACACTCTCGGCAACGCGGTGCCGGTGGAGATCGTGTTGAACTGAGTTTCGGAGTTCTCGGACTCGGCGACCGTCTGGTCGAGATCCGAAAGAGGTTGGGCGAGTGTACGTCAACGTGCGCTCGCCCAGTCTTGTTTGTGCGGACGGGGTGCAGCCCGCGGCCGGGCAATCGCCAACAGTCAGGCTGTCGGACCCTCGACTTATCCTGTGGCTGTCGAGTGATCGAAGTTTCTTCCCGAACGCGAGTCCGACGCGAAACGTTGTGTGAAGGAACGAACTACTGCCACAAGTAATCCAACAGAGAAGGAACCGCACATTCATGACAGATGCTCCCGCGGGTGCCGCAAGGAAAATCCTTTACATCGACATGGACAACACGCTCGTCGACTTTCAATCCGGCATCGACAGACTCAGCACGGTCGAGCGCCGGAAGTTCGAAGGCAGCCTCGACGATGTCTCCGGCATCTTCTCTCTCATGGACCCGATGCCCGGCGCCGTCGAGGCGTTCCATGATCTGTCGAGACTTTTCGACACCTACATCCTGTCGACGGCGCCCTGGGACAATCCCCTCGCCTGGACCGAGAAACTGCTGTGGGTGAAGATGCACCTCGGACGAGACGAGAATTCGCCCGCTCACAAGCGCCTGATCCTCTCGCACCACAAGAACCTCAACCGGGGCGAGTTCATCATCGACGACCGGACCGCACGTGGCGTGGATCAATTCCAGGGAACTCATATCCACTTCGGGCAGCCAGACTTCGAGAACTGGGAAAAGGTTGTCGCGCACCTCCGACCGTTCGCGGAGTCGTAGACTTCGCTCGTGCCCGCCCCCGCCGATCCCCTGGCTCTCGGTCAGAAGCTCGTTGCGATCCTCGAGAGCGGAAGGCGCACAGCCACGTACAAGCTCGCTGTCCTGGTGGCGCTGCTCGACCTCGCCGTCGAATCGGTTCCCGAGAATCCCGAGGCGCCGGTGGACATCGATCTCGACGAACTCACAAGCCGCGTGATCGAACTGTATTGGCGTCAGATGCGGCCCCTCGACGGCAACCAATTGCGGCAGTCCAGCGACGGTCGAGGCGTCATCCTCGACGCCGTCGCCGGCCTGAGGTCCCAGACGACCGGGCCACGCGAGCTCGGTGTCGGACTCATCGCGTCGCGCGATTCAGGAGCGTACATGGCGGCCCACTCCAGGGTGAAGCGCACTCTCATCCGGTACCCGCTGAAACTGTTGCAGAACCTGACATTCGGCGACGAGAACGAACGCTTCCTCTACGACGACTCCTGGATGGGGACCGACTCGCGCACAGCGGTTGCCAGTCACGGCAATCGGCTCACACTGTTCCCTGGTGTCTGCCTCACCCTCGCCCGCCTCGCACCGCTGTTGAAACCAGCCTTCCAACTCGCCTGGGTCGACGATGTCCGACGCATGAACAAGGCCGTCCTCGACGACGGTCCGGACCTCGCCGGTCACCTTTTCGGCGCCGACCGAGTGTCCCTACAACGAGCGGGTGACGCGTTGGCGGACAAGTTCGGTCCGTCGTGCTTCTACTGCGGGACAACGACAACGCGTGTTCGGCACATCGATCACGTCTTGCCGTGGTCGCGCGTCGGCATCGACGGCCTGACCAATCTCGTGACCGCCTGTCAGAGTTGCAACATCAACAAATCCGACCGCCTGCCGGCTCCTGTCCATGTGGAGAGAGCGCTCGACCGTGGACGCAAGGTACTCGACGAGATCGCCGCCGAGATCAACTGGCCGAGCCACTACGACCGCGTCGTCGCCGCAGGTCACGGGCTCTACGCGACACAACCAGTCAACACCCCGGTCTGGCTGAGCCGCAACAACATCACGACACTCTCACGCACTGACATCGACTGGCGTCGACCGGAGACGAGCTGAATCCACTGTCACGCCGATGAACCCGATTGCCGGCGCCCCGGGGCCGCGCTCAGTCCGGGGACAAACCGGCCAGAATTCGAGCCATCAGGTAGCCGGACACCCGCAACTCACCGTTCTGCCCGTTCCGGGGATAGTCAGAGTGGATGTACGCACCCTCGCGTTCGACGCCGTCGGCGGTGGTCCTGCTGTTCACATCAAGGTGCTCGAGTTTTGTCTCTATCGGCGCCGGGCCGTTCGGCCCGCCGCCGACATGCTCGATGAAGTCGCTCGTGCCCATCATCACGTATCCGTGACCGTCGTTCAGCCCGAGTTCGGGTTCGTCGTTGGCCTCGAAACCAGGAGATCCGTAGAAGACGGCCTCATCAACTGGGTGGCCACCGGGGTCCTGTAGTGCAAGTCCCTGTGTCAGCGACCCGTAGGAATGACCCAGCGCGACGATATGCGGATCATCTTTGGTCGATGTGGCGTCGATCGCCCGGTAGAAGTTCGCGAGGTCAATCGCACCATCGCTGGCACGGTCCTGTTGTGCAACCTCGAGATAGGGGATCCCAGAAAAGCGGCTGCTGTCGTTGTCTGGCGGCTCGAAATCGAGCCACGAAATTGTCGAGACCTTTTCGTTGCCGCGACCTGCGTCTCCCAGCCCCTCAAGCGTCTGTCGACGGAGTGCTGCAGACTCGTCAAGCATGGAACCGAAACTGTTCCGAATGTTGGTATCCAGGCCGGGCGTCGTTACCGACACGTGGTCGGCATCATCCGGATTGCCCAATGCTATTGCAGCCTTACCCTGTTCGCCGGAGAACATGTCCAGCACCAAGAGCATTCGCCCGTCTGGGTTGCTCACGGAATCCCATTCGCCCTGGCCGATCAGTTCTTGCAACTTCCTGACGTCGTCGATCTTCTTCTCGACCTGCTCGAGCTCCGCATCTTCATTGCTAAACAGACCCCACAACTTGATCTGTTCCTTCAGTTGATCTCGACGATCCTCGAGTTGCTTCAGCACCGAGCCCAGTCGGGCGACATTCGCCTCGTGCCGGACTGGGGAGGGGATGCCATCAACATTTCCCAGCAGTTCGGGGCGATCGCGTAACAGATCGTGCTGCTGTTCGGGAGACAGCGCGTCCCAGTACGCCTTCACCTCGTATGGAGTCTTGTCCTTGGGCGGTTCGAGGGCGGTCAGTCCGCCCTGTTCAGCGCCGGCCTTCATGGCTTCGTCTACTGAGGCGGCTCCGTGCGTCGAGATCGTGCCGTTCCGGATCGCATCGAACACCCTGGCGGCGTCACCATCGATGTCGGCCGCCTGCGTGATCAGTGCTTTTGCCGCTGTCTCCAAGGACTTGCGCAGATCCTCGCGGGCCTCGTCATCGTCCTGCTCTGACGTCGGCGCCGCGGTGACGGACCCGTCGTTGTGGATGGTCATCCGAGCACCCGAGGCTTGAGCGCGAAGGCCGGCCAGCCGACCTTTCAGGTGATTGACCGCTGAGGATGTCTCGACCGCGAGGTGCCGCGCTGCGCCAAGGACGGCGGCCTCGTCTCGGAGGTCGTCGGCGGTGAGGGTGTAGAGCTGGCGAGCGGAGTCTGCTCCCTCGCTGTACCACCCTGGCAATCGACTCGCTGTTCGGAGAGCGTCGTCGACCTCAGAAACCGTGGTCACCCTCTTCCCGAGCGAGTCGGCCATCGTGTCCAGCGCCCCGGTGTTCCAGGCATCGATGGTGGCCAGATCCATCGGCTTCAGCCTTCACCTGCGGGTGTCACGTTCGTCTGCAATCTGGGTGGGGTCGGCACCGCCGGACCTTTCGGGAGCCGGCACGACGTTCGGATCGACAGCACCGCTGCCTTGAACGACGAAAGATTTATCGTGGCGTTCTCCGAGTTGGAGAAGCGGATCTCTCGGTCACCTGGCACGCTATTTATTGCCGACTCATAAACAATCCCGCGGTCGCTGGCAGCCTTCCGGACAATCGCGACAGCTTGCAGCCACGCCTCCTCGCCGATTGGCACGTCGGACACCCACATAGCGAGGTCCACGCTCATCCCGTCGGTATCCAGCCACTCCCCGGAACACGAGCGACGGTCGTCCGGGTAGTGATCGCCAGGCTCCGTCGTCGACTCGAACCGCACCCCCGGCGCGATCGCCTCGATTTGCTCGACCAGCGACGCCCGCACCCCGCGGTACTCCTCAAGAGTCGCCTCCAAACTCGGCAACTCACGAAGCTGACCATTCAACTCAGCAAGCCGTTCAGCCGACACCTCCTCGGTCGGACCGAACGTCGCCTGATTGACCGCCGAACACCCCGAGACGAGCACACCGACCACCAACAGCGCACTCAAACATCGCCTACGCATCAACAGGCCCCCTGACCCTGTCCGACGAGGCTCACCTCCGCCTCCGACACCGTTCAACGCAGCAGACTCGGAGAGAGTTCACCGCACTGCAGAGAATGTACATGCTGGCGACGGGGGGTCGGATGTCTACTAACCGGGTTGAGGTCGATCCAGAAGCTCTGTGGTCGGCAGTTCACACAGTCTCGACCACCGGCGACGTTGCCCTCACGCAACTGGAGAGCAGCGTTACCGCGATGGCTGGGTGCCGCGCCGGCTGGGCAACAAGTGCATCCCAAGGTTTCGCTTAACCCGCTGATATTTCCGCGCGCCATACGTCGATAGAGCCGGATCCTTCGCGGTTAGCCCTGGCCGGCGACAGGGGAACGAGGCTGTGAAGCAGGCGGTGTCGGAACCGCCGGGCCATCAGGCAGTCGGCAGGCGTACGGACGCACTCACCAAACGCCCACGCATCATCGAGCCCCCTGACCCTGTAGGCGGGGACTACCCGCTGCCCGCCGACCTCATCACACGCAGCACCTCGGGTAGAGTTCACCGCACTGCCGAGAAGGTACATGCTGGCGACGGGGGTGTCGGATGTCTACTAACCGGGTCGAGGTCGATCCAGAAGCTCTGTGGTCGGCGGCTCGTACAATCTCGGCCACCGGCGATGTGGCCAACACACAACTGCAGAGCAGCGACACCGCGATGGCTGGGTGCCGCGCCGGTTGGGCGACGCGTGCGTCTCACGGTTTCGACGAGTTCATGGACCGTTCCGAACGCTTCACCAGGGACTTGTCACTCAAGCTGGCGGACATCGAGCAGGCCACTCGGGCGGCCGCCGCCCACTACGAACGCAGCGACAGCAAGTCCGGCCGGCGGATCGCCGAGTCGACCGGTTCCCCACGACTGCTGGATCTCTGACCCGCGAGCCATTCGTCCTATATCGAGACCATCGCCGTCAGCCCTCGCCCGGGACAGGAGGACGAGGCTGAGAGGCTGGTGGGGTCGGCACCGCCGGACCTATGGGGAGCCGGCACGGCGTGCGGATCGACAACACCGCCGCCTTGTTCGACATGAGCTTCAGTGAGGCGTTCTCTGAGTTGGCGAACCGAATCTCCCGGTTACCCGGCGTGTTCTTGAACGACGACTCGTACTTAATCCCACGATCCCTGGCCGCGATACGTACCAAAGCAACCGCCTGAGGCCAGACTTCCTCACCGATAGGCACATCCGAGACTCGCGCATCCAGCTGGACGGTCACACCGTCAGTGTCCAACCACTCGCCGGAACACGGCCTACGGTGGTCTGGGTAATGGTCTTGCGGGTCCATGGTCGACTCAAACCGCACCCCCGGTGCGACCGCCTCGATCTGCTCAACCAGCGAGGCCCGCACCGCGCGGTAGTCATCAAGCGTCGCTTCCAGGCTTGGCAGCTCACGAAACTGCCCGTTCAACTCCGCAAGCCGTTCGGCCGACACCTCCTCTGTCGGGCCGAACGTCGCCTGGTTGACCGTCGAACACCCCGATACGAGCACACCGACCATCACCAGCGCACTCACCAAACGTCCACGCATCAGCGATCCCCTGACCCTGTACGACACCTCACCGACATGAACTTCGACACGAATGGTCAACCACGCGCATCCGAGAGACAAAGCAACCGGTAATGCGCCTCGTGCTCCCCGTCCACCGCTCCCTCGGCCCCGTAGTAGAACATCAGCGTCGAATCAGCGGCTCCCGCGTTGATGCAATCCTGTTTGGCGTCGGGATGGTTCTGCGGCAACGGGTGGTCGACTCGCGCGTCCACCTTCCTCGCGCCGGGTTCGGTGCACGTCACCCGCTGTGGCCGCTGCGGTGGCAACTCAGACGAGATGCACTCGCCCCGTTGCACATTGTTGATGGATTTCGAGGGATCGATGTCTTTCGGTCCCACGCACAGGGCTACGCGCTCCGGCGACGTCAGGGTCACCGTGCGCTCGACCCCGTCCACCTCGACACATCGAGCGAACTCCGTCAGCTCGACCACCGCGTAGACCTTGTTCACCGCACGCGGCGACGAGCACGGGACGCGGTCGAACACTGTCCCCGTCGCGTTCCACACCACACAGTCACCCACAGCGAACGTTCGTTCCCTGTCCGCCCCGCTCTGCCCGTCGCGGAATGCCGTCATGAGTCCGACGGCAAGAACGACCACGCCGAGGACGATTCCACCACCGATCAGCAGTGCGACCATGCATCCGCTCCCCTGCTTCCTCGGCGGCGGAGTACGGTTCACCGGGGCGCCGAAACCGGGATGCGGGCCGGGATATTGGGTAGGCCAGGGAGTTCCGGGATTTGGTCGGTGAGAGTATCCCGGTGGATAAGGCGAATTCACACGGCGGACAGTAGCAGCGCGCGCCGAGCACGTTCCCGAATCCATCCACAGACTTCAGCACCCACGTGCAACCCCGCATCCGATGTGCCACCTCGGATGTCCCCACGTTGCAGGCGTATCGTCGCCGTGTGACCGACCGCATCACCGACGAACAAGCCCCCGAACACGGGGCTGCAGGTCACCCGCTGCTCGACAACCCGGCCCTCGCGGCCCTCACCGGACCGCACGCCCGCTTCGCCCAGCGGCACGGCGGGGCCCTGCGGTATCACCCAGACGTCTGCCCCATGGCGGCACTCCCCGACTCTCCCACCGAGCAGGACTGGTCAGATGCCGCCGAACTCGTCGGCCCGAGCGGTTCTCTGTTCCTGCCGGTGGTCACGAATCGCCCACCCGCCGACTGGGATACGACAATGGACCTGCCCGGCGTCCAGATGATCGACGTCGGCGCCGACGCGAGACCAGACGACGAAGCCGTCATACTCACGGCCGCGGACGTGCCGGAGATGACCGACCTGGTCCAACGCACCCGCCCTGGACCTTTCCGCCCGCGCACCATCGAGATGGGCACCTACCTCGGCATCCGACGCAACGACCGGCTCATCGCGATGGGCGGCGAACGGTTGAGCCTTCCGGGTTACACCGAGATCAGCGCCGTCTGCACCGCCCCGGAATTTCGCGGTCTCGGGCTCGCCTCACGACTCGTACTCGATCTGGCACACCGCATTCGGAATCGCGGCGACACCCCGATCCTCCACGCCGACGCCCGAAACGTCGGCGCGATCCGGTTGTACCAGCAACTGGGGTTCGTCGTTCGCCGAGAGGTTCTGTTCCAGGTCTTCACTGCACCACAGTGACCGCACCGACCGATCTCGATCAGTTCCGCTTCAACGACTTCGCCAGCGGGGCGATCTCATCGAGGTAGATGGAAGCCAGCACGTCCGATTCGTCGGCCATGTGCCGCACCCGATCGGCCTCCGCTCGATCCCATTCGGTGGCGACGACGTGCTCGAAATCGTCGATCCCACCGACACGGTCGAGCCACTCCTGCTTCTCCTGACGCTGCTGGATCTGCGCGACGATGTGCCAGTAGCCGGCGAACGCCTCCAGACGCCGTACGAGTTCGTCCAGTCGGCCTGACAGCAGGAGCGACTTCTCGGCAAAGGTGGAAACCACTTCCGGGTCCGAAGCCAGGTGCCCCGACGGGGCCTCGCCGAGTATCGCGAACTGGTCTCGGAGGCCGACGGCAGCGTTCGCGATCGCGGTGACCTCGCCGGTCAGGTCGACGCGCACGGAGTGGCGATCGAAGAAGTCCAGCCGCCACGCGGGGATGTCACTGATGCGCTCGGCAACCGCAGCCGTCATCCACGCGATCTGTCCTACCGGGTCAGATGACAGGCGTCCGAGTTCGTCCGCCCCATGTCCGCCTCGGCCATCGGCATCGTCGGGTCCGTCGTCGCCGCGTCCCACCGATCGACCACACCAGATGTCCAGCGCCAGGACGACGAACCCGCCGGCATCCCTCGCCCCTTCGTCAGCGCCAGGGTCAGCACTGTCCAGTCGATCCCGAATCGCCCGGCACGCCCCCTGGCGCCGGGCCTGCGCCGATCGAAGGGTGGCGTCGAGGTCGCCCAACGGGTCGACCGGGGACTTCTCGGGCCCCCGCGCCGGGAGTGGGTTGTCGGAGGTCACCCGTGCGGCCGACCTCCGGTTGCGGATGTCGTCACGCATACCGCTGAACATCGCCGAGAACGCGCCGATCGCCATGCCCAGCAAGACCACGAGAGCAGCCGCGAGCACCACCACGAAGACGGCGACCACGACGTAGGTCATGGATCCAGTGAACCACGACCCTCGGGCTCGGTGGTCGGATTGACAGCGAGGTCCGAGCCCTGTTCAGCGCGCGACCGAGAGCCGCGACCACGAACGAAGATCATCGCGAAGCGACACCAAGCAAGCACTTGGTTTGCTAGGTTCTCCGTCGATGGGATTCCTGAAACAGACCACCCCGGAGATCGACTTCCCGACGTGGAGTCGCGGAACGCGCGCGGAGAAGATCAAGCCGATGGCCCGGCACTGGGCCGAAGTCGGGTTCGGGACGCCGGTGGCACTGCATCTGTTCTATGTGGGCAAGATCCTCGCCTACGTCCTCGTCGGCTGGGTCATCGTGATCAGCACCCCCGGCATCGACGGCTTCTTCGACGTCACCACCTGGTACGACGAGCCGATCGTCTTCCAGAAGGTCGTGTTGTACACGATGCTGTTCGAGGTCGTGGGCCTCGGATGCGGATTCGGTCCGCTGAACAACCGATTCTTCCCGCCGTTGGGATCGATCCTGTACTGGTTGCGGCCGAAGACCATCCGGCAGCCGCCGTGGCCGCGAATCCCGCTGACAGCCGGCGACTGCCGCGGTCCCGGTGATGTCGTTCTCTATGGCGCGCTCCTCGTCGTACTCGTCATCGCGTTGTTCAGCCCGGGGTCCGGCGCGATCCCCGAACTGGGCACGACGGTCGGCGTCCTTCCCAGCTGGCAGATCTGGGCCGTCGTGGGTCTGCTCGCGGCAGTCGGGTTACGCGACAAGACCGTCTTCCTCGCGGCGCGCGGCGAGGTGTACGGCGCGTTCGCGGTGGCGTTCCTGTTCAGCGGTGTCGACATGATCATCGCCGCCAAGTTGGTGTTCCTCTGCATCTGGCTCGGGGCCGCGACGTCGAAGCTGAACAAACACTTCCCGTTCGTCATCGCGACGATGATGTCCAACAATCCGATCTGGCGGTCCCCGAAGATCAAGCGCAAGTTCTTCGAGCACTTTCCCGACGACCTGCGTCCGGGGCGCCGCTCGCGATGGATCGCCCACTTCTCCACGGCCGTCGAGGGACTCGTCCCGCTCGTCCTGTTCTTCTCGCACGGCGGGTGGGTGACCGCCGTCGCGGCATCGATCATGCTGATCTTCCACTTCGGCATCCTGTCGTCGATCCCGATGGGCGTGCCTCTGGAGTGGAACGTCTTCATGATGTTCGGCATCGTGGCGATCTTCATCGGTCATCCCGGCATCGGACTCACCGATCTCCAGTCACCCTGGCCGATAGTGCTCTTCGCAGCCTCCACAGGTACCGTCATCGTCGGAAATCTGCTGCCGCGCAAGGTCTCGTTCCTACCGGGTATGCGGTACTACGCCGGCAACTGGGACACGGGCCTGTGGTGCATCAAGCCGTCGGCGTCGGCCAAGATCGAGAAGGGCATCGTCGCCATCGCGTCCATGCCGGCCGCGCAACTCGAACGCTTCTACGGCAGCCCCGAAGCGGCCCAGATCCCGCTGTACATGGGATATGCGTTCCGCTCGTTCAACAGTCACGGCCGCGCATTGTTCACGCTGGCGCACCGCGCGATGCAACCGATGCGCGAAGAGCAGTATGTGTTGACCGACGGCGAACGCATCTGCAGCACCGCGATGGGGTGGAACTTCGGCGACGGGCACCTCTCGAACGAACAACTCATCGAATCCTTGCAACGGCGTTGCCATTTCGAGCCAGGCGAGGTTCGGATCGTACTGCTCGACGCGCAACCGATCCACCGCCAGACCCAGGAGTATCGACTCGTCGATCCGGCGGTCGGTGAATTCGAACGGGGATACGTGCGTGTGGCCGACCTCGTCACCCGGCAACCGTGGGACGACCAGGTTCCGGTCACGGTCACCTGGCGCGCCGACGAAGGCCAGGCGGACGAACACGCCGGGTGAGAGCGGCAGAGGCCTTCCTCACCGCCCCTCACGCCTCAGGGAGCAGCGGTTGCCGTACGCGCTTCCGCCTCGCGCCGATCGCGGGCTTTTGATGACGGCGGACGATTCACCACCCAGGTGGCGCTGCAGGCCATCGCCAGACCGAGACCCGTTGCCCATCCAAAGGGTTCGCCGTACATCGCCGTCCCCCACAATGCCGTGACGGGCGGCATGAGGAACATCAGCGTGTTGACCGAGGTGACGCCGGATCGTCGTAGGAGCACCCAGTACAACCCGTAGCCACCGAGTGTGGACAGAACAGTCAGCCAGGCGATCGCCAACCAGAAGGTGCCATCCGCGGGCGGTACCGCCACTCCCGCGAGAAGTCCTGCCGCGGTGAAGATCACCGCGGACGCCCCGCAGTGGATCGCCAGGACGACCGTGGGTGAGGGCGAGTCGTCGACGCGTCGTTCGAGAAAGGTGGCCGCGACGAGTGCAGCCATTCCGAGCAGGGGTATGAGGTAGGCCCACCAGGGCGCAGCTGCCGAGGATGCCGCGTCCGACCAGGTCACGAGAACGACACCCGCCGCACCGACGAGCAGACCCCACCACTGGCGTCGATGGGTGACCGCACCGAGCAGCGGACCCGCCAGTGCGGCGACGACGAGCGGTTGGACGCCGTCGATCAGTGCGGTCGTCCCGGTACTGACACCCAGCGCGATCGCCCAGTACACCGTGACCGTGTAACCCGCTTGGGAAAGACCCCCGACCACGAGCTGAGAACCGAACCACCTCAGTGACATCGGCGCCAGACCCCGCCGACGCCACAGGAAGTACACGGCGCCGCCGAGCACGGCCGCCACCACCAGGAATCGCCACATGAGGATGGTGAGCACCGACGCCTCGGCGGCTCCCAGCTTCGCCCCGATGAAGCCCGACGACCAACAGACGACGAACGCCGCCGACATCGCGAAGGTCACCCACCGCGCCGGTATACCGATCTGTGAAGTCTGCATGGATGCGACTTTACCGATCGGTGTAGTGTTTGTCATGTGACCGCTGAGACCGCACCCCCGACCGTGGACTGGACACCCAAGGCCCGACTCATCCTCGAGGCGGCCTCCGAGCTGTTCTACGAGCGCGGAATACATGCGGTCGGCGTGGACTCCATCGCGGAGGCCGCGGGAGTCACGAAACGCACGCTCTACGACCGCTTCGGTTCCAAGGAGCAGGTGGTCGTCGAGTATCTACGCGCCCGCAACGCCGCCTGGCAGGAGTTCCTCCGGTCCCGACTCGACGCAGCCGACCCGACGCCGAGCGCCCGACTCGCGGCGGTCTTCGACGCGACGCGGGACTGGTCGGCCGCCCGAGGCCACAAGGGGTGCGCGATGATCAACGCGCACGCCGAGATCAGCGATCCCGACCACCCGGCGTATCCGATCATCGTGGGGCAGAAGCACGATCTGCGTGACCTTCTCACCTCGATCGCCACCGATGCCGGGAGCCCCGATGCGAGCGCACTGGCACGACGGTTGTTCATCCTGCACGAGGGCGCGCTGGTGACCGCCGGGATGGGAGTCGAACCCGATGCCCTCGACGCCGCTCGGGACGTCGCGCTCGAGATGATCGGCGGGCCGCAGGCGAATTGACGAACTCTTAGCGGCGAGATGTGTTCCGCAACAACGCCGTGCGGAGTAGATCTGATCCGGTGACCTTGTTCGACCTACTGCCCTCACTGAAAGGCGTCACCGTGACCAGAACGTTCGAAACCGCAACGTGGGGAACCGAGCTGCGCTCCTGCGGCGCGGACGTCGTCGCCGGCGACCTCTCGCTCCGCGCGGAATCGCTGCATCGCAAGATCGCGTTCTACCTCGATGCCGATGGTGAACCGGTCTGCCAGTCCTTGTGCCCTACCTCGGTGTGGTTCCCCACGCTGGTCACCCGGATCACCTCTGCGGTCGTCGCACGCGGTCGCGTCGTCGTCCACGTCGACGCCACTCTCCCGCTCCACTCCGCGCTGCTCGACGTCGCGTTCCCCGGGTCGCACCTCGCGGGCGCCACCATGGCCGACATCACCGTGGTCGATCTCTCCCGGCATCGTCGCACCATGCACGCCGAGGTCCCCGCCCACCTCACGGTCACCGGCACCATCGCGCTGGCGCTGTCGCCCGTGATCCCGCCGCGGACACCGACCCAGCGGAACGTCTCTCGGTCCGTCACCGCCTGACCCGTTCGAACCGGGCACGATATCGACTCGGCAAAGAGAAGCCGAAACCGCCGCAAAGGCCCATAATCGCTTGATGCAACCGGAAACGGTGTCACGGTTCCTGCCCGGGCTGGGAGTACTCCGCGGCTACGAGAGGTCGTGGTTGAAGGGCGACATCGTCGCCGGCATCGTGCTGACCGCCTTGCTGATCCCTGCGGGCATGGGATACGCGGAGGTCGCCGGCCTTCCACCGGTGACCGGCCTCTACGCGACGGTGATCCCGCTGCTCGTCTACGCCGTCGTCGGACCGTCGCGCATCCTCGTCCTCGGCCCCGACTCGTCGCTGGCCCCGATCATCGCGGCGTCGATCATCCCGCTCGCGGCCTTCGACGCGGAGCGGATCGCGCTCGCCGGAGTCCTCGCCATCGAGGTCGGCGTGGTCCTACTGATCGGCGGACTGCTCCGGCTCGGTTTCGTCACCGATCTCCTGTCCAAGCCGATCCGGATCGGCTATCTCAACGGGATCGCGCTGGTCGTCGTGCTCAGCCAGTTGCCGAAACTGTTGGGCTTCGGCGTCGACGGCGATTCGGTCATCCAAGAGGCGATCAACATCGTCAAGGGCGTCGCGTCCGGTGACGCCGAATTGCTTCCGTCGGTCATCGGCATCGCCTGTCTCATCCTGATCTTCGGGCTCAGGTATTGGCGCAAGGCCATCCCGGGTGTACTCGTCGCGGTCGTTGCCTCGATCGTCGCGGTGGCGGTGTTCGGCTGGTCCGACGACCTCCCGGTCGTCGGCGCCATGCCTCGCGGCTTCCCGTCGCCGTCTCTGGAAGGCGTGACACTAGACGACGTCATCAGCCTCATCGGCCCGGCAGTCGGTATCGCGCTGATCGCCTTCGCGGACACCAGCGTGCTGTCGCGGACCTTCGCGGCTCGCGCCGGCGACCAGGTCGACGGCAGCCAGGAGATGGCGGCCATCGGCACCGCGAACATCGCCACCGGGTTCCTGAGCGGATTCGCGATCTCGGCGTCGTCATCCCGGACCCCGGTGGCCGAACAGGCCGGGGCCAAAACGCAACTCGCCTCGGTCGTCGGGGCGCTCCTGATCGTGGTGTTCATCTTCATCGCACCGGGGGTCACCGCCTACCTCCCGTCGGCCGCGCTGGCCGCCGTGGTGATCGCCGCAGCGATCTCTCTCATCGACATCTCCGGCGTGGTCGCGCTGTTCCGCGCCAACTGGGTCGAGGGCGCGCTGTCGATCGCCGCGTTCCTGGGTGTCGCGCTGATCGGTGTCCTGCAGGGCATTCTGGTCGCGATCGGCCTGTCGTTCATCGCGTTCGTGAACCTCGCGTGGCGTCCGTACCGGACGGAACTCGGCCGGGTTCCGGGAGTGCGCGGCTACCACGACGTGACCCGCCATCCCGAGGCCGAACGCATCGACGGCGTGCTGATCATCCGGTTCGACGCACCACTGTTCTTCGCCAACGGCGGCATGTTCGACGACTACGTCCGCGGCAAGGTCCGCGAGGCGAGAAAGGCCGGGCGAGAACTGCACACCGTGATCATCGCGGCCGAACCCATCGTCGACATCGACGCCACCGCGGTCGACGAACTCGTCGAGCTCGACGACTATCTCCGCACCCACGACATCACACTCGTCTTCGCGGAGATGAAAGACCCGGTGCGAGACATACTCCGACGCTATGACCTCCGTGTCGACGGCGAACCCCGGTTCGACGACTCGCACTTCGCGCCCACGACCGGTGCGAAGATCGACGAGATCACCGGGCAACCCCGGCGGGACATCGAGCGATCGGACGACCAGGCCTGACGCCACGACCGGCCACCGACACTCAGCGCGCGAACATCACCGGGCCGAGGAACTCGCAGACCGTCAGCGCCAGAGCGAGATCCAGGCGGTCACGGTCTCCCGGGACCTCGGCGAGTGCCTTGCCGATGCGGTACTTCACCGTGTTGCGATGAAGGTTGAGTCGTTCGGCGGTGTGGAGATGGCTCTCCTTGGTGGCGAGGTACACCGAGAGCGTCTCCCGCAACATGGAGGCGTTGGCGGTGTCCTCGGCGAGCCCACCGAGGACCTCGTGGACCCAGGCACGCGTCGACTCGAGATCCTGCGCCAGAAGAGACACCACGGCCACGCCCCGGTCACCGAATCCGATCACCCGGTCCGCCGCACCACCCGGCATGGACGCCACGGAGTAGGCGGCGCGCGCCTGCTCGTGCGTTCGCCGAAAGCCCCGTGCCCCGGATGCGGGCATCCCCACCGCGACGCGGACACCCGCCGGAACGGTTGAGCGAACCGTGATCACCGACGAGTCGTCGGTGACGTCCCTACCGGTCAGCGGAATCCACGCCCACACGGTCGAACGGTCGATGGCGGTGACGATCGGCGTGACGCCCCCGCCGAGTCGGGCGCCGAGTTCGCGGGCCGCATGGGTGAGCCCGATGAGTTCGCGCGGTTCGTCCTCGGACGACCAGAGGATCAGCGCAAGATGACGCCGGTCGAGCTGGTACCCGGTCTCGGACTCGAATGCGCGCTCGTCGGGTTCGGCACTGTCGAGGAACGAGAGGATGGCCGCTGACTGGACGTTCCCTTCGACCCCCAGCCATCGCCGACGCTCGTCCTCGTACGCCTCGAACACGTACAGGGAGATCCAGTCGATGTAACCGAACAACACGTCGGAGATGTGCCGTGTCAGCGCCATCGATTCCCCGGCATCGAGGTCGAGATCTTCGACCAGTCGATAACATTGGCGCATCACGCTGTTCTGCCCCAGATGGTAGGCCCGGACGAGCGAGTTCGAGGGCACGTCCCGTTGTGCCAGTCGCAGTGCGTATTCCACCGCGGCTGTGGTCGGTTGCAGGTGCTCGATCGGGATGTCGTTCGCGAGGACGTGGATGATCGTGGAGACGTTGCCGTGCACACTCGCCTCGAGCAGTTCCACGAGCTTGGGGTCTGTGTCGAGCTGATCGATCTCGCGGGCCATCATGGCACTCAATTCGGAGACGATGTCGGACACGTTGTCCTGCAGTGCCTTCGCGATCACAGCTGCTTGCTCGAGCAGTTCGGACCCGGCGGACGCGGGAACCCCTGCAAGCCGGTCGCGCGCGGCGTCCCCCGCCGGAGTCCGCAGCGCCCGCGACGGTCGCGAGGCGGTCATCGTGACGACCGCGCGTACCGCAGCGCCGACTCCGCGGCGTGGTAGCCGCACAACCCGTGGATACCGGCACCCGGCGGACTGGCCTGTGAGCAGATGTACACGCCCGGAACGCCGATCGCGTACGGATCGAGCGCTGCCCGGGGCCGCAGGACCATCTGCAGGCCGTCGTTCGCTCCGCCGATGATGTCCCCACCCGCGAAGTTGGCGTTGGATGCGTGAAGCTGTTCGGTACCCGCGCTCGCCGTCGCCACGATCCGGTCGCGGAACCCGGGCGCGAACCTCTCGATCTGGGCGACGACCTGTTCGGTGGCATCACCGTCGAAGCCACGAGGGACGTGCGCGTAGGCATAGATCGGATTGAGCCCGCCCGCGCTGCGACCGGGGTCGGCGATGTATTGCTGGCCGAGCAGGACGAACGGCCGCGGAACCATCACCCCTGCCGCTCGCTGTCGCTCCGCGTGCGCGATCTCGTCGAAACTTCCGCCGAGGTGCACTGTCCCGGCGCGCAGGCACTCCGGATTCGACCACGGGATGTCACCGTCGATCGCGAAGTCGACCTTGTATGCCGACGACCCGATTCGATAACGCCGGTACGAGCGGCGAATTCGGGTCGGCATCTCGTCGCCGAAGATCGAGAGAACCTGGGCCGGGGACAAGTCCAGCAGCGTGATGTCCGCCGGCGGCAGGTCGGCACGCGAGCTCACCCGGACCCCGGTCTCGATCTTGCCGCCCGAATCCCGCAGCGCCCCGACGATCGCCGCGGTGATCGCTCCCGATCCGCCTTCGGCCACCGGCCAGCCGTAGCGGTGTCCGCTCGCCGCGATCATCAGCCCGAGGGAAGCGGTGAGGGGCCGGTCCAAGCGGGAGAACAGGTGTGCCGCGATCCCGCCGTAGAGCGCACGGGCCCGCTCGGTGCGGAACCAGCGGGCGAGCGCGGTGGCCGGCAGGATGGCCCGGGGCCCGAACGACGCGAGCCGGATCGGGTGACCGGGTACGCGGACGATCGGGCGGAGCAGATCGTCGCCGAGGTCATCGAAATGCTCGGCGAGATCACCGAACATCGCCTTCCAGCGCGGTCCGTCGGCGCCCAATCCCGCCGCCGTGGCGTCGATCGACCGGAACAGCAGGCCGGCGTCGCCGGAATCGAGAGGATGTGCACAGTCGGCTTCGGGCCACTTCCACGCCAGCCCGTATCGTTCGAGACCCACCTCGGCCCAGAACGGCGAGCCCACGCCCAGCGGATGAAAAGCCGAACAGTGGTCGTGGATGACGCCCGGCACCGTCAGTTCCCCCGACCGTGCCCCACCGCCGACGGTGTCGGCCGCCTCCAGGACCTGCACGTCGACACCGTTGCGCGCCAGGTGCAGAGCGGCGGCGAGCCCGTTGGGCCCGCCGCCGACCACGACAGCTGTGGTCACTGCGGCGCCTGATCGGTCAGCCGGACCGGCGTCGCGCTGCGATCATCGGAGCGCATCTGCGGTTCATGCACCACCTCAGGATCGGTGACGGCGCGGTGAGCGTCAACGTCGAGGGTCCAGTCGACCTGGAACGGAATGGGGCCGTTCGGCAGCCACGGTTGCTCGTTCACCGCATCGGTCACCCGGTAGGTCCCGGTCTCGATCACGCCCAGCGCCGCGTCGATCACCTTGAATCGCTGTGTTCCCCGGTGGATCGGTTGGGACTCGATCCAGGCCACCGTGAACTCGCCCGGCGCGAAGTCACACCGCCTCTGCAGAGCCGCGATGAGCCGTTCGTCGTGGAGGTGACCGTCACCGAAGTTGAAGGCCACCAGGGAGTTACACGAGAACTCCGCCTCGCGCAGTGTGTAGGTGTCGATGTCCGAGCCGAGGTGACGGATCATCAGCGAATACAGCGCTCGGCCCTGACTGTGCAGAGAACGCCACGCCAGCAGCTGGTGCATCACGACGTCGGCCACGTCTGCCGGATACGACCCGAGCAGCTGGGTGCGGGTGTTCTTCGCGGGACGCACGATGTGCTGGTCGAGCTTCTCTTCGGCACCGGGTGCGAACGCCCAGGTGGCCGATGCCCAGTTACCCGCGTACTGCCGCATCGACGGAAGGAACGAGACCAGGTCTGGACGCAGGTTGCCGAGTACGGGGAAGAAGCAGAGCGCAACACCGATCAGCACCATCGCCCACGGCATCGATGTGTCGGATAGCGCGTAACCGTCCCAGGCCGGGAAGCCGAGGAACAGGAACACCGAGGCATACGCGAAGAGCAGGTTCCATTCGAGCGGAACGGCCAGGGGAAAGGTCGACAGGATGAACAAGTGGAAGCACACCATGAGGACGACCGCGGCCACGGTGAGCGTCTTGCTGGTCGAGAACAGGAGGACCAGCGGCGTGACGACCTCGACGATGGTGCCCAGGACGTGCCCGACGCCCCCGGCCAGCTTCGACGGCCGCATGTCCTCGGGGAAGTTGCGATAGTGCGCCCGCTTGATCTTCGTGCTCGGCACCCACGGGGTGTTCGACAGCATCGGTGGGATCACCATCGAGAAGTGATGTCCCAGCTTGGAGACACCGGCGCCGACCCACACCGACACGATGAGCAGTTTGAGCGCCAGGATCATGTCGAGGAACGGCAGGAAGCCGAAGAAGATCATCGCCGGGAGATACTGCTCGGAGCGCGCGGCGATGAAGATGACCTTGTCGCGCAGGCCGATCACCACGAGCAGCGCGATGAGCGGGTACATCAGGACGGGGTTCACCAGGCCCTGGTTGTCACTCATCGCTGAGTCCAGTGAACTCGATGCGACTCCCGGAAGCGCGATCGCCACAGCGAGATTCGCGAGGATCAGGGCGTAGACCGCGATGTCGAACGCGGTGCGGGAGTCCCCCTTGGTGAAGGGCACCTTCCCCGGCCACGGTGGGAGCCGGATGGTCTGGGGACGAAGCCAGTACAGAAACCCACCGGTCATGGGTTTGAAATGACCGGCCAGTGGTCCCCACGACCCCCCGATACCCAGGACCTCCACCAGAACGGTCCACAAGACCAACTTCTGATAGACGACCGGCTGGTTCCACCACTCGGCCACGTGCAGCGGATCGAGTCCGGATGTCAGGGTCGCGAGCGCGATCCCGACGCCGCCGTAGAAGACGAAGACCTTCATCAGATAGATCAGATGCACCATCTTCGGCGTGCCGAAGCCATGATCGGCCCAGTGTGCCCCGAGGACGCGGATCCGGTCGAAGAACGGCCGCTGGAGGAATGTCTCCGGTTTTACCTGGGGGAAGTCTGGTTGGGTGAATCCCATTGCTGTGCACTCCTTGTCGTTTGTCTGTTGTCGGGTGGTGCGCCATCGCCGGTGTCGGCGCGCGGTTCACCGCCCTCGGCGCCGCGGACGGGCGCGGGGGTCGGGCGGGTGAGTGAGGGATCAGACGGTCTGCGGACTTCGGAGACCCGACCGCAGCGCGGGCTTGTCGATCTTCCCGACAGGATTGCGCGGGAGTTCGTCGACGATGTGGATGATGCTCGGTCGCTTGATCTTTGCCAGCCGGTCGGCGAGGTGATCACCCAGGACCTCCGCGTCCACTCCGCGGTGTGGGTATGCGACGACGAACGCGACGGGCAGCTCGCCGTAGAGTTCGTCCGGCGCCCCCACGACCGCGCACTCGAGTACGTCGGGATGGGTGGCGAGGGCGTTCTCGATCTCCTTGGGGTAGATGTTCTCCCCGCCCCGGATGATCATGTCCTTGATCCGGTCCACCAGCGTGAGGTAGCCGTCCCCGTCGAGGCGGCCCACGTCACCGGTGTGCAACCGGCCGTCGACGATGGTCGCCGCGGTCTCCTCAGACCGGTTCAGGTAGCCGCGCATGACATTCGGTCCACTGATGACGACTTCACCGATTTCGCCGACGGGCACCTCCGCGCCCTGTTCGTCGACGATGACGATCTGCTGACCCGGAAGCGCAGGGCCCACGGTCCCGAGTTTGCGGACCCCGTCGACCGGATTGCAGGCCGACGCACAGGTGCCCTCCGTCAGGCCGTAGCCCTCGACGACTGGTATTCCGAAGGCGCCCTCGACCCGGTCGAGCAGTTCCCTGGAGATCGGGGCGGCCCCACACACCGCGAACCGGAGGGGACCGGTGGCCTCGGCGGTGAGCCCGTCCTGCGATACGAGAAGCGCGTAAATCGTTGGTACGGCCGAGAAATACGTCGGGGTGAGTCGTGCGACGTCATCGAAGAACCGGGACGGCGAGAATCGTCCGGTGATGCTCAGCTGTCCGCCCGCGAGCATCGGGGCCAGAAAGCTGACGCAGATGGCGTTCACATGGAACAGCGGCAACACCAGGAGCGCATGGTCGGCCTCGGTGAGACCGAAGTGCGTCACCATCGTCGACGCCATGTAGTGCAGGTTGCCGTGCGACAACCGGACGCCCTTGGGCCTGCCGGTGGAACCGGAGGTGTAGACCAGCAGTGCGTCATCATCAGCTGCCGGCGGATCCGACCCCCGCCAGCCCGGACTCGGCGCGGTCGCCAGCTCATCGGCCACGAGATGGACACGGCCGGGCCCACTTCCTCCGGCGCTGGTGCCGATCACGACTCGTGTCCCGGAGTCCGCCAGCTGATACTCGGCCTCCTCGGAGGTGAAGGCCGGGTTGACCGGTGTGGCGACCGCGCCGATCCGCCATGCCGCCATCAACGTCACGAGGAGTTCGACCCTGTTGGGCAGGAAGGTCGCCACCACGTCCCCCCGTCGAACGCCAAGGCTGGTGAGCTGTTCGGCGAGACCCTCGACACGCCGGGCGAAGCCGGCGTAGTCCAGCGCGAGAACGTCATCGCGAACACACGGGGCGTCGTCGCGGTGGGTCAGATCCCATGCGAAGTACGTGCTGGTCACCGGGGTGCCTCCAAGATCCTCGTCGTCGATGTGATCCAGAACACTATGAAAATGCGAGCGGAACGGAAACGGTCGCTGAGGCCAGACTTCGTCCCGACCTTTGTGCTCGGGGGACAATCCGGACCGAGGGCACCGTCGTCCGTTCGAGCGGTCCATCCGCCATGTCCCGGTAGCCTGTGATGTGCTCAGCGCGGGCCCCGCGAGCGCTCCCCCGAACTCGAGCCGGGCCATCGTTCCACCGACGTCACCCAGACCCGTTGAGGAAGCCTCACCGATGACCGCGCACGCCGACGGACCCTCGTCGTCGAGACGTTCCCCGGGCGACCTGCGCGCGCTCGCCGCGGTAGCCGAGTTCGACGCCGCACTCACCGACCAGGAGCGGCGGGTACTCACCGAGCGCATCTACGCCGGCAGACCTCGTACGCAGGCCGAGGTCGCCGACCTCCTCGGACTGTCGCGCGAGCGCGTCACCAAGATCGACCGGTCCATCCGACACCGCCTGGCCTCGCTGATCGACGCGGATCGTGCTCTCGCCCAGCTGTCGGCGACGATCAACCTGCGGGCCGCTCCACTCGCGGACGCCGTCCAGCTCACCGCGGACTCGACTCTCGCGGGATCGCCGGTGGGCGACGCCGAAGCCCCCTGCTGGCGGGTGGTGGCCGCGGCGTCGGGTTTGCGTACCAGCGAGGACTGGATCATCCGGGGCACCTTGCGCTCGGTCGCCGAGTTCACGAAGTCGGCCGTCTCGGAGGCGGCGCTTCCCGGTGGGGTGGCTCCGATCACCACGATCGCCGATCATCTGGGTTTGTCCGACGATTCGGCCGCGCGATGGCTGCGGCGGGTGGGGTACGAACTGATCGACGGTCATGCGATCGCCACGCGGTCGACCACGGGCGAGATCGTCGCCGCGGTGCTCTCGATACGCGGCGCGGCAATGACCTTCGCCGAGATCGTCGATGCGACTTCCGCGATTCCGCGCGCCCACAACAGTATTCGCAACGCACTGGCGTCGGATTCGCGTATCGTCAAGACCGACCGCACCCGCTACGGTCTCGCCGAGTGGGGCCTTCCGCGATACGAGCCGGTGCACCTGCAGATCGGTGCGATCCTGGCGGACGGTGACGGGGCCGCACCCATCGACGAGGTCATCGCGACGATCCGCGGCCGACACGACGTCAGCGAGGCCACCATCCGCGCATACGCCGGCGCCGGTGAGTTCCAGATACGTGGCGGCGTCGTCACCCGGCGCGAGCGGGCGCGCCGCCCCCGGCGAACCCCGGGACGGACGCGCGGTCTGTATCGCGAGGACGACCTCGTGCACTGGGCCACGACGATCACGCCCGCACAATGTCGCGGAACGGGATTCAACATCCCCAGCGCCGTCGCCGGCCTCCTCGGCATCGCACCTGGTTCCCCGGTCACCCTCGAGACCTCGCTGGGTACGCAGACTTTCACGTGGGCGTCGGTCCAGGCGCGGTCCGGTTCGATCCGACGGTTCATCGACGCACTCGAACTCGCACCGGGTACACCGGTGTTCTTCGACTTCGGGCCGCGCACGTTCGCCCTGCGACGGGCCGAGCTCTCCACCGCGTCGCCGACCGCCGCCATCCTGACTCGAATAGGCCGTCGCCCGGCACGGCTCACCAGACCTCGCCTCATCCGAGTGCTCGCGGAATCGCTCTGGCTCCCACCGGATTCAACAACCGACGACGTTGTCGACCTCCTCGTCCGACGCCGTGAGGCCGACCTCGCCGACCGGGTCGCCGCGATGCGCTGAGGCTTCGGACGCCCGGTCACCGAGCGGCCGGGGCTCCCCAGTCGGGCACCCCGAACGGGGCATCGACCGCAACGCACGCGCCGGCCGACGCACAGGCGAGGATGCGGACCATGGTCTCGCGGGTGCCGAGATCCCCTTCGAGTCCGACACGTGCACCACGATGCAACCCGTCGTGCTCGGCCACCCATTCCGCCTCGGCGACGAGTTGGCGTGCAGTGTCGAGAGACCCCGCGTCGAGGTCGGCGAGCAGGCCACCCTCCCCACGCACCGGATCGGGTCCGCCGAGAGCGGCGAGTACGAAGTCGTTGGCAACCCGGTACATCGCGCGGGAGCGACTCTGGTGCACAACGGCTTCGACGAGATCCTCGACCTCGACGCACTGGTCGATGTGGGCGAACACGAAGCCGATGTCGTCCGATCCGGCCGGTGCGCGGCGTGGGTCGAGGACGATCGGCACGGTCACGGCGTCGACCTCGAGAAGTGAATGCCAGGCGAGGATGAACTCCCAGCCCGTGTGGATCGCGAGACCAACCCGACTCCCCGGGGTGACCCCGCAGGAGGCCAGCTGCTCGGCCATCCACTCCACGGACTCGTAGAACCGTTCGAAATCTATGACGGCATCGCCGGTGTGCACCGCGGGCAGCGCACCGTGGGAGTCGTGGGCTGCACTCAGCAGCGAACACGATACCGGTGTCCGAATCACACGTCCCCGCATGTACAGCGAGTTCGACTGTTAAGCAACCGAACTCGAGACCTTCGCGTGCGAGACCACCAGCGCGCGCCGGCAAGATCCTCACGCCTTGCAAAGGTTAGGCTACCTTTACCAGTCGGGAGGGTGTCAACCCCCTACATAGTTTTTCACTCATCTCGTATTTAGGGTACGTTCACCAACGATCGCCACCCTGCCGCAGCTGACGGGCCCATCCCCCTGCGATGAGTTCTCGACGCATGCGACATCCCGTCCTCGGGCGGGTAGATGAAACGAGGAGAGCACGAGATGACACAACGAACCTTGCGGGCCGTCGGACTGTCCGCACTAATCGGCGGATCGGTGACCGCCGCGCTGCTCGCCGGCGCCGCGTCGGCGGGTGCGGACGCATTCGTCCGCCTTCCGGACGGCACCGCGACCGGTGACGGCATCCGGATCGTACGGTCCGAGGAGAGCGCACGGGTGTCTGCCTCGATGGCCGCCAACGGCGTGTCCAGGACCACCTGGGTCAGCGGTCAGATCACGCTGTATGCACCGAATCTCAAGCCCGCCAAGGCAGGACCGAGCGTCGGCGCCGCCGGCGAGACGACGCTTCCCGGGAGCAACGGCACCGCGACGAACGGCGCCGCCGCCACCCTATCCACCGGTTACATCATCGGATGCCAGGTGAACATCAAGGGCCTCCAAGGCGGTCTGTCCGGATCGCTGACCCCGACCGCACCGTCCCTGTCGGGGACCCTGACCGTCCCGCTGGCTGCAGGCGACGTGACGTTCGTGGTGTTGAACACCAAGAACATCGAGAAGGCCGGCACCTACCACCTCGGCTACGACGACGCGCAGATCGATGTGCAGAACTGCGGCGGATACGCCCAGGCGCGTGCGTTCACCACGATCGAGACGACCGGCGAGGTGCACCAGAAGGTGAACCTCTACGGCAAGCCGTTCTCCATCGGCTGACCGCGAAACCGTTGACCATGACCATGACTCGCCGAATCGGAGCTCCCATGACCGCCCCCCAGCGCCACACCGCGCGCACCCGTATCCTCGCGGCCACAACCACACTCGCCTGCGCGGCACTGGTACCCGCGTTGACCGCGGCACCCGCACAGGCCGACACCGTCGTCCAACTCCCCGGTCAATCCGTCACGAAGACGTTGAAAGACGGTACGACAGTGACCATCACGCGCAGCAACGAATCCGCGCGAATCACCCCGTCGATGGGCAGCACGCCCCTGCACCGCAATGCATGGGTGTCCGGCAAGTACGTGGTGTCGACGTCCGACAAGGCGGCGAAGATCGGCGTCGGGGCAGGCTACATCGTCGGCTGCCAGCTCACGCTCGGCGGTAACTCGAACAGCCGAGCCGGCGCTTCCGCGCCCAACTACGACCTCCAGAGCGCGACCGCGACTGCCGAGACCGGCGCCGGCGTGACCATCGGCCCCGGCCAGGCGGCCAACTACGTGATCAACGACCGCGAGTACAAGGACGCGTTCGGCGCGGCCGGCCACTCGTCGTCGATCAGCTTCGCCGGCGGCAAGGGAACTCTCGCCTACACCAACGAGACCATGATGGTGAACGGCTGCGCCGGCTACGCACAGGCCCGGTCGTACGCCAAGGTGAGCGTCACGACCGACAACGTGTCGCAGTCGATCGCCGTATACGGGAAACCGTTCAGCCTCGGCTGATTCGACGGCGCAGACCCGGACAGCGAAATGGCCCCCCACCCGTGAGGATGGGGGGCCATTTCCGGCGGTGGCGGAGGGATTTGAACCCTCGGTACGGGGTTACCGCACACAGCATTTCGAGTGCTGCACCTTCGGCCGCTCGGACACGCCACCGCCGAAGACTGTACCGCAGACCTGCGGTCAGACTTAAATCGGCTGGTCAGGCGTACAGGCGCCGAGCGGCGGGTGTACTAGTGGCCGGTCAGCTTGTCCTTGACGTCGTCGATCTTGCCCTTGACGGCATCGGCGGCGTCCGTGATCTTCTGCTTGCCCTGGGCCTGCGCCTGGTCGCCCTTGCCCTCGTTCTTGAGGTCCTGATCGTCGGTGAGGCTGCCCGCGGCTTCCTTGCCGCGACCCTTGAGCTCTTCGGCCTTGTTCTTGGCGTCGTCCGTGGTTCCCATGAAGCCTCCTGGGTTGAGGTTCGGCGCGGCCGGGTGCCGTCCGATGTGGAAGAACTCGGCGACGACCGTCGCGCCGGCTGCTCGACACTGGCGCCGCCTGAGGAGCGGACTCCTGCCTCCCACCGTGCCACAGGTGCACACTGAGCTGCAGGAACGCAGGTCAGCGGCCTGTCAGCGGCTGGTGAACTTCTCCGACACCTCGTTCAGCTTGTCCTTGGCGGTGCTGAACACCTCCTGGACCTTCTCGTTCTCCGCGAGGTCGTTGAGCTTGTCCTTCGCGGTGGCCAGGGCATCCTGGACCTGCTTGCTCTCGACGAGCTCGTCGATCTTGTCGCGGGCGGTTCCCAGCGCCTCCTGCACCTTGCCGCTCTCGGCGAACTCGTTGATCTTGGCCTTGGCGGTGTCGAAGGCCGCGGTCACCTTGTCGGACGGATCGGTCATGACTACTCCTCGCGGGTCGGGGTGCTGCATTCCAATCTGCCAGGACCGCGCAGCGACGACCACCGGTCCGCACCCTGAGATCTCACCGATCTTGTCCTTGCGCGACCCCGAGACCGCGCGCGATCACGGGTGTCGGCGGGTGGCGAAGAAGTCGACCATGAGCGCGCGGCACTCGTCTTCGAGGACGCCGCCCTTCACCTGGGGGCGATGCGACAGCCGTGGATCGCGCACGACGTCCCACAACGAGCCGACCGCACCCGTCTTGGGCTCCCACGCTCCGAACACGACGGCGTCGACACGGGACAGCGTGATCGCGCCCGCACACATGGTGCAGGGTTCGACGGTCACCGCGATCGTGCACCCCGGGAGCCGCCAGCCGTCACCGAACGCCCGCGCCGCCGCACGCAGCGCGAGGACCTCGGCGTGTGCCGTCGGATCGCCATCTGCCTCCCGGCGGTTCGCCGCGCGGGCCAATTCGACGCCCTCCGGGTCGAACACGACCGCACCGATGGGTACGTCGTCGGTCCCCGACAGCGTCGCCGCGTCGAGTGCGGCACGGACCATGGATTCCCAGGGGGGCGCACTCATCGCGCGGATGCCTACAGGCTCAGTGGCCGAGCGAATCGAGGACCTTGCCCAGCTCGTCGGCGAAGCCGAGCCGTGCGGCGATCATGCCGAGTTGCTCGTCGGCGTAGAGATCGGTGTCGCCGACGATGACGCTCATGACCGCGTCGGGCAGTCCCAGGTCGGCGAGCAACCCGAGGTCCCCTTCTTCCCACGGATCGATCTGGTCGAGTTCGTCCGGATCGATGTCGGGCACCTCGACGTTCAGGGCGTCCAGCGCGTCGACCGCGATGTCGTAGTCGACGGAGGCGGTCGCGTCGGAGATCAGGAGACGCGCTCCCGTCGGGGACGGCCGCACGATGATGAAGAACTCGTCGTCGACATCGAGGAGCCCGAACACCGCGCCCGCGGAACGCAGCTCACGCAATTGGGTTTCGGCGTCCTCGAGGTCGGAGAGCGCAGACGGCTTCATCGCGGTGACCTTCCAGCCACTCTCGTCGCGTACGACCGCCACGGCAAAACCGTCGATGTCGTCGTCCACGTCCTGCGCGTTCGACCCCGACTTCCCAAATCCGGCACCGGCCATGCAGGAAACCGTAGCCCCTATCACCGGTACTCCCAAGTCCCGGTTCACCGTGCGTGACCGGTATGGGAACGTGTCAGGGTGACTGCCGCGCCGTCGTCCCCCGCTCTCACCCTCCCCCGACCGGTATGCGTGCTGGGCCTGGGCCTCATCGGCGGCTCGCTCGTGCGGGCCCTGCACGACGCCGGACACGAGGCGTTCGGCTACAACCGGTCGACGGCGACCGTCGATGCCGCCACGCGCGACGGATACGACGCGTCTTCGGATCTCGTTGCGACACTTGGCCGCGCGGCGTCGTCGGACGCACTGGTCGTGCTGGCGACACCCGTGACGACGATCGAGCCGCTGGTGAGCGCCATCGCCGAGCACGCCCCCGACGTCCTTGTCACCGACGTCATCAGCGTCAAGCAGGAAGTCGCGCGCGTCCTCGCCCACCTGCATCCCGGTGGCCGGTATGTGGGCGGTCATCCGATGGCGGGGACCAGCTCGTCGGGCTGGGCAGCAACCGACGCGGCGCTCTTCGACGGAGCCATGTGGGCCGTCACCACAACAGACGACACCCCGTCCGACGACTGGCTCACGGTGGCCGGGCTCGCCGTGGCCGTCGGCTCACGGGTGGTGCCGGTCGCCCCCGATGCGCATGATCGGGCGGTCGCCGCGATCTCCCATCTACCGCACCTGACCGCCGCGGCAACGGCCGCCGTCGGGGCCGGTGAGAGCGACCTCGCGCTGCGCCTGGCGGCCGGCAGCTTCCGCGACGGCACCCGGGTCGCCGGCACGGCACCCGCCCTGCAGCGGGCGATGATCGAGGCCAACGGCATCGCCGTGCTCAACGTCCTCAGCGAGACCATCGACCGCCTCATCGCCGTGCGCGACGAACTGCGCGACCACGGGACCGTCGAAGTGCTCGTCGACGACGGACACCGCGCCCGGGCTGCGTACGAGCAGCTGCACTCCGGGACCGCGGAGGTCATCTCCGGGGTGACCGTCGGCGACGACGGCTGGCAGCAGGAACTCCGCCGTCAGGCCCACCAGGGCCGGGTGTGGGTGGGCTGAACCCGGGCAGGGCTCAGACGCGCCGCGCGAGACCCGGATAGTCGACGACGAAGTTGTTCTCGTCGACCGTGATCGTCGTCGTCGCGAGCGGCGACACCACGCGGAACCCGTCTTTGCCCGGGGTGTACGACATCGTCGCCGGCTTCACGTCGCCGCTGGGCAGATACATGTAGGCGACCGGGACCTCGACCGTTGTGGGCGTCGACGCCGACAGGCCGCGGCGTCGGATCGGCAGAGAGTTGAACATGGGCGACAGCGCGAGGTCCACGTCTTCGGCGCCGTCGAAATCCGAGCGGGTGGTCTCGCCGTCGGGGCGTCGGATCAGCCACGTGCCCTCGTCGTCGCGGGTGATGCCGAACTGCGTCTCCCCGTCGGCGCGCACCAGGTGCACGGTCAGCCGCTTGACCACACCGGCGTCGGTGGTCTGCAGCTCATAGGACGCGGAGAACGCCTCGTGGTCGGCGGTCGCCGCGGCGATGATCCGTCCGTATGCCTTGAGGCGCGCGCCGGACACGACCAGGCGGACCTGTTCGAGTCGATCGGTGTCTTCGCCTCGCCACGTGAGCATCGTCTTGAACTCGTCGTTGGGGGCGGAAGACTGACCACTGTCTGGGGCTGTCTGCGGGGAACTCACGTGACCAAGGTAGCGAGCCACGGCCCCGATCACACATCGGACGAGCAGGTCACCCCACCGACACGCGGGATTCGCGATGACGGGAACGTGACGGCTCAGGCGATGCAGGACGCGGTGCGACGCGTGGACGACGGCGTCACCGTGTCCTCCACCACCACCTCGCCGTCGACGGTGATCGAGCAGGTCACCGCACTCCCCGTCCCCGCGATCACCAGCAGACGCAGCGGATTGATCCCGCCGGTGAACTGGACGGTCCACGGATTCGTCGGGGCGAACTCGGAGCGCAACCCGGCATCATCGACGTACAGGATGGTGGCCTGCCCGTCGATGGTCGCCTCGTAGGTCACCGGTTTGTTCTGCGGGTCGATCCGCTCACCGGGTTGCCCCGGAAGCTGTTGTCCCGGCTCGGGCGGGGTGAGGCTGGGCGGTTCGAAGGTACGAGGGATCGGCATCGTGTCGGTGGTGAGCGGCGAATCCGCGAGGGGTTCTTCGGCCCCCTGACGGAGTCCGAGGAATCCGACGAAGGCCACCACGAGCAGCACCACCATTCCCGAGGTCAGGACCAGGGTCGCGGTGGGTACTCCGAGAACGCGGGAACCCGCCCGGCCGTCCGCGTCGTCGGCCTCCCGCTCGGCGGTCGCAATCCGCTCGCCCTCGGCACGCTCGGCGCGCTCGACCATGGTCAGCTCGGTGTTCGTCGGCTGGCCGGGACGGAACAGCGGGGTGCCGTCGGAGGCGTACCCGAGCGGCGGATAGAGCTGCGGTGCGACGGGCTGTCCGTACAGATCACGTGCGGACCCGCCGGTCTGACCGCCGGCATCGTCGCGGTGCCGCGGATCGCGGGCGCCGGGGTCACGGCCCCCGTACGGCTGTCCCATCGTCGGCCTCCGGTCGAGATCGTGAGCGTCGTCGTCGACGACGCGTCGAGGCACCGGCTGCAACCGGGCGGACCGGCGCGACGCCGCGTGTCATTCCATCTCCGACCTTACGACGCGGGTTCGGATGCTCATCTCGGCGATCGGAAAGCCGCAGGCCACGGCGACGTCACGGTGACAAAGGACCAGTTGGTCGAATGAGTCCCGGAACGGGAGAGATGACCGGGAATGGAGAACCGTGGCCGCGCTGCCGCCCCACCCCCAGGTCTTCGGGGGCGGCAGCCCCCTGACAGGCCCCACCGATAGGAGTTCACCGTAGTGAACTGACAGTACTTTCACATACAGCACACCAGGCTGCAACAGGTGATGGGCTGATCGGGTCAAGTGGGACTAAAGTCCGTTTCACCCGCGCGGGCGGCGATCTCTTTTCCCCTTTCACCATAAGCCCTGGACAGGGGCTTGCCGCAAGGCCCCCCTCGCGGTGCAGAATCGCTCTCTCACCTGCCGAGACAACCCCGCCGCCTGCCGATTCGGAGTCCTATCTGTGCCCTCAGTACCCGAAGCCCCTGCCGACGTGAGTTCGACGACCACCGTTGTGTTCGCCCTCCCCGACCAACTGTCCCCGAAGAACGATCCCGTCCTCATCGCCGACGACACCCGACATTTCACCTCGATCACCACGAGTCTGCGGCGCACTCTGACGGACGCCGAGGAACGCCTGCAGGGACTGCTGCGCGAAGCCGGCGGCAAGGGGCGGCGGGCCGTCGACCGCGACATGGAGATCCATCAGCTCGGCTCTCGCATACGATCCCTACGGCGCTTCGGCCTCGACCTGTGCCTGGGCCGGCTGGTCCGCGACGACGGGGACATCCTGTACGTCGGGCGGCTCGGACTGACGGATTCCGCCGGCGAGACCCTGCTCGTCGACTGGCGCACCCCGCTGGCCGCGCCGTTCTTCGCCGCCACCCGTCGAGACCCGATGGGACTGGTGAGCCGACGCCGCTACCGCTGGACGCACGGCCGGATCACCGACTACTGGGACGAGGTCTTCGTCGACGACCCCGCGGTGCTCGCCTCGCACGCCGCGCTCGACGAGCAGTCGGCCTTCCTCGCCGACCTCGGCGCCAGTCGTTCCCCGCGGATGCGAGATGCCCTCGGCACCATCGCCACCGATCAGGACGCGATCATCCGAGCCGGCTCGCACGGCGCCCTCGTCGTCGACGGTGGTCCCGGGACCGGCAAGACCGTCGTCGCGCTGCATCGTGCCGCCTACCTCGTCTACGCCGATCCGCGCCTTGCGGGCAATCGCGGCGGGCTGCTCGTCGTCGGACCCCACCGGCCCTACCTCTCCTATGTCGCCGATGTGCTGCCGAGTCTCGGCGAGGAGAGCGTCCAGACATGCACTCTCACCGATTTCGTCGTCGAAGGTGGTTCGGCGACAACCGAAACCGACGTCGACGTGGCGCGATTGAAGTCATCGGTTCGGATGGTCGAGGCGGTCGAACCGGCGGTGAGATTCTACGAGCAACCGCCCACGACCCCCTTGGTGGTCGAGACTCCGTGGGCGGAGACGACTCTGACACCGACCGATTGGGCGGACGCCTTCGACGTGCCGGAACACGGTACAGCGCACAACGATGCCCGCGACGAGGTGTGGGAGGAACTGGTGTCCATCATCGCCTCGCGACACGACGACGACGTGCCCCACCACGCGCTGCGTCGTGCGTTGGCGGCGAACGCTGAACTCGTGACGGCATTCTCGCGCGCGTGGCCGGTGCTCGACGCCGCCGAGATCGTCGGTGACCTGTGGTCGGTGCCGGCATTCCTCCGCATGTGCGCGCCGTGGCTGTCCCCCGCCGAGGTACGCGTGCTCCAGCGCGCCACCCCGCACGCCTGGACCGATGCAGACCTGCCGGTCCTCGACCGCGCACATCGGCGAATCGGGGATCCGGCGGCGGCGGCCCGACGTCGCAGGCAGCGCACGGCCATGACGGCCGAGCGCGAGAAGATCGACCAGGTGGTCGACGACCTGATCGCCGCGGAGGTCCACGACGACGGCGAGGGACTGATGGCGATGCTGCGGCACGAGAACCTGCGCGACAACCTCGGGGACGAGATCGTCGGTGAGACCGCCGGGCCGCTGGCCGGGCCGTTCGCGCACATCGTCGTCGACGAGGCCCAGGAACTGACCGACGCCCAGTGGCAGATGCTGATCGATCGCTGTCCGTCGAAGAGTTTCACCGTCGTCGGAGACCGCGCGCAGGCCCGGCGCGGGTTCACCGAATCGTGGGAAGAGCGACTTCGTCGCGTCGGGTTGGGCGACGTCACCGAGGCGGGACTCACGATCAACTACCGGACCCCGGAGGAGATCATGGATGCGGCCGCACCCGTCATCCGCGCGGCGCTTCCCGATGCGAACGTCCCGACTTCGGTTCGGCGGTCGGGCATTCCGGTGACCTTCGGCGTTCGCGCCGACCTCGACACGGTGATCGCCGACTGGACGTCGGCACATCGAGACGGGATCGCATGCGTGATCGGCGAACCGGACTTCGCGGGGACCGAGCGCGTGCGGTCGCTGACCCCCACGCTCGCCAAGGGACTCGAATTCGATCTCGTGGTGCTCGTCGATCCGGACTCGTTCGGCCCCGGGACCGAGGGTGCCGTCGACCGCTACGTGTCGATGACACGGGCGACACAGCAGCTGGTCATCCTCCGCGCGTAGTCGCCCCCGCACCGATTGGGGTAGTGCCGTACTCGTGTCGACGCCACGGACACCGGCGAGGATGGATGGCATCACGGCAGATCATCGGAACCGACGGGGCCACTCCGATCGCCGCCCGATGTTCGCCGTGACCCAGAACGTGTGCACCGGCACCTCGTCCACCCACCCAGGGTTCCGGCGTGCACAGAAGAGGCCCGCCACCGGGATCGGTGACGGGCCTCTGTGGTGCGCCCGTAGGGATTCGAACCCCAAACCTTCTGATCCGTAGTCAGATGCTCTATCCGTTGAGCTACGGGCGCGTGATATTCAGTTGTCGTGCTCTTCAGTTGTACCGCGGTCGGCCGACTGCGGTTGGCGGAGGCGAGAGGATTTGAACCTCCGGTCCCGTTTTAGCGAGACAACTCATTAGCAGTGAGTCCCATTCGGCCGCTCTGGCACGCCTCCTCGGCGGAGTCCTTTCGAACTGCCGAGTCGAAAGGTTACACACCCTTCGCGGCCACAAGCAAACCGGTTGGTCAGAGCCGGTTTCCGCCCATACGCGACCGCGGCCTACATTGGTCGGGTGAGCCTGCGAATCCGCCCCGATCTGGACGACCTTCCCGTGTACGTGCCGGGCAAGACGTTTCCCGGAGCGGTGAAGCTCGCGAGCAACGAGGTCACCGAGGGTCCGCTGCCGAGCGTCATCGACGCCATCGCCGCCGCCGCTGCAGCCGTGAACCGCTACCCCGACAACGGGATGGTCGAGCTGACCGCGGCGCTGGCCAAGAGCCTCGGCGTCACCGAAGACGAGATCCAGGTCGGGTGCGGGTCGGTCATCCTCTGCCAGAACCTCATCCTCGTCACCAGCGGACCGGGCGACGAGGTGGTCTTCGGGTGGCGGTCCTTCGAGACCTACCCCCTCGCGACCCGCGTCGCGGGCGCGACACCGGTGCAGGTCCCGCTCACCGGCGACCTGACCTACGATCTGCGCGCGATGGCCGACGCGGTCACCGACCGCACGCGGCTGATCTTCGTGTGCAACCCGAACAACCCGACCGGGACCGTGGTCGAGGCGGCCGACCTCCGTGACTTCCTGCAGCGCGTGCCGTCGGATGTCGTCGTCGCACTCGACGAGGCGTACTTCGAGTACCTGCGCCTGCCGTCGAACCAGGCGTACGACGCGCTCGAACTCCGGCGCGAGTTCCCCAACCTGGTGGTGCTGCGCACCTTCTCCAAGGCGTACGGACTTGCCGGCCTGCGCGTGGGCTATGCGATCGCCGACCCGGAGGTCATCACGGCTCTGGGAAAGGTCCACGTCCCGTTCTCGGTCAGCAGCGTCGCGCAGGCCGCGGCGCTGGCCAGCCTCGATGCCGGCGACCAGCTACTTGTCCGCACGGACGCGGTCGTCGCCGAACGCGCCCGCGTCACCACCCGACTGTGCGAGGCCGGATACCGGGTGCCCGACTCGCAGGCCAACTTCGTGTGGCTCGACCTGGGCGCGGCGTCGTCGGAGTTCGCACGCGCCTGCGTCGACGCCGGGGTGGTGGTCCGCCCCTTCGCCGGTGACGGCGTGCGGGTGACCGTCACCAACACCGACGAGGTCGATGTGTTCCTGCGGTTCGCCGAGAGCTGGGACGGGCCCCGGAGCTGACCCTTAGGGTCGGCCCGCGGGCGCGGCCGGACTAGAGCCCGCGACCGATGGTCGGCCAGAGGACCGCGAGGTCGCGCTCCCAGTACGCCCAGGTGTGGGTTCCGATGAGGCGGAACCCGTCGGTGTAGGGCACCCCCGCGGCGCGCAGCGTGATGGCGAACTCGAGCGAGCACCGGTAGGCGCCCAGTTCGAGCGCCGACGACGACGCGGTCACGACCTCGCGCGGACCTTCGTCCGGCTCGATCTGCCGCTGCAGGTCGAGAGGTCCGATGGCACCCGACCCGGCCGAGATGAAGATGTTCTTGCCCCGCAGCCGGTCCAGATGGAGGCTCGGATCGTGCGCGCGCCAGCCCGCCGACCCGAACGGGCCCCACATGTTGGTGGCGTCACCGCCGTCGCGGCCGACGGTGGTCCGGACATACGCCTCGTTGAGCGGTCCGGACACCGGCGGGCAGCCGCTGAGCGAGGCGACCCCGGTGTACATCTCGGGATGGCGGATGGCCAGTGAGAAGGCGGCCTGCCCGCCCATCGACAAGCCGATGACCGCATTGCGTCCGTTGCCGTCGAATCTGTCGTCGATCAGCGGGGGCAGCTCTTTGGTGAGGAAGGTCTCCCACATCGGCTTGCCGAGCGCCGCGTCTTTCTTCTGCCAGTCGGTGTAGAACGTTCCCTTGCCGCCGGTGGGGAGCACGACGTTGACGTTCTTGTCGGCGAAGAAGCGACCGGCCCGGCCCTTGGTGATCCAGTCGCTGACCTCGCCCTCGGCACCCGCGCCGTCGAGCATGTAGACCGTCGAGCGCGGCGTCGAGCCGCCGACCGGGGTGAGCACCGACAGCTTGATCCGCTCGTTCATCGCCGGCGAGAACACCCAGATGTCGGTACGCAGTGCACTCAGCTTCTCGGACTTGGCGATCCGCGCCACCTGTCTGGGAGCAGCGTCGGCGATGGCCGGGGTCGACAGAATCCCCACCATCAGGCACACCAGGCCCGCGATCAACCGCCTCGACATCTCGCCAACTCCCTCGCCGACAGTCCCCCCGAGCGCACCCGGACCCGTCGTGTCACCACGTGCGCGTCCGCGCCGGTCGGAATCCGAGCGGCGCGGACATCTAGACTCACAGACTACCCGGCGTACAGCGGAGTGGAAGGTCGTGACCACGGCATCTCACGGACACCGGGACCGCCGAGGAAAGTCGACGATGCCCAGTTCACGTTCTGTTCACCATCAGCGCCCCGGACCGGACGAGACATCGCCGGCCGAGGGACTCGGCCCGAAGGACTTCGCCTTCGTCGCCGAAGTCGGGGTGCGGTGGTCGGACATGGACGCCTTCGGCCACATCAACCACGCACGGATGGTCACGCTGATGGAAGAGGCGCGCATCGCGTGGCTGTTGAGCGCCGGCGAGGACTACGCCCCCCTGATCACGAGCGCGATGATCGTGCACGTCGACATCCGGTATCAGGCCCAGCTGCGCCACGACGATTCGCCGTTGCGAATCGGGATGTGGATCAAAGGTTTTCGCTCGGTGGACTTCACCATCGGATACGAGATCCGCGGCGCCGGAGCCGAACCCGCCGGCCGGCCGGCGTGCGTGGCGAGCACCCAGATGGCCGTCGTCGACATCGAGAAGCACACCCTGCGGCGGCTGACGCCCTCCGAGAAGAGTTACCTCAGCGCCGCCTCACGACGGCTCGTAGCGGGCGGGTAGCTCCCGCGGCACCGCCGGCGAGATTCGGGCGATGTTGCCCTGCAACACATCTCGATAGATCCGCAACTGCTCCTCGCCGCTGCGGACCTGCTCGGTGAGACGTTTGGCGTTGTCGACGGAGATCTCCCGGTCTCCCGACCTCGCGATCAGCGCGTCGATGCGATCGTCCAGGGTGGCCGCCTTGTTGTACTCGGCGAGAACCTGGAGTTCGACGGCCGCGGACTCGACGACGTGCGCCACCTCGCCGAGCGCCTGGACGCGGTCGATGAGCTCGGTCCACACCGGTCGCAGCGTCGTCTCCCGCTGGTCGATCTGCGCGGCGAAGGTGCGGTCGAAGCCGCCGTTTCGCTTGGCCCGGTCGAGATCGATGCGCACGGCTCGCAGCGCGATGACGTCGGCGGCGATCTCGGCGACCTCGGCATGCAGGTTCACCTGGGTGCGCTGGACCTCGAAGTGGTCGGAGCGCCACGCGGGGTTGCCGAGGATGCGGTCGTAGTAATGACCGGTGATGAACAACAGCGTCTCGTAGCCGTCGACGAAGGCCGCGGCGCGCGGCGCGCCGGCCGGGGATGGACCGCCCGGCACCTCGCGCACGCCGGACAGGAATTGGTCAGCCCACTGCCCCGCCTGCGAGTTGCCCGACTTCGCGGCCACCTGGCCGACCACGCCCGCGATCCGGTCGAAGGCGGCGGTTCCGGCGCGTCGGACGTAGCTCGACGTGTTGACGTTGGGGGTCGGGGTGCAGAGCAGACCGGCGAACAGGCGGTCTCGTTCCTCGATCTCGAGATAGACGTTCTCCCGACGCTCGCGCCGGATCGCCCTGGTTCCGGAGGCGAACACGCCCTTGGCGGCGACGATCTGTTTCCGGGCGTCCTCGCGGCGCCGCTGCAGGCCGTTGAGCCGGTTGCGCATCACGGCGCCGACCACGCCGGGCACGACCGGACTCGACAGCTGGTGCTCGATCTGGACGATCGCGCGCTGCAGGCGGCGGAGGTCGCCGAAACCCGCGGACATCGACGGCATCGGCCGGCCGGTGGAGATCCGGCGCACCACGATCGCACGACCACCCGGGGTGAGATATCCGGACGCGATGAGCAGCGCCGCGGTGTCCGACAGCTCACGACGTTCACCCGGCACCGCCGAACGATCGCACCACTCGCGGATCTGTTCGCTCGTGCGCGCGGGCATCAACCGATGTCCGCGGGGATTGCTGTCGACCATGTCGTCGCCGCCTTACCTGGAGAATCGGTGCCCGCGCCCGTCCACAGACACCGATTTCGATGCTACCCGCGGACGACGACCATCCGGTGTGGCCGACATCGCGGCTGCCTGTCGCACCGCCGGAACACGTCCGGCGGTGTCACGATGGCCACATGACTGTGCCCTCTGACGCGTCGGAACCTCACGGCGTCGAACGCATCCGCGGTCAGATCTGGCGGAACGGGGAGCCGGTGGACGGCTTCGACCTCGGGGAGATATCCACCTGTCTCGAGGATTCGGACAAGCTGATCTGGGCGGATATCGAATGTCCGACGCACGAGACGCTGTCCCGGCTCGCCGCCGAACTCGATCTCGATCCGTTCGCGATCGAGGACACCGTCGCGGCGGCCGAACGCGTCAAGACGGTCACGTACACCGGGCACACCTTCGTGATGGTCTACGCGGTCTCACTACACGACGGCGACACACCGTCCGACGGCCAGGACGACCAGGACGACGAGGACCGCGGTTCCACGGCGACCGAATTCCGCTCCTCCGCGAACGGTCGGGCGCGGATGTTCGACCTGCACCGCATCTCGGTCTTCGTGAAACACAACGCGCTCATCACCGTGCGACCGACCCCGGCACTCGACATCGACGAGGTCGTTCGCAGATGGTCGGACAGCGGGGCCATGCAGTACGGGATCGGCGCGCTCGTGCACGGCTTGCTCGACGTCGTCGTCGACGGGCATTTCGACGCCGTGCAGCGCCTGGACGACGAGATCGAGGATCTCGAGGCTCTGCTCTTCGACGAGCGGATCCCCGGTCGCGAATTGCAGCGCCGAACCTACGACCTGCGCAAGGACCTCGTCGTCCTACGACGGGTCGTCCTGCCGATGCGTGAGGTGATCGCCGGTATCCAGCGACGGCGGTTCGGCAACCAGGCGCCACCCGAGCTCGACCCGCATTTCTCCGATCTCTACGACCACGCACTGCGAGCGTCGGAGTGGACGGAGTCGTTGCGGGACATGATCACCACCGTCTTCGAGACCAACCTGACCCTCGCCGACGCCCGGTTGAACACGGTCATGAAGAAGCTGACCGCGTGGGCGGCGATCATCGCCGTGCCGACCGCCATCACCGGCTTCTACGGACAGAACGTGCCGTTCCCCGGTTTCGAGAAGGCGGCCGGCTTCATCACCAGCGTCACCCTGATCCTCATCCTGGTTGTGGGACTGTACGTTTCGTTCCGCCGGCGCGATTGGCTCTGACGACACGCGGGTCATCCGGAATACAGTGCGCCGCAACGTGTTCGAGGCTACAGCGGCGATCCCAGGAAGGCACCTGCCGACATTGATAGCGTGAGTGCGCACATCACCTACGGAAGGTACCGATGGAGTCACCCGCGATCACGATCGACGGTCTCACCAAGCGGTTCGGCAGCCTGACCGCGGTCGACGATCTGTCGTTCACCGTCGCCCCCGGCCGTGTCACCGGATTCCTCGGACCGAACGGCTCGGGCAAGACCACCACGCTGCGCATGCTCCTGGGACTGGTCGAGCCGACGGCAGGCCGCGCACTCATCGGCGACCGCCCGTTCCGGCAGATCCCCCAGCCGGCCCAGCACGTCGGCGCCGCCCTGGAGGCGTCGAGCTTCCATCCCGGACGCACCGGCCTCGGGCATCTGAAGGCACTCGCCCCGCAGGTCGGGGTCCCGACGTCGCGGTGCCGGGAGGTGCTCGACTTCGTCGGACTGTCCCAGGCCGCGGACCGCCGGGTGGGCGGCTACTCGATGGGTATGCGACAGCGGCTCGGTCTGGCCACCGCACTGCTCGGCGACCCGCAGATCATCCTGCTCGACGAACCGGCCAATGGCCTCGACCCGCAGGGCATCGTGTGGCTACGCGGCCTGCTCCGTTCCCTCGCCCACGAGGGACGGACGGTGCTTGTCTCCAGCCATGTCCTCGCCGAGGTGCGGAGCACCGTCGACGACGTCGTGGTGATCGGCAACGGCAAACTGGTTCGGGCGTCGACGCTGTCCGACTTCGAGGCCCTGGCCGAACACGCGGTCGTGGTGCGAACCCCGTCACGTGCGTCGTTCGTCGCGCTCGCGGGCGAACGCGGGTGGCACCTAGAGGACACACACGATGGTTTCCGGATTCCCGGGGTGAGCGCTGCCACGGTCGGCAGCGCGGCCTTCGGCGCGGGCATCGAACTCCACCAGCTCGCCGATGTCGGCGCCGATCTCGAGGCGGTCTTCCTGCACCTCACGAAGTCGTCGGACGCACCCACCAGTCATTTCCCGAGCGGTCCACCCGGTCCCCCGACCGCCGGCCCGACTTCGCCGGAGGTGATCCGATGAGGGCCGCGCTGATCGCCGAGTACCGCAAGTTCACCTCCACCAGGATGTGGTGGGTACTGCTCATCGCCATGGTCGTCTACCTGGGTTTCATCGGTGCGGCACTGGCCTTCTCGATGACCACCGAGAACGCCGTGCAACAACCGACGACTCTGGTCGGCGCCGACCTGGCACGCTCGATCTACGCGCTCACGAGTCCGATCGGCTACGTGTTTGCGCTGGTGATCGGCAGCCTCGCCGTGACCGGGGAATTCCGGCACAAGACCATCACCGCGAGCCTGCTCGTCGAACCACGACGCGGAATCCTGTTGGTGGCCAAGCTGATCGCCGGAATTCCGATGGGCCTGCTCTACGGCGTCCTCGGCACGCTGGCGGTCGTCGCGACTGCCGCGCCGATCCTCGCGACGGTCGGGGACGGCGCATTCCTCGACGACAGCTCCACCCTCGAGGTGATCGGCCTGTCGATGCTGGTGATGGTGCTGTGGACAGCGATGGGCGTGGCGTTCGGCGCGGTGGTGTCCAATCAGGTCGCCGCCATCGTCATCCTGCTGGCTTTCACCCAACTCGTCGAACCCATCGCACGCATCGCCCTGGCGACGTTCGACGCCACCTCGTCGGTGTCGAAGTTCCTGCCCGGGTCCGCGGCCGACGCCCTCGTCGGATCGAGCTTCTTCGCGACGATGGGCGGCGGCAGCGACGACCTGCTCCCGCAATGGGCCGGCGCGCTGGTCATGCTCGCCTACATCGCGGCGTTCGCGGTGATCGGTCGCTACACGACATTCCGCCGGGACATCGCCTGAGCCGGGTCAGCGCTCTCACGCCGGCCGCGGAACCGCCGACGAGATGCTCTGCCCGATCCACGACGGCACGTCGCGGGCCACATCCGCCGGGCCGTGGATCTCGACCCGGTCGGCGGCAAGCGCGAGCCGCCAGTCGATGTCACCGCGCCAGATCTCGGTGAGAGTGCGCAGATCGGTCGCCACGGTGGCATCGAGTTCATAACCGGGGTCGAAGTCGCACACCTGCGCCTCACCACCGGCGACGACCAGCCACCAGGTACCCGCCTTGCCGATGACATCACGAAAGACGAACTGCACCATGGTGCGTCGGCGCGGCCACCGATCGATCGGGACGGTGCGGTGCATGTCCCACATGAGTAGATGCGGGTCGAGGTCGGCATCGCCGAGTTCACCGATCCAGCGGACACCCCACACGCTCAACGCCTCCACGACGGTCGTGAGCTCCTCCCCCATCGGCGTCAGTGTGTACACCGAACGACCGTCGACTTCACTGCGGTTGATCACCCCGGCGCGTTCCAGCGTGCGCAACCTCTTGGTGAGCAGCGCCGGTGACATCTTCGGCACACCGCGCCGCAACTCGTTGAAATGTCTACTGCCCAAGAGGAGTTCGCGGACGATGAGGATCGTCCACCGCTCGTCGAGCAACTCCATCGCCTTGGCCACCGGGCAGAACTGTCCATACGATGTCATCGCAGCCTCCCCACTGCTGGTCGAGCCGGCCCCGAGCGAAGCGAGGCGCCGTCTCAATGCTGGTTGAGCCGGCCCCGAGCGAAGCGAGGCGCGGTGTCGAAACCTCCTCGATCCAGTACACACCCGACGTCGGCCGATGACCAGTACAGAAAGTGAACTGCCGCCGGTACAGATCTTGGTCTGGAGGGCGAACCGGACTTCGTCGGATGCTCGTTGTGTCCGATCGCGGACATCCACCCGACGACTCGAGGGATTCTCATCATGACCACGACGCAACCCGCCCCGTTCGACGCCGAGATCAAGGCCCGCCACCGCAAACTGTGGGCCTCCGGCGACTATCCGGCCGTCGCCGACCTGATCGCCCCGCTGGGGCGTCGCCTCGTCGACGCTCTGCACATCACTGCCGGGGACAAGGTCCTCGACGTCGCCGCCGGCGCGGGGAATGTGGCCGTACCCGCGGCCGAAGCCGGCGGGCACGTCGTCGCCAGCGACCTCACACCCGAACTCCTGGCCGTGGGCGAAGCCCGACACCGCGATCTGCCGATCACGTGGCGTACCGCCGACGCCGAAGATCTCCCGTTCGACGACAACGACTTCGACATCGCGACGTCCTGTGTGGGCGTCATGTTCGCCCCGAATCACCAGAGGTGTGCCGACGAGCTCGTCCGCGTCGTGCGCCCCGGCGGACGGATCGGCCTGATCAACTGGACGCCAACGGGATTCATCGGCGAACTGTTCGCGGTCATGAAGCCCTACGCCCCGCCACCACCGCCCGGTGCGCAGCCGGGCCCGCTCTGGGGCGACGCCGACCACGTGCGGTCGCTGTTCGGTTCCGGTGTCACCGGACACGAGTTCGTCACCGAGACCGTCGAGATCAGCGAGTTCGACGACGGCGCGGCGTTCCGCGAGTTCTTCAAGGCCCACTACGGACCGACCATCATGGCGTACCGCAACATCGGCGACGATCCCGCGCGCGCCGGCGAACTCGACGCCGCGATCGCCACCCACGCCGACCGCTATCTCACCGACGGACGGATGGAGTGGGAGTACCTCCGAGCGGTGCTGACGGTCACGTAAGGCGCCCCCCCACCGCTGGTTGAGCCAGCGCCGCACCCACTGCTGGTTGAGCCGGCACCGAGCGCAGCCGCCGGGCCGAGCAAGCGACGAAGGAGCGCGTCGAGGTCGAGGCGCCGAGTCGAAGCCACTCGCCGAGCCACCCCACCGCTGGTTGAGCCAGCGCCGCACCCACTGCTGGTTGAGCCGGCACCGAGCGCTAGCGAGGCGCCGAGTCGAAGCCACTAGCCCCAACCGCCCGGCGTGTTATCCGCCGGGAGCGCCCGGACTCAGAGCTCGGCGTACTCGACAACCAGCGGGGCGTGATCGGACAGCCGAAGGTTTGGCGACGCCTCCTTGTCGACGGCCACCGCCCGCGCCCGCCGGGCAAGTGCGGGCGTGGCGAGTTGGTGGTCGATGCGCCACCCGACGTCCTTGACGAACGACTCCCCCGCCCAGCTCCACCAGGTGAGCGGCCCGGGGCGGTCGCCGTGCAGCGCGCGGACGACGTCCACCAGCCGGCGTGGACCGGTGATCTCGCCGAACCAGGCGCGTTCCTCGGGCAGGAAGCCCTCCATCTTGCGGGCCGCGCGCCAGTTGGTGACGTCGTGCTCGAGGTGCGCAACATTGAGGTCACCGAGGAGGAGGAACTCCCGGCCGGCACGGCGAGCGGCGAGCCGGTTGCGCGCCAGCTCACGGGTGGACCCGGCCAGGAACCGTTGCTTGCGTGCGTGTTTGGCGCCCCCGTCGGGTGCTTCACGCAGCGAACCGGGGCGCTGCAACTCGGCCGGGAGCCCGCCCTTGGGCAGATAGATGTTGGCGACGGTCAGCGGACGATCGGCCAGGTCGACCTCGATGTAGCGGCCTTCGTGAGCGAAGGCGGGCAGTCCGCGGGCCTTCGGCGGATGGGTCGGCCAGGTGCGCACCGCGGCCGGCTCGCGTCGGGTGAGCACTGCGACGCCGTTTCGTCCCGCGATGGTGCCGACGTCGATCGAGGCGTGATAACCGTCGAAGTCGCCGACGTCGTCGATGCCACACCGGAGTTCCTGCAGTCCGACCACGTCGGGCTGCCGTCCGGCAAGCCAGGCGTCGAAGCCCCGACGACGCGCAGCCCGGATCCCGTTGACGTTGAACGACGCAACGGTGAAACCACCGGTGCCCATGTCCCCTGCCTTCCGTGGTCTCGGCGGTTCACGAAAAAGCCCCCACCCGGCGTGACAGGTGGGGGTCTCTGGCGGAAGCGGAGGGATTTGAACCCCCGGTGGTTTTACCCACGCTCGCTTTCAAGGCGAGTGCATTCGGCCGCTCTGCCACGCTTCCCTGACGAGCAAGGTTACACACCGGGCGTCGAACCGGACCTCACCTGGCACTCGCGTGCGCTGTGACACCATCGAAGAGGTGAAAGCCATCGTCGTCGAATCCGAGAACCTGTCCCTCTCCGATGTGCCCGACCCGACTCCCGCAAGCGGCGAGGTCGTGATCGATGTGGTCGCGGCCGGCGTGAACCGCGCCGACATCCTGCAGCGAGCGGGCAACTATCCCCCACCGCCCGGGGCGTCGGACACCCTCGGCCTGGAGGTCTCGGGACGGATCTCGGCGCTCGGCGACGGGGTGAGCGGCTGGTCGGAGGGCGACGAGGTGTGCGCGCTGCTCGCGGGCGGCGGTTACGCGGAGAAGGTGGCGGTTCCGGCCGAGCAGCTGCTGGCGGTGCCCAAGGGCGTCGACCTGGTGTCGGCCGCGGCACTGCCGGAGGTGGCCTGCACCGTGTCGTCGAACATCTTCGACACCGCCCACCTGACCACCGGCGAACTCCTGCTCATCCATGGCGGCTCCAGCGGCATCGGCACCCACGCCACCCAGATCGCCCATGCGATGGGCGCACGGGTCGCGGTGACCGCCCGCACCCAGGACAAGCTCGAGCGCTGCCGCGAGTTCGGCGCCGACATCCTCATCGATTACTCGAGCCAGGACTTCGCCGAGGTTCTCAAAGACGCCGGAGGAGCCGACGTCATCCTCGACATCATCGGCGCCAAGTACTTGAAGTCGAATCTGAAGGCGCTCCGCACCGACGGGCGCCTGGTGATCATCGGCATGCAGGGCGGCACGACGACCGAGATCAACCTCGGGCATCTGCTGGCCAAGCGCCTGTCCGTGATGGGCACGACGCTGCGCGCCCGGCCCGTGCACGGCCCCGGCGGCAAGGCCGAGGTCGTGGCGTCGACGCTGACCCGGACCTGGCCGCTGATCGAAGCCGGGACCGTCGTCCCCGTCGTCGACCGCGTGTTCCCACTCGCCGACGCCGCCGCCGCGCACGACCATCTCAACAGCGGTGACATGATCGGAAAGGTTCTGCTCAGCGTCGGGGACTGATCGGGTGCGCCTCAGTCGGACGCGGGTGGTTCCGCGACGCGGACGGCCTCCCCGATCTTGCCGAACGCGACACCGAGCGCCGTGAACTCCTCCGGCGTCAGCGCGTCGACGACGAAGCGCCGGATCACCTGGTCGCGGACGCTCACGTGGTCGGCGAGTGCGCGCCGGCCCTGATCGGTCAGCCGTACCAGTCGATGCCGACCGTCGGCCTTCGACTCGAAACGGTCGATGTGTCCGTCGTCGCTGAGGCGGCCGATCATGCGGGACACCGTGCTGATGCGCATGTGCACGGCGTCGGCGACCTCGCTGACGCCCAACTGCCGGTTGGTCCATACGGCCTCGAGGACGCGTAGGTCGGATACCGAGAGTCCCCGTTTCGCGAACTCGTCGTTGACGCGGGCGAATAGGGCCCAACCGCCGTTGACGAGATTCATCCAGGTCTCGGCCTCCGCAGTGGTGAGTGACCGGGGCGGGCCCTTTTCTGGACCATCAATCGTTTTTGCCGACACAGCATGACAACATACATTGTCGTTAACTCAAACAACACCATAGTGAATATCGCCACGGTGGCGGTGAACTCTCAGGCCAGTGATCCCAGCGTGCGCACCAGGTGATCCACCTCATACGGCGTCGAGTACGGGGCGAGCCCCACTGTCACGGCACCGCCGAAGTCGGGTGCGCCCATGCGTACCAGCGCGCGGTTGGGGAGGTCGGCGAGGGCGCAGACACCGTTGTCGGCCAGGCGTCGGACCACTTTGTCGGCACCCACCGACTCGACGGTGAAGCTCGCCAGCGGAATCCGATTCTCCTCGCTGCCGACCAGGTTCACATGGTTGAGCTGGGACAGCGTCGTCACCAGGTAGTAGGTGAGACGCTGGAGGTATTCGTAGACGCCGTCCATCGACGTGACGAGGCGGCGGCGGCGCTTGCCGATCCCGGCCTCGTCCAGCCCGGCGAGATGTTCCACCGATGCGACGAGCCCCGCGAGCATCGCGCCCTGGTGGGGTTCGGGTTCGAGCCGGGCGGGTCCGCGCGCGGCCGGGTCCATCGCCATCAGCTTCAACCGCTCGATCAGGTGCGGTTCACGAAAAGCCATGGCCGCCATCCGCGGACCACCCCAGCGCTCGGCCGAGACGACCAGCACGTCGGCACCCAGGTCGTGGATGTCCAGGCTGAGATAGGGCGCCGCGTTCGTGGCGTCGACCACCAGCAGGGCTCCCGCTTCGCGGACCAGGGGCGCGATCTCGCTGATGTCGGTGATCGCGCCCGTCGTCGACGACGCGAGGGTCACCGCGACGACCTCGGTGTCGGGCGTGACGAGATCCCCGAACTGCCACGCCGGGAGCCCTCCGGTCTCGACGTCGACCTCGGCCCAGCGGACGCGGCCGCCATAACGATCCGCGGCGCGGAGCCACGGCACGATGTTCGGTTCGTCGTCCTGTCGTGTGACGACGACGTCGCCCCGCAACCACGCGTGCGGCGCCAGCGCCTCCGCGAGGCCGGACAGCAGCGCGTATCGCGACGGCCCCAGGACCACTCCCGCGGCGTCACCGCCGACGAGGTCGGCGATCGCCCGACGTGCACCGTCGACCACCTCGGCACTCGCCCGAGCCGACGGATAGACGCCGCCCGGGGCAGCGGACAGAGAACGAAAACTGGTGGTCACCGCGGTCGCGACCGAGTCGGGAATCTGCATCCCGGCCTGCGGGTCGAGGTGGATCCACCCGTCGCCGAGCGATGGAATCAATCCACGCACATAGGCGACGTCGAAAGGCATGGCCACGAGGATAGACGTCGGCCATCGGCGGTTTTGCGGTGTCCGGGCACAATGGAGCGCATGGCTATCGAAGGCACTCCAGGACCTGGCCCGACCTCAGGACCATTCGGCTCGGCCGGGGACTCCGACAACGTGATCGTCGTCGGGGCCGGCTCCCACCCGCAGGGCGGTGACGACGACGCGTCGGAATCGACCAGCCTCGCCGACATGGTCGAGCAGCCGGCAAAGGTCATGCGCATCGGCACGATGATCAAGCAGCTGCTCGAGGAGGTGCGCGCCGCTCCGCTCGACGACGCGTCACGCAACCGGCTCCGGGAGATCCACGAATCGTCGATCCGGGAGCTCGAAGAAGGTCTCGCCCCGGAACTACGCGAAGAACTCGAACGGTTGGCACTGCCCTTCTCCGACGACGCGACCCCGTCGGACGCGGAACTGAGGATCGCCCAGGCGCAGCTCGTCGGCTGGCTGGAGGGCCTGTTCCACGGCATCCAGACCGCGCTGTTCGCCCAGCAGATGGCCGCGCGCGCTCAGCTCGAGCAGATGCGCCAGGGTGCGCTCCCGCCCGGGATGCCGGCCGCGGGCGGCGGACCGGGCCACTCCCCGGGACCCGGGCAGTACCTCTGAGATCGGCGGGCGGGGGCGGTGGCTTCGACACGGCTCCTCGCTTCGCTCGTCACCTGCCAGCAGCGGGGCACCTGCTCAACCAGCGGGGAGCAACGGATGTGCGGACGGGTACGCTGACTCCTCGTGTCAGCGGTAGTAGACGACGACGCGATCCCCGCGCGTCCACAGGGTTCCGATTCGCGCAGCTTCGCGCGCGCGGTCAAGGACCTCCGCGACGGGTTCGCAAGCCGTGAGCTGTGGTTCCATCTCGGCTGGCAGGACATCAAGCAGCGTTACCGCCGTTCGGTGCTGGGACCGCTGTGGATCGTCATCGCGACCGGTGTGACCGCCATCGCGATGGGCCTGCTGTACGGCGAACTGTTCGGCATGGACATCACCGTGTTCCTGCCGTACGTGGCACTCGGTTTCATCTTCTGGAACTTCATCCAGAGTTCGATCCTCGAGGGCTCGGAGGTCTTCTCGAAGAACGAGGGCCTGATCAAACAGCTCCCTGCCCCGGTGAGCGTGCACGTCTACCGGGTGGTGTGGCGAGCGCTGATCATCTTCGCGCACAACGTCGTCATCATCGTCATCCTGTTCCTGATCTTCCCGCCGCCGCTCAACTGGACGGTGTCGCTGATCATCCCGGCCCTCGCGCTGTACGTGCTCAACTCGGTCTGGGTGACGATCGTCTTCGGGATCCTGTCGACCCGTTTCCGCGACATCGGCCAGCTCCTCACCACCGCGGTGCAGCTGGTGTTCTTCATGACACCGATCATCTGGACGACGCAGAGCCTCGGCAACGCGACCGGCGAGGCGTCGTCGAGGCTGAAGCTCGTCGAGCTGAATCCGATGTTCCACTATCTCGAGATCGCGCGCGGGCCGCTGCTGGGCGAGCCGGTGGAGTTCTACCACTGGGCCGTCGTCTTGGGCTGCACCGCCGTGGGCTGGGTGCTGGCCATGCTGGTGTTGCGCAACTACCGGGCCCGCGTGGCCTACTGGGTGTAGGGACGGATTCGATGGCCAGAAACAACGATCTCGGCGACGAGCGGGTCCGTGTGGACACGTGGGACGCGTGCGTGGACTTCCCTATCTTCGACGCCAAGACGCGTTCGCTCAAGAAGTCGGTGATCGGCGCGGCGGGCGGCGTGATCGGCTCCACGGAGTCGAACGTCGTGGTCGTCGAGGCCCTCAAGGACATCAACCTGCACCTCAAACACGGCGACCGTGTCGGCCTGGTCGGCCACAATGGCGCCGGCAAGTCGACGCTGCTGCGCCTGCTGTCGGGCATCTACGAGCCCACCCGCGGCGCCTGTCGTGTGCACGGCCGCGTCGCGCCGGTCTTCGACCTCGGCATCGGCATGGATCCGGAGATCTCCGGCTACGAGAACATCATCATCCGCGGCATGTTCCTGGGCATGACCCGCAAGGAGATGCTCAAGAAGATCGACGACATCGCGGAGTTCACGGAGCTCGGCGACTATCTGCAGATGCCGTTGCGCACCTATTCCACCGGCATGCGCGTGCGCATCGCACTCGGTGTGGTGACCTCCATCGATCCGGAAATCCTCATCCTCGACGAGGGTATCGGCGCCGTCGACGCCGACTTCATGCGCAAGGCACGCGGCCGTCTCCAGGCACTCGTCGAACGGTCCGGAATCCTGGTCTTCGCCAGCCATTCCAACGAGTTCCTGGCTCAGCTGTGCGACCGTGCCCTGTGGATCGACCACGGCCAGATCCGCATGGAAGGCGGGATCGAAGAGGTCGTCGGCGCATACGAGGGTCCCGATGCCGCCGCGCACGTCCGCAGGGTGATCGCCGACCTCGAGAAGTCCGATCGTCGAGACACGAACACCGCTGGACCGGCCGAGTGAGCGACGGCATCGGTGCTCCCACGGTGATCGCGGTGGTGGTCACCCACCGTCGCGTCGAGCTGCTGGCCGAGTCGCTGGCCGTCGTCGCCGGCCAGGACCGGCCCGTCGATCACCTGGTCGTCGTCGACAACGCGAACGAACCCGAGGTCGCCGCACTCGTTGCCGCACAACCTGTTCCGACGACCTACCTCGGCTCACAGCGCAACCTCGGCGGCGCCGGCGGTTTCGCCCTGGGCATGCTGCACGCACTCGCCCTCGGTGCCGACTGGGTCTGGTGCGCCGACGACGACGGACGCCCCGACGGTCCGACGGTGCTCTCGACGCTGCTCGACTGCGCCGAACGGCATCAGCTCGACGAGGTGTCTCCGGTCGTCGCCAATCTTGACGATCCGGACACCCTCGCCTTCCCGCTACGACGTGGACTCGTGTGGAGGCGGAAGCGGTCGGAGCTGTTTTCCGACGCCGGGAGCGAAGCGAGCGGGTCACATGTCACCGACGGCGAGACCCAAGACGATGACTTGCTGCCGGGTATCGCCTCACTGTTCAACGGTGCGCTGTTCTCGGCGCATTGCCTTGAACAGGTGGGGGTTCCGGACCTGCGACTGTTCTTCCGCGGCGACGAGGTCGAGGTGCACCGCCGCCTGGTGCGCTCGGGCGTCAAGTTCGGTACGTGCCTGCGCGCCGGCTACCTCCACCCGGACGGATCGGCGGAGTTCCGGCCGATCCTGGGCGGGCGCATGCACACGCAGTACCCCGACAACGCGACCAAACGCTTCTTCACCTACCGCAACCGCGGCTACCTGATGAGTCAGCCCGGACTCCGTAGGCTGCTGCCCCAGGAGTACGCCCGGTTCGGCTGGTTCTTCCTTGTGCAGCAACGTGATCCGAAGGGCTTCGCCGAGTGGGTACGCCTCCGCGGCCTCGGACGCCGGGAGCGGTTCACCCGCCCCTGAGCAGACCTCCCCTGCCCCCCTGAGAGGTGCGATGCGAGCAGACC
>NZ_LIYC01000002.1:0-344369 GCF_001418765.1 Gordonia sp. HS-NH1
ACTCGACAACGCCGCCTGACCCCCGCCGATCACACTTTCGCGTAGCACCTTCCGCACCCGGCCTGGCCGGACCACTTCCGTCCCTTGACAACTCCATAGTGGGATAGCAAACGCCGAGAGTTGGAAGCTATGCTCGCTGGGTGCGAACGTGCCAGCGTCGCCCTGCTCGCTGAAGCGCGAGCTTGCGAGCGTTACGAAAGTTTCACAGTCTCGGTCGCCGGAACCTTCGTGGCTCGTCGCTTGCGCTCCTCGCACCTAAGGGAGCGGAGGGGCGGACGCTGTGCACCCCAGGGGGCAAGGGCATCGCCATGGCTCCTCGCACGTCAGGGTGCATCGCCATCGCTCGTCGCACCTCAGTGTCTGCGGACTGGCGGCCGTCGTGGTCCCGGAGAGACCTGTCCCGAGGTTGCGGGCTGCAGGTCCGCGCTACTTCGACCCAATGTGCGCTAGTTGTATCAGGCGCAGATCCAGGTAGGTAGCGACCTGTTGGGCCGCCTCACCGCCAGCCGCGGAACTCTACCCGCGGGGGCGCACCGTCCTCAGCCAGCGCGATCGCCTGGCGCGCGCCTACCACTCTCGTGACCGACAGACCTCAACTCGACTGGTGGACCTCGATCGAAGTCCACCAGTCGAGATGAGGTTCATCGGTCGAATTGGTCACCGGCGCAACGAGTAAGTCACGTCGACTCCTCACCTCGCGGGGGTGGGGGTTCTGCGGTTCTTCGGATCTGGGAGCGACGGCACCGCTATGGCTCCACCCGTGGGCGCGCGCTTCTGTGCGTCTGCAGGTCAGGGACTTGCGCGTTCCTCAGTCTCAGGCCCCGACGTAGTCGGCGAGGTGCTCGCCGGTGAGTGTGGACCGGTCGGCGACGATGTCGGCCGGCGTGCCCTCGAAGACGATCCTGCCCCCGTCGTGACCGGCGCCGGGGCCGAGGTCGATGATCCAGTCGGCGTGTGCCATGACGGCCTGGTGATGTTCGATGACGATCACCGACTTCCCGGAGTCGACGAGACGATCGAGGAGTCCGAGGAGCTGTTCGACGTCGGCGAGGTGGAGGCCGGTAGTCGGCTCGTCGAGGATGTAGACGTCACCCTTCTCCCCCATGTGGCTGGCCAGCTTCAGTCGCTGACGTTCGCCACCCGACAGGGTCGTCAGCGGCTGGCCGACCTTGATGTAGCCGAGCCCGACGTCGACCATCCGATGCAGGATCTTGTGCGCTGCCGGGAGTTTGGCGTCCCCGTCGGCAAAGAAGGCCTCCGCCTGGGCGACCGACATCTCGAGCACCTCACTGATGTTGCGGCCGCCGAAGGTGTACTCGAGCACCTCGGCCTGGAATCGCTTGCCCTCGCACACCTCGCAGGGCGCGGCGACGCCGGCCATCATCGCGAGGTCGGAGTAGACGACGCCCGCGCCGTTGCAGTTGGGGCAAGCGCCCTCGGAGTTGGCGCTGAACAGTGCCGGCTTCACGCCGTTGGCCTTGGCGAAGGCCTTGCGGATCGGTTCGAGCAGACCGGTGTAGGTCGCCGGATTGGAACGCCTCGACCCCTTGATGGCGCTCTGGTCGATGGAGACGACCCCGTCTTCCTTGGCCACCGTCGAGTTGATCAGGGAACTCTTTCCGGAGCCGGCGACGCCGGTGAGCACGACGAGCACGCCGAGAGGGATGTCGACATCGACATCGCGCAGGTTGTTCGCGTCGGCCCCACGGACCTCGAGATGTCCACTCGGCGTCCGGACCTCGTCCTTGACGGCTGCGCGGTCCTCCAGGTGGCGCCCGGTGAGCGTGTCCGCGGCCCGCAGTTCCTCGACGGTGCCCTCGAAGACGATCTCGCCGCCGTCGGTGCCGGCGCCCGGACCGATGTCGACGACGCGGTCGGCGATAGCGATCACCTCGGGCTTGTGCTCGACCACGAGGACCGTGTTGCCCTTGTCGCGCAAGGCCCGCAGCAGGTCGTTCATCCGGGTGATGTCGTGCGGATGGAGGCCGATCGACGGTTCGTCGAAGACGTAGGTCACGTCGGTCAGCGACGAACCCAGGTGACGGATCAGCTTGGTGCGCTGGGCCTCCCCACCGGACAGGGTGCCGGCCGGGCGTTCCAGCGACAGGTAGCCGAGACCGATGTCGACGAACGCGTCGAGATGATCGCGCACCGCCGCGATCAGGGGTGCCACCGACGGGTCGTCGAGGTCGGCAACCCATTGGGCGAGATCGCTGATCTGCATCGCACACGCATCGGCGATGCTGATGCCCTTGATCTTCGACGACCGCGTTTCCGCCGTGAGGCGGGTGCCCTCACAGTCCGGGCACTTCGCGAAGGTGATCGCGCGGTCGACGAAGGCACGGATGTGCGGCTGCATCGCCTCACGGTCCTTGCTCAGCATCGACTTCTGGATCTTCGGGATCAGACCCTCGAAGGTGATGTTGATGCCTTCGACCTTGATCTTCGTGGGCTCTTTGTACAGCAGGTCGTTGAGTTGCTTCTTGGTGTACTTCGCGATCGGCTTGTCGGGGTCGAAGAAGCCGCAGCCCCGATAGATCCGGCCGTACCAGCCGTCCATCGAGTAACCGGGAATGGTCAGCGCGCCCTCGTTCAGGGATTTCGACGAGTCGTAGAGCGCGGTGAGGTCGAAGTCGGAGACGTCTCCGCGACCCTCGCATCGCGGGCACATACCACCGGTGATGGAGAAGCTCCGGCGTTCCTTGACCTGCTGGCCGCCCTTCTCGATCGTGACCGCACCCGCCCCGCTGATCGAGGCGACATTGAACGAGAACGCCTGCGGTGAGCCGATGTGCGGAGTTCCCAAGCGGCTGAACAGGATACGCAGCATCGCGTTGGCATCGGTGGCCGTACCCACGGTCGACCGGACGTTGGCACCCATGCGTTCCTGGTCGACGATGATCGCGGTCGTCAGACCTTCGAGGATGTCGACGTCCGGGCGAGCCATCGAGGGCATGAAACCCTGGACGAACGCGCTGTACGTCTCGTTGATGAGGCGCTGGGATTCCGCGGCAATCGTGCTGAAGACCAGGGAGCTCTTCCCGGAACCGGACACACCGGTGAACACCGTCAGCCGCCGTTTGGGCAGATCGACGCTGACGTCCTTGAGGTTGTTCTCGCGTGCCCCGTGGACGCGGATGAGGTCGTGCGTGTCGGCGGGGTGGACATCGGCACTCGGTGCGGCGCCGTCCTGCTCGGCGGACCTTGATGCGGATCGGGCAGGCCGGGCGGTGCGCGTTGCTGGGCTCATCGTCTCTCCATCAGGGCAACGACCACCGGTCGACGGTCGTCATGGTTCGGGGCACTCGTGTCGTTCCGGGGGTTCGGCTGCGCGGGGGGTGTGCGCGGACTCCCGGTCGATCTAACCAGGGTGGAGGGCACGGCCGCGGAGAGTTGTCCATCGACGGCGGCGACGAGTGCGTCCGACGGCGGGAATCGACCGGGTCCGCACATCTCTCAGCCGGCCTGGTCGATACGGATGAGGTTGCCCGCCGGGTCACGGACGGCGGCGTCGCGCACGCCGTACGGCTGATCCATCGGTTCCTGCACGATGTCGACGCCACTGCCCTGCAGCTTCTCGAACAGGCCGTCGAGGTCGTCGGTCGCCAGCGTCAGGGCACCGTAGCTTCCCTTGGCGATCAGTTCGAGGATCGTCTGACGCTCGTCGTCGGTGATGCCGGGGTCGGCGGCCGGCGGATGCAGGACGATCGACGTACCCGGCTGTCCGGGCGGGCCGACGGTCAGCCACCGCATGCCGTCGTATCCGACGTCCTTGCGGAGTTCGAAGCCGAGGAGGTCGCGGTAGAAGGCGAGGGCCGCTTCGCCGTCGGTGTGTGGGAGGAAGGTGTATTGGATCGTGATGTTCATGGGATCAGGCTAGGCAGTCTCATCCACGCTGTGCTTCTCGATTCCTGATCGGTCTGGTGATGTTCTTCGCCAGGCACGCCGGTATCCCATCCGTCGCGTCGGCCGACTGTTCGCGGTACACCGTCGGCGGGACCCCGACGAGTTCGGTGAACCGGGTGCTGAAGGTGCCCAGCGAGGAACAGCCGACCTCGAAGCAGACCTCGGTGACGCTCAGGTCGCCGCGCCGGAGCAGGGTCATGGCGCGTTCGATACGACGAGTCATCAAGTACGAGTACGGCGATTCGCCGTAGGTCTGACGGAACTTCCGACTCAGGTGACCCGCCGACATGTTCGCCCCGCGCGCGAGCGCCTCGACGTCGAGCGGTTGCGCGTACTCGCGATCGATGCGGTCGCGGACCTGACGCAGCAAGGTCAGATCGCGCAGGCGCTGATCGGAATCGGTTCGCGGCACGAGTAGATCGTAATGCGCTGACGATCTGCTGCGCAGACGGTTCAGACCTCGAGTACTGCGGCTATGTCGGTGCCGAGTGCGTCGAGACGATGGGCGGCCTCCGCACGGGGTACGACGCCGTCCGGGCAGTCGAGCACGACCTCCAGGTAGCACTTCAGCTTGGGTTCGGTGCCCGAGGGACGGACGACGACGCGGTCGTCGGCTGCGGTCCGCAGCAAGATGCCGTCCGTCGGCGGCAGGTCGGCCGATCCGTGTGCGAGGTCCAGTTTCTCCACCACCGGCGACCCGGCGAGGTGATCGATGGACGTGGACCGAAGGCGCCCCATCATCTTGCCGATGAGGGCGGTGTCCTCGACGCGGATCGTCATCGGTGCGGTGGCGTGCAGGCCGTGGCGGCGCGCCAGGCGGTCGAGTTCGTCGGAGAGCGTACCGCCATCGCGGGCCAGTTCCTCGACCAGCGAGATCACCCGGACCATCGCACCGATGCCGTCCTTGTCGCGGACGGTGCCGGGGTCGGTGCAGTACCCGATCGCCTCCTCGTAGCCGAAGCGGAGGCCGGGTGTGCGGGCGATCCATTTGAACCCCGTGAGCGTCGCCGTGAACCGCAGTCCGTGATCCGCGGCGATACGGCCCAGCATCCGGCTCGACACGATCGAACTCGCCAGAGTGTCCCCGACTCGGGTCGAGTCACGCGCCGCCTGCTCCCCCAGCAACCCGCCGATCTCGTCACCCGTCAATTGCCGCCAGTGCCCGTCGGGACCGGGTGTGGCGACCGAGCATCGGTCGGCGTCGGGGTCCAAGGCGATCACGACGTCGGCGTCGACGTCGCGGGCGAGAGCCAGCGCGAGATCGAGTGCGCCGGGTTCCTCCGGGTTGGGAAACGGCACCGTCGGGAAGTCCGGGTCGGGATCGGACTGCGCCGACACGACATGCACGTCGCCGATTCCCGCGGCCCGCAACACATCTCGGGCAACCGAGCCGCCGACCCCGTGCAGCGGGGTCAAGACGACGCGGACCGGTGACGGACCGGGGTCGGTCCGTAACCCTGAGGTGCGCTCGATGTAGGTGCGGACGACCTCGTCGTCGAGGTGGATCACCGCTGCGGGGACACGCGGCACCTCGTCGGCGGGCGGCGCCTGCGCGATCCGGTCCGCGATGTCGGCGTCGGCGGGCGAGATGATCTGGACTCCCCGGCCCGCGTCGTCGGTGGCGCGGCCACCGAGGTAGACCTTGTAGCCGTTGTCGGCCGGCGGGTTGTGCGAGGCGGTGATCATCACCCCGGCGTCGCAGCGCAGCGATCGCGTCGCGTGGGCGGTCACCGGGGTCGGCAGTCGGGGCGGCAGTGCGAAGACGGTGAGCCCCTGCGCGGCAAGCACATCGGTCGCCGCGTCGAAGAACTCGGCGGATCCGTGCCGGGCGTCGCACCCGACCACTACGCGCGCGTCGGGACCGACCGTGTCGAGCAGATACCGGGCGAGCCCGGCAGTCGCCCGGGTGACGACGGCGACGTTCATCCGCGACTCGCCCGCCCCGACCTCACCGCGCAGGCCCGCGGTCCCGAAGGTCAGCGGCCCGCCGAAGCGTGACGCGAGTTCCTCGGCGGCAGCGTCGTCGCCGGCCTCGGCTGCGTCGATCAGTTCGGTGAGCGTGGCTCGGGTCGACGGATCGGGATCGTGGTCTCGCCAGTGTCGTGCGGTCTCGATCGTCGTCACCGGATGCGGCGGCCGGGCTCGACGCGGTCGCCCAACGCGACGCGGGCGCCACGCAGGATCTGGGTGTCCATTCCGACGAGTGTGATCTTGTCCGTGGGTACCGGGCGCGTCCGGGGGTGCCCGCCGATCACCGCATTCGGGCCGACGCGAACCCGTTCGTCGAGCACCGACCATGCGACCGAGGCGCCGGCGCCGATGACGGCGTCGGCGAAGACCACCGAATCGGCCACCACCGCGCCCTTCTCCACGACCACCCCCGGTCCGAGGACGCTGCGCCGGACGGTCCCGAGAACGTGGGCGCCGCCGCTGACCAGACTGTCCTCGACGACCGCCCCGGCCTCGATACGCGCGGCCGGTCGTTGGGGTTGATTGGTGAGGATCGGCCGGTCGCTGCGGAAGACGTCGATCGACCCCGAGATGAGGTCGCGATGTGCCTGAAGGTAGGTCTCCGGACGACCGGCATCGATCCAGTAGCCCGGCATCGCGTGGGCGACCGTCTTGCCGCGGTCGACGAACCAGGGCAACAGATGCTCGCCGAAGTCGCCCAGGCCGGTGTCGTCCTTCGGCGAACCCTCCGTCGTCCGCCTCTCGAGATACTCCAGGCCTTCGATGAGGGCGGCCGGGTCGTAGACGAAGATCTCGGTCGCGATCGTGCGGGTGGTGGCGCGCTCGGGCTTGTAGCGGAACTCGCGGACCGTCCCGTCGCGGCGGGTCTTGACGGTGGCGTGCTGGGCGGCCTCGTCGAGCGGGCAGGTGGTGGTGACGACGGTGCACTCGGCCCCGTGCCGGCGATGGGTCTCGATGGCATCGCGGAAGTCGAAGTCGTAGACGTGGTCGGCGCTCATGACGATGACCTCGGCCGGAGCGTGGGCGGCGATGCGACCGCGGATGCGATACAGCAGGTCGGCGTTACCGGTGGCGAATCCGTCTTCGGTCTCCGCGGCGTCGGTCTGTTCCGGTGTCACGACGCGTAGCCCGCCGCTCGTGCGGTCCAGGTCCCAGGGACGTCCGCCCGCCACGATCTGCGTGATGGTCTCGGCCTCGTACTGCACGCACAGCCACACGTCGTCGATGTGACTGTGATGCAGATTGGACAGCGGAAAGTCGATCAGCTGATAGTTGCCCGCGAACGGCAACGCGGGTTTCGCGCGCCGGTCGGTCAGCACCTCCATCCGCGAACCACGTCCACCGGCCTGCACGATCGCGAGAACCTCCGAATAACGCATCACCCCAGTCTGCCGCACGCCGCCGGGTTTGCCGGGATAGCGCGCCCGTGGAGCTGTCGGTGGCATGCTCGATCACGAGGCCCGCGGGCCGGTCTGATGAGGGAGGTACGCCGTGACCCGCATTCGCCGGGCCGAGCACGCGACGAAGGAGCGTGTCGAGGTCGACTGTCTCGTCGTCGGCGGTGGGATCGTCGGTCTGGCCGTGGCACGGTCGTTCGCCCTGCAAGGGCGCGAGGTCGTCGTCTTGGAGGCTGGGGATTCCGTTGCGCGCAAACGACGTCGCGGAGTTCGGAGGTCATCCACGCCGGCATCTACTATCCCGAGGACAGCCTGAAGGCGAGGTTGTGCGTCGAGGGCCGGGAACGGTTGACGCGCTTCTGCGATGAGCACGACGTGTCGTGGGCGCGGCCGGGCAAGCTCATCGTCGCCACCGACGACACCCAGCGCGATCGACTGGACGGGATACTCCGGCGCGGACTGGCCAACGGCGTCGCCGACCTCCGGCAGGTCGGCGTCGACGAACTGCGCGACCGCGAACCAGAGGTCCACGGCGCGGCGGCACTGTTCTCTCCGTCGACCGGGATCGTCGACGTCGACGGTGTGGTCCGTGCGCTCCGGCAGGACCTCGAGGCACTCGGCGGAGCGATCGCGTTGCGCAGCACGGTGATCGGCGGTCGGGTCGATCCGGGCGGTGTCACCGTGCAGACGCGCGACGGCGAGGTGGCCGCGGCCCGGACACTGGTCAACTGCGCCGGCATCGGTGCATGGCAGGTGGCTCGGAGCCTGATGGGGTTCGACGGCCCGATCCCGCCGCGCTTTCTCGCCAAGGGCAACTACTTCGGACTGTCCGGCGTCCGAGCGCCGTTCCGGCACCTCGTGTATCCGGTACCCGCCGACGGCGGGTTGGGCGTGCACTTCACGATGGACCTCGCCGGCGCCACGCGATTCGGCCCCGACGTCGAATGGTTGACCGTGCCCGCCGAACGGGCGGTTGCCGAGGCCGAACTCGACTACGCGGTCGACGAAGCCCGCACCGACGCGTTCGAACGCGCCATACGCAGCTATTGGCCGGGATTACCCACGGGCGCACTGGTTCCTGCCTATGCGGGGATCCGGCCGAAGGTCGCGGGACCCGGCACTGCTCCCGGCGACTTCGAGATCCACGGCCCCGAAACACACGGGATCGCCGGGCTGGTCAACCTGTTCGGTATCGAGTCACCGGGCATCACGTCGTCACTGGCGATCGCCGACCACGTGGTCGGTCTGGTCACGCCCCCGACGACGTGACCAGACCGACCGGCCGACCTCAGCCCTGCTGTGCCCCGGCCTCTTTCGGATGGTGCTGGTAGGCGGCGCTCGCCTTCTCGCGGACCTTCATGGCCTGGATCGCGTCGTGGTGGCGTCGTGCGTGGTACGCCAGCGGAAAGTAGGTCAGGCGTTCGGGAAGTGTGCGGTAGGCGAACCGGAGATTGCGATGGATTCGCTCGAGGTGTCGCTGCTCGGCGTCGGTCCAGGTGAGCCCGAGGATCTCGCGCACGCGCGGATCCATGACACCGACGGTGGTCAGGTAGTTGAAGTTCTGGAACGGCACCGAAGCGGTGGCGGCCGCCTTCTTGGCAGCGGGACGCAACGGCCTGGGCACCGACTTCGGGATGACCGGCGCCGCACGCATCTGACCGATCAGTTCCAGCGCGACCGGGTGCCGGACCAGCTTGTTCTCGATGAAGTCGTCGAAGTACTCGTCGAACTCTTCCAAGGTCTCGGGGTAGTCCTTCATCGGCACCTGGACGATCTTCGCGATCCGCCGGTTGTCACGCAGGAGTTCCTTGCGCTCGTCGAGGGTGAAGTGACGGCCCAGCACCAGCGGCGCGGCGGTCTTGATGGTCGGCAGCGCGGTGGCGATCACCCAGGCATAGGCCTCCGGGTTGAGCGCACTGATGTGCTTGCCCTCGGAATTGCGCATCTGCAGCGGTTGGTGCAACTTCCGGAGTCGCTTGCCCTCCTCCAGCGCTTCCTGCCCGCCGTAGGTCCAGCGCAGCACCGAATCGGCGGATCGGATCGCACGGCCGACGGGGTCGGTGCGGAAGACCGAGTACTTGTCGACGACGTCGCCGATGACCGGGTGCATCACCTGCATCACGAACGCCGCCCCGTTGATCGGGAGGAACGTGTACATACCCGTGAGCTTGGCGGTCAGCGAGTCCGGCGGGATCAGCTCGATCTCGTCGTCGCGATGGTTGAGCAGAGGCTCACCCGTCACGACGTCACTGGTTACGGGTTCGGTCACTGTCCGTTCTTCGTGTACCGCGGTCATGGTGGCCCCCAACATCGGCTCGGAAACAAAGCTAATTCGACAACATTCGTAGTCAGATTAGCGCAGGCGTTCTCGAAAACCCACCGTTTGCCGGATTTCGGGCGCTTCGACGCCGAAGGCCGCTGTCAGGAGTCGGGACCGATGACCACGGTTCGCGAGGCGAGTTCGCGGTGGCGGACCGTGAAGATCCGCGTGCCCTTCTTACGTCCGACCCGGATCTCGCTGAGGTCGAGGCCGGCCGCCGTCAGGCGCGCGTGGGTGGCGTCGACGTCGACCGACCGCCATGCGACGCCCCAGAGTGAGACCGGCGACGAGGGCACCGGGTCGGCCGCCGGGCGAGGCGCCGCCACGACCTCGACGATCAGGTCGCCCCGCCGGAAGAACAACTGGCGGGCGTCCTGCCCGATCGGCTGGTCGAGCCGGAAATCGAGATCGAAGGTGCCGGCGAACAGGGCGACGGCGACATCCCGGTTGTCGCAGGTGAAGACCAGGTGGTCGAGACCGGTGAGGTCGCCGCGGGGGTCGGCCCCGAGGTCGGGACGCTCGGCTATCCCGACCGCGGAGATGTCACCGAGTGCGCCGAGGGCCGAATCGGCGAGCGGATGACCGCGTCGGCCGAGCAGCCGCCGGGTCGCCGGGACGTCGTCGACGGTGAAGTAGACGTCGTGGGTGTCGGATCCGCCGGCGCGTGGCCGCAGCGAGAGCACGACGTTGCCGACGCCCACGGCTCGACGGCCGTCGGCGCCGGCACCGACCTCGCGTCCGAGCAGCCGCTCATAGGTCTCGGCGGCCGACGGCAGATCGTCGCTCGCGAGGTCGACGAGGGCGTGCGGGCCGGCGGGGAGGTTCGTCACCGCTTCTTCTTACCCTTTCGACGCGCCGCGGGCGGCGGTACCCGTCGATGGATCAATTGCGCGGAGCTCGTGATATGCCATGCGCCGCACGAACACTCGTAGTACCGAAGTTCTGACGCGGTACCGACCAGGTGCCGACGCAGCCGATCGATGCCCTCACGCGCGTCGGCGGGCGAGGCGAACGGCAACTTGTCGGGCGTCGGGCACGCGGGGTAGTCGACACCGGACCGGCGCGGGCGGCGCGGTTGATCGCGAAACGCGGTGCGTGCCTCGATCTCGCGATAGAACGCTTCGAGATCGTCGTCGGAGAAGGGCACCCGTCGATTATCCCCCTGTGGCGCGGGTCCATCGCGCCGGGCGGCCCGGGTCGCGCGCGGTCTCTCGGGTCAGCGGGCCATCCACAGCCGCCGGCGGATGACCTCACGCATACGACGCAGCTCCGAGTCCGTCAACGCCGACGGCGGGTCGGTGTCGACCAGGCGGTCGACCTCCGAGAAGAAGTCCCGATCGGTGAGACCGAACTCCTCGCCGATCTGTCGGGAGGAGCCCCCGCCCAAGGAGTACCAATTCGTCTCGAACTGGATCATATGCTGCTGCTTGCTGTCCATGAAAGCCACCGAATCTGCGTTTTCGACCGAGAACCTGAACGTTCGCCGCGGAGCCATCCGGCTTCGGCCCCCGCGTGACGCACGTCACCGACGTCGTCATTTCTACACCTGTCGACCGACAGATGACAGCGGGTGGCCCAGGCTGATTCCAAAGGTGTCTCAAACGTTCATCGCGCGTTCGAGAAGACCCCGAGACGAACCTCAGACGGCGACACGATCGGGGCTCGCCGCCCGCGCCTCGCGCCTGTTCGCGCGGATGCTGCTCGCGAGGGAGGCGCCGATGAACGCCACGCCGACGAGCCCGGTGATCACCTCGTTGATCTCGACCTCGATGCTGATCAGCAAGATCGCGGCCAGCGCGCCGATCGCCCAGTGCGCGCCGTGCTCGAGGTAGCGGTACTCCCCCAGCGTGCCCTTGCGAACGAGGTAGATCGTGATGGACCGGACGAACATCGCGCCGATGAAACCGAGCCCGAGCGCGATGATGATCGGGTCCGAGGTGATGGCGAACGCGCCGATCACCCCGTCGAAGGAGAACGAGGCGTCCAGCAGCTCCAGGTAGAGGAAGAGGAAGAACCCGGCCTTGCCGGTGGCGACGGTGACCGGGTGCGGACCGTCCCGTCCCGTATCGGGCTCCATGAACAGCGAACTCAATCCGTCGACGGTGATGTAGGTGACCATGCCGAGGAGGCCGGCGATCAGGACCGTCGCGCGGCTCTCGTCGGGCGCCAGGAACTCGGCGGTGACCACCAGTGCCAGTGCGGCGAGCACGACGGCGAGTTGGTCCAGCTTGCCGAGGGTGGCCAGTGGCCGCTCGAGCCACGTGAGCCACGTCAGCGACCGCTCGGTCAGTACGAAGTTGAGGAACAGCAGAAGGAGGAACATCCCGCCGAACGCCGCGATCTGCGGGTGCGCCTCGGTGAGGATGGTCTCGTAACTGGGCTGTCCGTCGGCGAAGTGGGTCTGGCCCTCGGGCGGCGGGTTCATCGCCAGCTCGAGCGCCTCGACGGGATTGAGGTTCCCGGTGATCCAGACGATCACGAGCGGGAACAGCAGGCGCATCCCGAAGACCGCGATGAGGACGCCGACGGTGAGGAACATGCGCTGCCAGAACGCGCTCATCCGCTCCAGGATGGTCGCGTTGATGACCGCGTTGTCGAACGACAGCGACACCTCGAGGACCCCGAGGATGGCGCAGAGCGCGAGTCCGGTCCAGCCGAGGTAGAGGTAGGCGACGACCAGCGCCACGAGAGTGACGACGAGGGACGGTGCGAAGATGCGCGCGATCATCGCAACTTCTCGGCTTCCCGGGCGAGATCCAGCAAGGTGTCGGTGAGGCCGGCGAGCACATGGTGGTCGGCGCGTTCGGCCACGGCCGTGCCGAGGTCCTCGGCGGCACACCGGAGGGCGAACATCCGGTCGCCGAAGTCGGCGGCCTCGGCCGCGGAGAGGATGACCGCGTCGTCGGGAATGGATGTGCCCTCGAGCAGCGTTCTCTGCTCGTAGGCTCGCTGCCTGCACGAACGCTTGCAGTATTTCCGACGGCGCCCCAGCTCGGAGTCGACCATCGCGCGACCGCACCACGCGCAGGCGTACGGCCGACGTCGGCGCGAAACGCCGGGTCCGACACCCGGCGATGCGCCGTTCTCCACCCGGTGCGAAGTGCCTGGTTCCACACCGAGACCGTACCGCTTACGGTCCCGCTGACGGCGCTGGGCAACACGGGTCGTCGCCGGTGACGAACCTGCGCGGGAAAGCGCGTAGAATATTCCTGTTGACGACCCGAAAGTCGTGCGCAGCGTTGCGCGCGAACCAGGAATGCAACAGAGATCTCCCGGCAGACCGGGAGATCCGACGAAGTTGAGAGGAACCCTTCATGGCAGATCGAGTACTTCGGGGTAGCCGCCTCGGCGCGGTGAGCTACGAGACCGATCGAGACCACGACCTCGCGCCACGACGCATCGTCCAGTACCGCACCGACAACGGCGAGATCTTCGACGTGCCGTTCGCCGACGACGCGGAGGTCCCGTCGAAGTGGCCGTGCAAGAACGGCATGGAAGGCACCATCCTCGAAGGCGCCGAGCCCGAGGAGAAGAAGGGCAAGCCGCCGCGCACCCACTGGGACATGCTCCTCGAACGTCGCAGTGAGGAAGAGCTCGAAGTGCTGCTCAACGAGCGCCTCGACCTCCTCAAGCAGCGACGCAAGGGCATCACCAACTGATACACAGGGCGCCTGACGCCCCGATACGAACAGACCCGGCAGGATCACCTGCCGGGTCTGTTCGTCTGCACACAAGGGTCAGCGCGTCCGGAGGAGCCCCCAGCGCTCGAGCCGGCTCTGGACTCCCCAGCGGGCGACCATCGTGAACGCCTCGGACATGACCCCGCCGCTCATCTTCGAGACGCCGATCTCGCGTTCGGTGAACGTGATCGGCACCTCCCGGACGTCGAATCCGGCACGCACGGTTCGCCAGGCGAGATCGATCTGGAAGCAGTATCCGGCGGACTCGACGGTGTCGAGCTGGATCTTCTCCAGAACGATGCGGCGGTAGGCGCGGAAACCGGCGGTGATGTCGTGCACCCCCGCCCCGAGGGCGAGTCGTGCGTACGTGTTGGCCCCACGGGAGAGGAACTCTCGGCGCTTGGGCCAGTTCACGAGTCTGCCGCCGGGGACGTACCGGGATCCGATCACGAGATCCGCGCCGTCGTTGATGGCGTCGAAGAGTCGATGCAGCTGTTCGGGTGCGTGGCTGCCGTCGGCGTCCATCTCGACGATGACGGCGTAGTCGCGGTCGAGTCCCCACGCGAAGCCGGCGAGATAGGCCTTGCCCAGGCCGTCCTTGTCGACGCGGTGCATCACGTGCACGCGCGTGGTCTCGTCGGCGCGGGCGAGTTCGTCGGCGACGTCGCCCGTACCGTCCGGGCTCGAGTCGTCGACGACGAGAACGTGCGCCCCCGGCAGTACGTCCTGCAGACGTCCGATGATCAGCGGCAGGTTGTCGCGTTCGTTGAACGTCGGCACGACGACCAGTGCGCCCGTGCCGTCGGCGCCGACCACGCGTTGCGGCGCGTCGTCGGGCCGCCGCTGCCCTGCCGTGGCGTCAATCCCCGATGCCATCGAGCTCCTTCGTGTCACCGGTCGCCCGTGCGGCGACCCTGCGTGGCCTGAGTGAGAACCTAGTACGCGAGCGCAGCGCAAACAAAAGTCCGGCCACCGCCGCGATGATCGCCAGCACCTCCGGCCACGGGCCCAGGCGGGTCGCGAGGGTCATGTCGTCGTGCAGCGGAAGACGTCCGGTCAGGACGTCGGAGGTGAACACGCCGGACTGTCGGCTGATGGATCCGTCGGGCTCGATGACGGCGCTCACCCCGCTGGTGGCCGCGACGACGACGGCACGTCCGTGTTCGACGGCGCGGACCTGTGACATGGCCAACTGCTGGTAGGTCATCTCGGTCCGGCCGAAGGTCGCGTTGTTGGTGGGCACGAAGAGCATCTGGGCGCCCTCGCGCACGGACTGTCGCGCGGCCCGGTCGAAGGCGACCTCCCAGCAGGTCGCGACCCCGACGGTCACCGTCCCGGAGCGACCGGGCACGTCGACCACGGTGGGTCCGGTGCCGGGGCGGAAATCTCCGGCCATGTCGGCGTAGGACGAGAACAGACGGAAGAACGGCCGCCACGGGAGGTACTCACCGAACGGCTGGACGATGTGCTTGTCGTAGCGGGCGACCGGACCCCGCGCGCCGTCCCAGACGAGCACCGAGTTGGTGGGCCGCCCGTCGGGGTTGTGGATGAGGGTACCGACCAGGATGGGTGCGTCGACGGCCTCGGAGGCGGCGGTGATCTCGGCCGCGGCGTCCGCGTTGTCCAGAGGTGAGATGTCCGAGGCGTTCTCCGGCCAGAGGACGAAGTCGGGTTGCTCGGTCTGTCCGGAGTCGATCGCCCCGCCGTAGGCCATCGTGGTGCGTACGTGATTGTCGAGGACAGCGCGGCGCTGGGCGTTGAAGTCCAGGCCGAGGCGCGGGACATTCCCCTGGACGGCGCCGATGCGCGCCGAGGTGGTGGCGATGTTCCGGTCGAGGCTGGCGGGGGTCGCCGCGATCGCCGCGATCGGGGCGAGCAACGCGATGGCGACCGCGGTGGTGGCGATGCGCACCACGCCCGAGGAACGTTCGGGGAGAACCGGGCCCTCGGAATCCGGGATCGGGGTCCAGGTCGTGCCGGTGCTGGTGCGCCGGTAGGCGCGGACGAGGACCACGAGCAGCCAGGCGACCGAGGAGCCGAACAGCGCGACGCCTGCCGACAGTCCCGGCGCGCCGAGCACCGAGGCCAGCGGCAGCAGCGGACCGTCGACCTGACTGAAAGCTGTTCTTCCCCAGGGGAAACCGCCGAACGGAAAGGCAGAGCGCAGTGCCTCCACGAGCACCCAGGACACCGTGAACCACACCGGCGGCACGGGCAACCGCATCGTGACGGTGGCGATCGCGCCGAACAGCGCCAGGTAGCCGGCGAGTATCGCGGCCAGCGCCAGCCACGGGAGGGGGCCGACGTAGACGCCGATCCACGGGAGCAGCGGCACGAAGAACGCCAGGCCGAAGACGAAACCGACCCAGGCGCCCGTGCGCGCGCGGGGCGCGCCGACAAAGAGTGCGGCGAACAGGAGGCCGAGTCCCAGGACCGCGAGGAACCACCAGTTACGCGGCGGGAAGGCAGCCCACATCGCGATGCCCGCGGCCGCGGCGGTTGCGGTGCGTGCGAGCCAGGACCGCGAGACCCGCGGCGGGCTCACCCGGCGTCCCGGTCGTACAGGGTCCGGCCCCGGTGCACGGTGCGCACACACCGCGGGAGCACGGCCCCCGGCGAGACGTCCGGCAGCGCCGGGACCCGGGAGCGCGGGTCGGTCGACCACCGCTGGACCTTCTCGTGGGATCCGGCGACGACGAGTTCGTCGACCTCCCAGACGGCGTAGCTCGCCGGAGCGCCGGGCGTGAGGGTCCCGGTGACGCCGTCGTTGACTCCCCCGGCCCGCCAGCCGCCGCGGGTCGTCGCGGCGAACGCACCGCGCGCCGAGATCGCGTTGGTCGGCTGATGATGGTGCACGGCGGCCCGGATCGTCGACCACGGGTCGATGGCCGTGACCGGTGCATCCGACGAGAACGAGAGGGCCACACCGGTTTTGGCCAGCATCGCGAAGTCGTTGAGCGTGGCCGCGCGGCTCGACCCGAGACGCGCGTCGTACAGATCACCCGGCCCGCCCCATTCGGCGTCGAACAGCGGTTGCATGCTGGCGATGACGCCGCAGCGAGCGAGGACCTCGGCGTCGGCGGCCGTGACCATCTCGGCGTGTTCGAGCCGGTGGGCGCAACGCGCGAGCGCGGGAGTGCCGAGTTCGTCGGCGAGTTCGGCGAGTGCTCCGACGACCGCATTGGTCGCGGCGTCGCCGATGACGTGGAAGCCCGCCTGGATGCCCGCGATCGTGCAGGCGCGCAGGTGGTCGCGGATCTGCTCGGCAGCGAGGTAGGTGATCCCGCGGGTGTGCGGGTCGTCGGTGTAGGGCTCGGAGAGCCACGCGGTGTGGGAGCCGATGGCACCGTCGATGAACAGGTCGCCGCCGAGCGCGTCGGCCCGGGTGATCGACATCAGTTCGCGGGCGTGGTCGGCGTCGGTGACCGCCTGTCCCCAGTAGCGCCGGATCTCGACGGGATGGTCGAGCTCGGCGAGGGCCAGGAAATCGTCCATACCGCTGATGTCGGGTCCGCCGTTCTCGTGGACCGCGACCACACCGTGAGCGGCGGCCACGTCCAGCGCGCGACGCTGGGCACGTTCGCGGTGTGCGGCGGTCACCAGGAGCCGCGCCGCTCCCCGGACGAGGTGGTGGGCTTCGGCGACCAGCGGCTCCTCCGGGTGATACCCGACGGCGTCGGCCAGATCCGGGACCAGGCGTCGCAGTGCGGTGGACGCCACGGCCGAGTGCTCGTCGATCCGGGCGAGGTAGACCGGTCTCGTCCCGACCACGGCGTCGAGCTCGCTGGTCGTCGGGAACCGGCCGTCGTCTGGTTGGGCCCCCGCCCAGGTCGAGTCGTCCCAGCCGAGACCCCAGATGAGGTCGCCGGCGTCGTGGGCGGACTCGGCGGCCACGGCCTCCTCCACCAGCCGCAGACAATGCGTGCGGCTCGACGCCTCGTTCAGGGTCAGACCGTCGAGGCCGAGTCCGGTGGAGGTCAGGTGCACGTGGGAGTCGACGAAGCCGGGACTGACGAAGAGTCCGCCGAGATCGATCACCTCGGCGTCGGGATGAAGCGCGCGGCCGACGTCGTCGGTTCCGACCCACACGACGATTCCGTCGGTGACGGCCATCGCGGTCGCGTCGGGGGCTGTCGGTGAGTACACGGCGCCGCCGAGGAGCAGTTGGGTTGCCACGATCGTTCAGTCTGCCTTGCCGTCGGTGGAGGGTGGCGAGGGGTCCGGGTGCGCGTGTGTCGGCACCGCGGGCGGTGCCGACACGTTCGAAGCGCAGATCAGGACGGGTTCAGTGACCCTGCGGCAGGCCTCGGGTCCCGAACGGCGTCGAGGTGGACCCCGGCTCGGGGGTGTCGGATTCCACGACGGAACCCTCGACGACGGTTGCGCCACGTCCCGGGCCGTAGACACCGGTGGCATACACCCCGGCCCGGTCCATGGCGGTCGCGACCCGACGCGCGCCGACCGCGGCGACGACCGGTCGCATCACACGGCGCATCGGCGGGAACAGCAGCAGGGTCCCGGCCACGGTGGACACGACACCCGGGATGACCAGCAGAAGAGTCGACACGGCGACGAGCGCGGTGTCGGCGAGCGGGGCGCGGGCGTCCACCTCGTTCCGGGACGCACGGCGCAACTCCCCGAAGACCTTGCGGCCCTGCCAGCGCAGGACCACGACTCCGAGGACGACGGCGGCGAGACTGATGAGCACCGCCCAGCCGAATCCGAGGGTCATGACCATCGCGACGAATGCGGCGATCTCCAATACGGCGTAGGCCGCGAACCAGCGGAGTGCCATGGTGCTTCACCTGTCCTTCGGTGCCGTCCGGCACCCGTTGACGTCAGGGTCTGCACCGGTAACGAACGACGAGGCGATTTTTCTCCCGAGGGGTGGTTTCGACAAGCTCAACCAGCGGAAGGCGGCTCAACCAGCGGAAGGCGGCTCAACCAGCGGAAGGCGGCTCAGCCGGCACAGGGAACGAACTCAGCCGGCAGAGACGTCCTCCCCGCGGCCCTCGATGTCGCCCTCGGTCTGCAGGTAGACATTGCGCAGGGCGTCGAGCAGCTCGGCCGGGGGTTCGCGCCACATGTCGCGCTCGACGGCCTCGAGCAGCCGTTCGGCGATACCGTGCAGCGCCCAGGGGTTGGACTGCTGCATGAACTGCTGGTTGGTCTCGTCCAGGACGTAGGACTCGGTGAGCTTCTCGTACATCCAGTCGGCGACGACGTCGGTGGTCGCGTCGTAACCGAAGAGGTAGTCGACCGTCGCCGCCATCTCGAAGGCACCCTTGTACCCGTGCCGCTGCATCGCCGAGATCCAACGCGGATTGACGACGCGGGCGCGGAACACACGACTGGTCTCCTCCGACAGCGTCCGGGTGCGGACGGAGTCGGGCCGGGTGCTGTCTCCGATGTACGCCTCGGGCGACTTGCCGGTGAGTGCGCGCACCGTTGCCACCATGCCGCCGTGGTACTGGAAGTAGTCATCGGAGTCGGCGATGTCGTGCTCGCGGGTGTCGGTGTTCTTCGCCGCCACGGCGATCCGCTTGTAGGCGGCGCGCATGTCGTCGACCGCGGGCACACCGTCGAGGTCACGTCCGTAGGCGTAACCGCCCCACTCGGTGTAGACCCGTGCCAGGTCCTCGTCGCTGCGCCAGTCCCGGGAGTCGATGAGCTGCAGGATCCCGGCGCCGTAGGTGCCGGGCTTGGAGCCGAACACGCGCGTCACGGCGCGTCGCCGGTCGCCGTGGTCGGACATCGAGGCGCGCACGTGGGCGGCGACGAAATTCTGCTCGTCGGACTCGTCCTCGGCCGCCGCGGCGAGCGCGACCGCGTCGTCGAGCATCGTGACGACGTGCGGGAAGGCGTCCCGGAAGAAGCCGGAGATGCGGACTGTCACATCGATGCGGGGGCGGCCCAGTTCCTCGAGGCCGATCAGCTCCAGCGAGGAGACACGCCGGGACATCTCGTCCCACACGGGCATGACCCCGAGCAGCGCGAGCACCTCGGCGACGTCGTCACCGGACGTGCGCATCGCGCTGGTGCCCCACACCGATAGGCCCACCGATGCGGGGTACTCACCGTGATCGGTGAGGTAGCGCTCGAGCAGCGAGTCGGCCATCGCCCGGCCGGTCTCCCACGCCAGCCGCGAGGGCACCGCCTTCGGGTCCACGGAGTAGAAGTTGCGTCCGGTGGGCAGCACGTTGATCAGGCCGCGCAGCGGGGAGCCGCTCGGTCCGGCCGGGATGAACCCACCGTCCAGGGCGTGCAGCACGCGCGGGACCTCGCCCGTCGTCTGACGCAGGCGCGGCACGACCTCGGTGGCCGCGAACGTGAGCACGTCCCCGACCGCCGCGGGTAGTCCCGCAGTGGCCGCGGCGACGGATGCCGCCGACCAGTCGTCCTTGGCGCACGCGGCGACGAGTTCGCGGGCCTGGGCCTCCACGGCGTCGACGGAACTCCGCTCGGCCGAGCCGTCCTCGACGAGGCCGAGGGCCTCGCGCAGGCCGGGCAGGGCCGACGTGCCGCCCCAGAGCTGGCGCGCGCGCAGCATCGCCAGGACCAGGTCGACCTCGGCGTCGTCGCGCGGGGGCTCGCCGAGCACGTGCAGTCCGTCGCGGATCTGCACGTCCTTGATCTCGCACAGCCAGCCGTCGACGTGCAGCAGCATGTCGTCGAAGACCTCTTCGTCGGGCCGTTCGGTGAGCCCGAGGTCGGAATCCATCTTGGCCGCGGTCAGGAGCGTCCAGATCTGCTGGCGGATCGCCGGCAGCTTCGCCGGGTCGAGCGCGGAGATGTTGGCGTGTTCGTCGAGCAGCTGTTCCAGGCGGGCGATGTCGCCGTAGGACTCGGCGCGCGCCATCGGCGGGATCAGGTGGTCGACGAGAACTGCGTGTGCACGTCGTTTGGCCTGCGTCCCCTCCCCCGGGTCGTTCACCAGGAACGGGTAGACGAGCGGGAGGTCGCCGAGAGCGGCGTCGGTGCCGCAGTCCGCCGACATGCCGAGGTTCTTGCCGGGCAACCATTCCAGGTTGCCGTGTTTGCCGACGTGCACGATCGCATCGGCGCCGAAGCCGGTGTCGTGGGCGGCGAGCCACCGGTACGAGGCCAGATAGTGATGCGACGGCGGCAGATCGGGGTCGTGGTAGATCGCCACCGGGTTCTCGCCGAATCCGCGCGGCGGCTGCACCATGATCGCGATGTTGCCGAAGGTCAGTGCCGCGATCACGATGTCGCCGTCGGGATTGTGGGTGCGGTCGACGAACAGCTCACCGGGTGCGGGTCCCCAGTGCTCGGTGACCGCCGTGCGCAGCCCCTCGGGCAGGGTGTCGAACCACGACCGATAATCCCGCGCCGACAGACGGATCGGGTTGGCCGCGAGGGTCTCCTCGGTGAGCCAGTCCGCATCCTGGCCGCCCGTGGCGATGATCTGATGGATCAGCGCATCCGAATCATCCTCTGCGAGACCGGGAATCGCTTCCGGTCCGGACTCGGGCCCGATGTCGTATCCGGCCTCGCGCATCGCGGCGAGCAGGCGCAGCAGGCTGCGCGGGGTGTCGAGGCCGACCGCGTTGCCGATCCGGGCATGCTTGGTCGGGTAGGCCGACAGCATGACCGCGATGCGCTTGTCCGCGGCCGGCGTCCGCCGCAACCGGGCGTGCGCGGTGGCGATACCCGCCACGCGTGCGCAGCGCTCGAGATCCGGCTGGTACCAGGGCAGTCCGTCGTCGTCGAACTCCTTGAACGAGAACGGCACGGTGATGATGCGGCCGTCGAACTCGGGCACCGCCACCTGGGTCGCGACGTCGAGTGGCGACAGGCCGTCGTCGCTGTCCTCCCAGTCGGCGCGGGAACCGGTGAGGCAGAGACCCTGCAGAATGGGGACGTCGAGGGCGGCCAGTCGTTCGATGTTCCACGCCTCGTCGTCGCCGCCGGCCGAAGCGGTGGCCGGGGTGGCGCCACCGGCGGCCAGCACGGTGACCACGAGCGCGTCGGCGGTGCCGAGCAGCTCGAGGAGGTCGTCGGGCGCGGTCCGCAGCGACGCGCAGAAGATCGGCAGCGCACGGGCACCCTTCGCCTCGATGGCGTCACACAGGGCGGCGATGTAGCGCGTGTTCCCCGCGAGGTGCTGGGCGCGGTAGTAGAGGACCGCGATGGTGGGGGCATCGGCGGGCCCTTCGTGGCTCGTCGCTAGCGCTCCTCGCACCTCAGGGAGCGGAGAAGCCTCAGCGTGCGCTCCTCGCACCTCAGGGAGCGGAGAAGCCTCAGCGTGCGCTCCTCGCACCTCAGGGAGCAGAGAGGGCGTCCGTTCCAGCACGCCCCAGGCGGGGGTCTGCTGCGGGAGTTCGAAGCCGTTGCCGGTGAGCAGGACGGTGTCGGACAGGAAGTGGTGCAGATTCACCATGTTGGCGACGCCACCCGCGGCGAGGTAGTCGTGTGCCTGCGCGGCGACGCCGGAGGGCACGGTGGAGTGCGCCATCAGATCGGGGTCGGGCTGTTGCTCACCGGAACACACGACGAGCGGCTTGCCGGTCGCCTCGATCGCGGCGAGCCCGTCCTCCCAGGCGCGCACGCCGCCCAGGATGCGCACGACGATGAGGTCGGCGTCGGCGGCGAGTCCCGGGATGTCCTCGACCAGGATGCGCGACGGGTTGGCCCCGCGGTACGTGACAGGGGCAAGTGCTGAACCGGGCTCCGGGTCGTGGGCGGCGGAGGCCGTGAGCAGATCGGTGTCCGAGGTCGAGAGCAGCAGGATCATCGTGTCTCCTCGCCGGGTTGTCGCGCCCGGTGCGTGTCGGTGCCGTAGATGGCGGGTGCAGTGCGAGGGACTGGTCTGACTCCCGGATGGCCGGTCGATCCCGGCCCCCGATCACAGTGGCGCGACCGCGCCGGAATCGCACCGGCTTCAGCCCGCTCGCGGTGCGTTCAGCCTACGGCCACCGCACGAGCCGGTCGTAGGCTGGTGGGATGAACCAACCAGCCCGGCCCGCCGCCGACCGTTGCCCGGGGGTCTTCGACACGCATCCGGCGGCCGACGGCGCGCTGGCCCGGGTCCGGCTGCCAGGCGGTCGAATCCGTCCGGACCAGCTGGAGCTGCTCGCCCGGGCGGCGGCCGAACATGCCGACGGACACCTCGAGCTGACGGTGCGCGGCAATCTCCAGGTGCGCGGGATCACCGACGTCGAGGCCGTCGCGGAGGCGGTCGTCGCCGCCGGACTCGCGCCGAGCAGCACCCACGACAAGGTGCGCAACATCGAGCTCAGCCCGCTCACGGGCCGTATCGGCGGGATCGCCGACGCACGGCCCCTCGCTGCGGCACTTGACGACGCCTTGCGTGCCGATCCGGCCGCGGCGTCCCTGTCGGGCCGGTTCCTGTTCGGCATCGACGACGGCCGCGGGGACATCGCCGCCCGGCGGCCGGATGCCTGCGCGGTGATCCGGGCCGGCAGCTCTGTCGTGGCCGACACTCCCCTCGTGGCCGACATCGTCATCGGCGGGGTCCCGGTCGGCTCGGCCACCGGTTCGGAGTCGATCGTGCGTGCGCTGATCGCGGTGGCCGCCGGTCTGGGCGAGGTCGCGCCCGGCGCGTGGCGGGTGCGCGACCTCGACGCCGACTCCCGGCGCCGGCTCGCCGATATCGCCGCGCCGTCACTCGACCCCGTGATCGGCGACGACCCCGACGCCGCGCCGATCGTGTCCCGAGAACCGATCGTCGGCTGGTTCGACCAGGACGACGGGGCGGTTCTGCTCGGCGCGGTCGTCGAACTGGGACGGCTGCCGGCCCGGCTGGCCGAGTTCATCGCGGCTGTCCAGGCGCCGGTCGTCTTCACACCCGACCGCGAGATCCTGCTGTGCGACCTCGACGAGGGCGTGGCCGAGACCGTCGTCCGCGTGCTGGCCCCGATGGGCCTGATCTTCGACGCCGCCTCGCCCTGGGCATCCGTCAGCTGCTGCGTCGGGGCCCCGGGATGCTCGTCCGCGCACGCCCCGGTCCGGGACGACCTGATGGCCCGGGTGCAAGACGGCGACCCCGTCGACGAACGCGAACACTGGGTGGGTTGTGCCCGGGGTTGCGGATCGCCGGCCGAATCACACCTCTCGGTGCAGGCCACGCCCGACGGCGGATACGAACGGCGGCGCCGTTAGGCTCGTCAACACCATGACCGAGTACCTGCGTGACGGCGCCGCGATCTACCGCCAGTCCTTCGCCACGATCCGCGCCGAGTCCGACCTCTCCGCCTTCGCGCCCGACGTGGCGACCGTGGTCGTCCGCATGATCCACGCGTGTGGCCAGACCGACCTGACGCGCGACGTCGTCGCGACGCCCGGTGTCGTGGCCGCTGCGCGCGGTGCGCTCGCGGCCGGCGCCCCGATCCTCTGCGACGCCAACATGGTGGCCTCCGGTATCACGCGCAAGCGTCTGCCCGCGGACAACGAGGTGTTCTGCCACCTGTCCGAACCCACCCTCCCGTCGCTCGCAGAGCAGATGGGAACCACGAGAACCGCTGCCGCACTGCAGTTCTGGCTCCCACGCCTGGAAGGCGCGGTGGTCGCGATCGGCAACGCGCCGACCGCACTGTTCGCGCTCCTGGACATGATCGACGACGGTGCACCGCGGCCCGCCGCCATCGTCGGGGCACCCGTCGGTTTCGTCGGCGCAGTCGAGTCCTGCGCTGCACTCGCCGAGCGCGACGACCTCGAATTCATCACGGTCACGGGCCGGCGCGGTGGCTCGGCGATCACCGCGGCCGCGGTCAACGCGCTCGCGACCCCGCAGGAATGATGGTGGCTCCCATGAATTCTCACAATTCCTCGACGAACCCGGACGGCAACTCGACGGCCGGGAACGCGTCTCGCCAGGGCACGCTCTACGGCATCGGCCTGGGCCCGGGCGACAGCGAACTGATGACCGTGAAGGCCGCCCGCCTCATCAGCACCGCGGACGTGATCGCGTATCACTCTGCGCGCCATGGCAACAGCATCGCGAGGTCGGTCGCCGAACCGTACCTGCGCGACGGCCAGACCGAGGAACGTCTGATGTACCCGGTCACCACCGAGACCACCGACCATCCGGGCGGCTACCAGGGCGCGCTCGACGACTTCTACGCCCAGAGCGCCGAACGCCTCGCGGTGCACCTGCGTGCCGGCCGCGACGTCGTCCTCCTCGCCGAGGGTGACCCGCTGTTCTACAGCTCCTACATGCACATGCACAAGCGCCTGTCGCCGCACTTCGACGCCGAGATCGTGCCCGGTGTCACCTCGGTCAGCGCGGCGTCGGCGGCGACCGGGGTCCCGCTCGTCGAAGGCGAGGAGACCCTGACGGTCGTTCCGGGTACGGCGTCGACCTCGGAGCTGCTCTTCCGGTTCCGTTCCGCGGACGCGATCGTGGTGATGAAGCTCGGTCGCACGTTCGAGCGGGTGCGCGATGCACTCGGCGAGGCCGGGCGTCTCGACGAGGCGTTCTATGTCGAACGCGCCTCCACGACGGTCGAACGGGTGCTGCCGGCGGCCGACGTGGATCCCGCGGAGGTGCCGTACTTCTCCATCCTCGTCGTCCCCGGACGCCGCAACAATCCGATGTTCGAGCCGAAGCCGGTCCCCGGTGAGCTCGTCGTCGTCGGACTCGGACCGGGTCACGACAGCTGGACCACCCCCGAGGTGCGCGCCGAGCTCGCCACGGCCACCGACCTCGTCGGGTACACCACCTATCTCAAGCGCGTCACCCCGCGCCCGGGTCAGCGAGTGCACGCGAGCGACAACCGGGTCGAGGCCGAGCGCGCCGAGTTCGCACTGGATCTCGCCCGCCGCGGCGCTCGCGTCGCCGTCGTCTCGTCCGGCGATCCCGGCGTGTTCGCGATGGCCGCCGCGGTCGCCGAGGTCGCCGCGCAACCGCGGTGGCACGAGGTGCCGGTACGCGTGGTGCCCGGCGTCACCGCAGCCACCGCCGTCGCCGCGGCGGTCGGAGCGCCGCTCGGGCACGATTTCGCGATCATCTCGCTCTCCGACCGGCTCAAGCCGTGGTCGGTCATCGAACGGCGCATCCGCGCCGCCCTCGGTGCCGACCTGGTGATCGCCATCTACAACCCGGGGTCGGCGAGCCGCACCTGGCAGGTCGGCGCCCTCCAGCACACCCTCGCCCAGACGGTGTCGCCCGATCGCGTCGTCGTGCTCGGTCGGGACGTCGGCGGTCCGGAAGAGCAGCTCACCATCACCACGGTCGCGGACTTCGATCCCGCCGTCGTGGACATGCGGACCATGATCATCATCGGGTCGTCGGCGACGAGGGTGGTCCCGCGCGCGGCGGGTGCGCTGGTGTTCACGCCACGCAGTCACCGCCCGGTGGACAGCGCCGATGAGACTGCCGATCAGTCAGTCGAGCAGCGCCTCGAGCCAGTCCCGGGCGGCACCGACATCTGAGATGACCGGCGAGTCGGGTTCGGCGGGCCGGTCGACCATGATGACCTCGATCCCCAGTTCGGCCGCGGCCACCAGCTTCGCCGAGGTCAGTGATCCGCCGCTGTTCTTGGTGACCAGTAGGTCGATGTCGTTGTCGCGCAACAGCCTCGACTCCGAGGCATGGTCGTAGGGACCGCGCGAACGCAACACCTCGTGGCGGGGCGGAAGCGCTCCGGTCGGGGCGTCGACGACCCGGATCAGAAACCACGCCGAACGGATCCCCGCGAAGACGACGACATCCTGGCGACCGGTGGTCAGGAAGACGCGTCCGCCACGGGCGTCCACCTCCCGCGCGGCCGAGGGGAGGTCGGGTACGCGGGTCCACGTGTCGGTGTCCCCGGGCACCCACGGGTCCCGGCGCAACCGCAGCAGCGGGACACCCGCATCGGCGGCGGCCCGAGCAGCGTTGCGGGTGATGGTCGCGGCGAACGGGTGGGTGGCGTCGACCACCGCACGAATCCGATTGCTCCGCAGCCAGTCCCGGAGCCCTTCGGTTCCGCCGAACCCGCCGATTCGCACGGGACCGACCGGCAGGCGAGGGTCGTTGACCCGACCCGCGAGTGAGCTGATGAACTCGATGCCGGACTCGGCCAGACTCGAGGCCAGCGCACGCGCCTCCCCCGTTCCGCCGAGGATGAGCACATGCTCGGTGGGATCCGGGGCGGAACCGTTCACCGCGACGAGTCGCGGTCGGCGCGGAGTTTGGTCATCCGCGCATGCGAGTACAGGTAGCTGTCGGTGGCGTCCGATGTCGACGGATCCAGCACACGCCCGACGAAGATGACCGCGGTCTTGCGGATGTCGGCGGCGTCCAGGGTCTCGGGCAACCGGGACAACGGGCAGCGCACGATCTGCTCGTTCTCGCGACTGGCGAAAGCAACTGTCGCGGTGGGGCAGTCGCTGCCGTAGTGCGGGGTGAGCGCCTCCACGATCTGTTCCGCGCGATGTGCCGCGAGATGCAGTGCGAGTGTCACTCCGGTCATGGCGAGGCTCGCGAGGTCCTCCCCCGGCGGCATGTCCGTCGACAGTGTCGACACGCGCGTGATCAACAGGCTCTGGCCGACGCCCGGCACGGTGAGTTCGGTGTCGAGTGCGGCCGCGGCGGCCGCGAACGCCGGCACACCGGGCACGATCTGATGAGGGATACCGCGTGCGGTCAGTTCACGCTGTTGCTCGGCCATCGCCGAGTAGACGGCGAGATCACCCGAGTGCAGGCGGGCCACGTCATGCCCCCGTGCGTCTGCGGCCGCGATGACATCGATGATGTCCGACAACGGCATCCGGGCGGTGTCGACGAGTTCGGCACCCTCGGGACACAGTGCGAGAAGCTCCGCGGGCACCAACGATCCGGCGTAGACACAGGTCTCGCACTCCCCCAGCACCCGTGCTCCCCGCAGCGTGATCAGGTCGGGCGCCCCCGGCCCGGCGCCGATGAAGTACACGGTCATCGGACAACCTCCGCGAGACCGGCATCCGGAAGCCCCGTCGTCGGTTTGTCGACAGACCACTGCACGATCGGGAGGGCCGGACGCCAGGTGGTCATCGTGCCGAGGGGCGCGACGGTCTCCACCGACAGGCGCCGCAGGGTACCGCCCTGGTCGGCGTGCCGTCGTGTCACGAGGGCCTGGTTCTCGACGGTCACCGCGTTCACCACGAGCCGGCCCGAATCCGCCAGCGCATCCCAGGCGAGCGCGAGGATCTCCTCGTCCAGTCCGCCGCCGATGAAGACCGCATCGGGTTCCGGCGCGTCGGCCAGCTCGTCGGGAGCCGGTCCTCGCACCGAGAGCCGGTGCGCCACGCCGTGACGAGCGGCATTGCGTCGCAACCGATCGGCGCGCTCGGGGTCGCGCTCGAAGGCGACCGCGAGTCCGCGGTCGTCGGCGCGTAACCATTCGATCGCGACGCTGCCCGACCCGGCCCCGATGTCCCAGAGGATCTGCGCCCCGGCCGGCTCGAGTGCGCAGACGGTGAGGGCGCGGATCGTCGACTTGGTGATCTGGCCGTCGTGCTCGTAGGCCTCGTCCGCCCGACCGGGAAGCCGGGTCCGGTGTGGTCCGACGCAGTCGACGGCGACGATGTTCAGCGGATCGCCGGCCCTGCGGTGCCAGCCCTCCGCGGTGTCGGTGGCGATCTGTTCGGCGGGGCCACCGAGCTGCTCGAGGACGGTCATCGCCGACGCACCGAAACCGGCATCTGTGAGGAGTTCGGCGACGGCGGCGGGAGTGGTCTCGTCGCGGCTCAGGACCAGCACGCGAGCACCGTCGGTGACCTCGCCGAGCACGACGCCCGGCTCGGTGCGCACCGCGCTGACGATCCGGGTCGTCGCAAGGTCCCAGCCGAGGCGCGCGCAGGCCAGACTCGCACTCGACACGGCCGGAAACACCCGCACCCGGTCCGCACCGACGCGGGCGACGATGCTCGCGCCGACCCCGTGGAACATCGGGTCGCCGCTGGCGAGGATGTGCACGGTGTCCGGGTGGGCGTCGTCGACGCCCCACGTCTCGACGAGCTCGGCCAGGTGCTCCGACATCGGTGAGCGCCACGGCCGCAGTTGTGCACCGAGTCGGGGCGCAGCACCGTCGAGAAGCGCCAATTGCCGTGCAGCGCCGTAGATCACCCGTGCACGGCGTAACTCGTCGCGTGCCGGCTCACCGAGGCCGGGCCAGCCGTCGGCACCGATGCCGACCACCACGAACTCGGATGTGGGGACCGTCGACGTGACGGCTGCCCCCGGTGACCTCATCGGGGAAGCCTCCGCCACACCGCGCGTGGCAGCAGCCGCATACCGAAGAACACGGGACGTAGCACCCCCGGGATCCAGACCTCGCCGCGTCCCTTGCGGTACGCGTGCGCCACGGCGTCGGCAACCTGCTCGGGATTGCGCGACAACGGAGCCGGTTTCACGCCGGAATCCATCAGGTCGCGGGTCATCGCGCCGACGACGAAGCCGGGGCGGGCCAGCAACAGACGAGCACCGCTGCCGTGCAACGCATCTGCGAGACCACTGGCGAACCCGTCGAGTCCGGCCTTGGTCGAGCCGTAGACGTAGTTGGCCCGGCGCACCCGGATGCCGGCCACCGAGGAGAAGACGATGATCGTCCCGGAGGCCTGAGCGCGCAGCACCGATGCGAGCGGTGTCAGCACGCTGACGTGCGCGTAGTAATCGGTGTGCGCGATCTGAAGTGCGTGTGCCACATCGGTTTCGGCCCGGTCCTGGTCACCGAGGATGCCGAACGCGACGATCGCGATCCCGATCGGACCGAACCGTTCGGACAGCGATTCGACGAGCGCGGGATGGGTGTCGGTGTCGTTCGCGTCGAATGCCACGGTGTGTACCGCGACCGCCCCGGCCTCGAGCAGGCGTGCCGACTCGTCGCCCAGGTCGTTGGGACGGCGGGCCGCCAGGACGACCGTCCGCCCGGACGCGAGACGCGCGGCGGTGGCCACGCCGATCTCACTGCGGCCGCCGAACAGGACGAGGGCACCGACCGGGTCGGAATCCGGACCCGCTGATGCCCCTTCGCTGCGTGACGCCATGGCTAGCAGTATCGCATCGGCCCCGAGACCGGTCGTGCGCGCCGTCGCCACTACCGTGGGGTCATGCCCCGCACCGCCGCCGACCTCGGATCCGATGCCCTCGCGTTCCTCACCGAACGCCACCTCGGCACCCTCACCACCCTGCGCGCCGACGGCACCCCGCATGCCGTCGCGGTCGGATTCACCTGGGATCCCGACGCCCGCCTCGCCCGGGTCATCACCTCCGACGGCAATCAGAAGGTCCGCAACACCGAGCGCGGCGGATATGCGGCCGTCACCAACGTCGACGGCCCGCGCTGGCTGACCCTCGAGGGACCCGCGACCGTCCGCCGCGAACCCGACCAGGTCCGTGAGGCCGAGCAGCGCTACGCGCAGCGATACCGGGAACCCCGGCCGAATCCCCGCCGCGTGGTGATCGAGATCAGGGTGAGCCGCGTACTGGGTTCGGCGTCGCTGTTCAGCGAGTCGCGGCCGGCCTGACCCCTAGGAGTTCGATCCGTCCAGCCGGACCAGTTCGTGCGGGCGGTTGTTGACGGACTCGCAGCCGTCGTCGGTGACGATCACGATGTCCTCGATCCGGGCTCCCCAATGCCCGGACACGTACACCCCCGGCTCCACGCTGAACGCCATTCCGGCCCGCAGCGGGATGTCGTTGCCGCCGACGATGTAGGGCTCCTCGTGCACCGACAGCCCGATCCCGTGCCCGGTGCGGTGGATGAACCGCTCGGCCAGGCCGCGTGCGGCGAGGAGATCGCGAGCCGCGGCATCGATCGACGACGCGCTCACCCCGGGCCGGACGGCGGCCACGGCCGCACGCTGCGCCTCGAGCAGCGCGGCGTAGGCATCCGCGATGTCGGCGGGCGGGTCGTCGAAGCAGTAGGTGCGCGTGGAGTCGGAGTTGTAACCCGGCTCGACCGGACCGCCGATGTCGACGACGACGATGTCGGACCGCTCGATGACCCGGTCGGAGAACTCGTGGTGGGGATCGGCGCCGTTGGGGCCGGACCCGACGATGATGAACGCCGCCTCGGTGTGCCCCTCCTCGAGGATCGCGGCGGCGATGTCGGCGGCGACCTCCCGTTCGGTGCGGCCGGGGATCAACCAGTCGCCCATCCGCGCGTGCACCCGGTCGATCGCGGCACCCGCACGGCGGAGTGCGTCGATTTCCGCGGCATCCTTGATCATTCGGAGCTCGCGCAGTACGTCGGTCGCCAATTGCGGTGTGGCGCCGGTGTGCCGGGCGAGCGGGATCACGTGCAGGGCGGGCATGGAGTCGGAGACGGCGATGCGCGGCTGCGAGGGCAACCCGGCCAGTGCCAGCGCATGGGCGTCGTCACCGTCGACCCAGTCGGCCACCTCGATGTCGAGATCGCCCACCGCCGAGGAGGACAGCGACGGGACCTCGAGGCGCGCGATGACGAGCCGTGGGTCGCCGGTCGCGGGGATCACGAGCGCGGTGAGCCGTTCGAAGGTCTCCGCCCGTGACCCGACCAGGTAGCGCAGGTCCGGTCCGGGAGCGACGACGAGCGCGTCCAGATCCGCGGCGCGGGTGAGTTCGGCGGCACGGCGAACCCGGTCGCGGTACACCTCTGCGCCGAAGAGCGGCGCGGCCCCCGCCTTCGACGTCGCCACCCGTGCTGTTCCGGTCCCAGATGCCATGCGACGAAGACTACCGCCGACTCATGACAGAGTGTGGGGGTGACGGATTCGTTGATGCTGCTCGACGGCGCGAGCCTGTGGTTCCGATCGTTCTTCGCCCTGCCGGAGAAGATGACCAGCCCGGACGGACGCCCGGTCAACGCGGTGCGGGGCTTCCTCGACACGATCGCCAATCTCGTGGTGCGCGAACGACCCACGCGACTGGTGGTGTGCCTGGACCTGGACTGGCGCCCGGAGTTCCGCACCGACCTGATCCCCACCTACAAGGCCCACCGGGTGGCGGTTCCCGACGGCGGTACCGACGTCGAGGGCAGGGACATCGACGTCGAAGAGGTGCCCGACACGCTCACCCCGCAGGTCGACATGATCATGGCCGTCCTGGCGGCTTCGGGTATCGCGACCTCGGGCGCCGTCGGTTGTGAGGCCGACGACGTGATCGGCACGCTCGCCTATGACGAGGCGGAGGATCCGGTCATCGTGGTCAGCGGTGATCGGGATCTGCTGCAGGTGGTCGCCGATGATCCGGTCCCGGTGCGCGTCCTGTACGTCGGCCGCGGCCTGGCCAAGGCCGAGATGATGGGGCCGGTGGAGGTCGCCGAGAAGTACGGCGTGCCGGTCGATCGCGCCGGGATCGGCTACGCGGAGATGTCGATGTTGCGCGGGGATCCCTCGGACGGGCTGCCGGGCGTGGCCGGCATCGGTGAGAAGACCGCGGCGAAGCTGATCAGCGAGTACGGCAGCCTCGATGCACTCGAGGCGGCTGCCGCCGACCCGTCGTCGACGGTGCCGACCCGTAGCCGGAAGTCACTGCTCGCGTCGGTCGACTACCTGCAGGCGGCGCGAATCGTCGTCTCGGTGCGCACCGACGCCGAGACGATCGACAGCGGGTCGGATGTATTGCCGGCCGAACCCGCCGACCCCGCAGCTCTCGCCGAACTCGTCGAGGAACTGGGCATCGGGGCGTCGGTGGGGCGGCTCGCCAAGGCCCTCGGCTGGCCCCAGGCCGGTTGAGGCCCCTGAGGGTGACAGCCGGCTGAGGCCCCTTGCCGGTCAGCTCGGGCGTGAGACCTCGTAGCGGCCGTCGTCGTCGATGAACGTGACGGTGACCTGCTGCTGCTGACCGCCGACGGTGACCGAGCAGGTGAACGACGCACCGGTCTCGACCCGCTGACCCGACGGGCACTGCACATCGGAGACGTCGCTGGCCTGATAATCCTCGGTGAGGATCTGCTGCACACCGTCCTGCGCAGCCTGCTGGTCGAGGTTCTTCGGTGCCCACCCGGGAAAGAGGAACGCGGTGATCAGCACGATCGCGGCGATGAGGATCAGCGCGCCGCCGCCGACGAACATCAGTGTCCGGGCGGTCTTGTTCGACTTCCCGGCCGCCATCCCGCTGAACTGATCGCCGCCACCGTACGGATTCTGACCGTACTGGTTCTGACCGTAGGGCTGTTGGCCGTAGGGGTTCTGCGCATTCGGTCCCGTGGCGCCCTGCGGGTTCTGGCCGTAGGGCTGCTGGCCGTACTGCCCCTGTCCGGGCGCCCCGTACTGGCCGGCCCCGTACTGCCCTGGGGCACCGTACTGCCCCGGTGCACCATATTGGTCGGCGCCGTACTGGGCACCCGGCTGGCCATACTGTTGACCACCGGGCTGACCGTACTGTCCGGGGTTGCCGACCTGCGTCGGCTGGGACTGGGCCGGACCGGAATGGGGAGGCTGCCCCGCAGGTCCACCCGCTTGCTGGTAAGGGTTCTGCTGATACGGATCCTGTTGCGGCTGGCCGTAACCCGGGGTCTGCGCGGCCGGGTTCGGCGCCATGGTGGTCGGGTCGGCCGGTGGTGCGCCGGCCTGGCCGGCGCCGGGGAGGTTCACGATCTCGGTCTTGCCGTCCGGACCCGACTGGTCTCCGGACGCTCGCGGGCCGGCTTGCGGATCGGGGCCGGAAGAATGTGGGCCGGGGGGATTCGGTTGGGACGGGTTGGGGTTGTACGGGTCGGTCATGAATCCCTCCCACTCGGCCGTTCACCCGGCGACGGGTGTCGGCGAACTGTGACGTCGCGGCGGTATCGAGGCGGGCACGCCGACACCGGATGCGGGATGAACGTTACCTCAGCTGCCTGGGACTATCAGCAAACATCGCACGCGCCCCGCGGGCGCGTCGTCCGGTGAACCGACACCCGCCGACCGACCGATGCATGTACCCGAGTTCGGCTGAAATAATCAGCCGAGTTCGGCCGAAACGATCAGCCGAGTTCGGCCGAAACGATCAGCCGAGTTCGGCAGCGACCACCCCGCGACGGATCGCCTTGACCGCTGCCCGGGCCGTCCCACCGAGACGGGTGTCGGACCCCACCCCGAGCCGGATCTGTTCGAGAAGATCCACGACCTGCCGGTTCCACCGCACGAAGTCCCCCGGCGAGAGGAGTTGTCCGCGTTCGCCTGCCAGGAGCAGGGCCTCGCCGAGCGAACGGCCCGATGCCCACGTCGCCACGGCGACGGAGAATCCGGTGTCGGGTTCGCGTGTCGGACTCACCCGATGCCGCTGCTCCACCGCGGTGACCCGCGACCAGATCCCGACCGTCGCCGCCATCGCGGCGCGCATCGAGCTGCTGCCCGGAAGAGCATCGACTCCGCTGTAACTGTCGCGCCGGCTCTCGTAGACCAGTGCCGCGACCACCGCGGCGAGATCGGGCGCGGAGAGATCGTCCCAGACGCCGGCCCGGATGCACTCGGTCACCACCAGGTCGCTCTCGCTGTAGATGCGGCCGAGCAGCTTGCCCGAGTCGGTCACCAGCATCGTGTGGCCGGTGGACTCGGTCGATTCGGCGACGCGCTCGAGATAGCCCAACTCGCTGAGGACACCGACGATGTGATCGAACGTGACGCCAAGGGTCGACGTCCGGTCCCCGATGCTGCGCTCGGCGTTGACGATGTCGCGCAGCAACCGGTTGCGGCGTTCGGCGAGCCGGAACAACTCGTCACCGTTCGGCAACTGATGCGCCGGATGCGCACGCAGGGTGCGTCGAAGGCGCGCGAGCTCGGTGTCGTCGGCGGCGTCGGCGCGCTTCTTCTGCCGTCCGCGCGGCATCTCGATGCCGGTCGATCGCAACGCCGACGCCAGATCGCGTCGGCCGCGACCGGTGCGACGGTCGGCGTTCTTCGGCAGTCGCATGTTGCCCAGCACCTCGGGCGGATTGACGAAGTCGCGGGTACCGACGCGACCGCACCAGGCGTCCTCGGTCAGTACGAGCGGCTTGGGATCCTGCGCCTGCGTAGCCGGTTCGATGATGACCGCCAGACCGCGGTGCCGTCCGACGGGTACGCCGATGACATGCCCGCGTTTGAGCGCGGCCAGGTCCGCGGTGATGGCGTCGTGCGTGTCGGTGCGCCTGCGGAACTTGAGATCGCGTTCGCGGCTGCGGATGTCCTCGCGCAGCGTGACGTATCCGAGAAAACCGGCATAGGGCTCGTCTTCCGAATCGGCTTCGGCCTCAGCAGGTTCCAGCCCTCGCGCCTGCGCCGTGCGCGCCAGCTCGCCGTCGAGCTTGCGCAGCGCCCGCTGGGCCTCGTCCAGTTTGCGCGCCTGTCCCACAACCGACCGGTCGGCCTGGAACTGCGCGAACGACCGATGCAGCAGCTCGCGGGCACCGTCGAGACCCAGCCGTCCGAGCAGGTTGACCGCCATGTTGTACTCCGGCGAGAACGAGCTGCGCAGCGGGAAGGTACGCGCGCCTGCGAGTCCGGCCACCTCCTCGGGTACCACCTCGGGTGTCCACACGACGACCGCGTGGCCCTCGACGTCGATCCCGCGGCGACCCGCCCGCCCGGTCAGCTGCGTGAACTCGCCGGGGGTCAGATCGACATGGGCTTCACCGTTGTACTTGACCAGACGTTCGAGGACCACCGAGCGCGCGGGCATGTTGATGCCGAGCGCGAGCGTCTCGGTGGCGAACACCATCCGCACCAGGCCCCGCACGAACAGCTCTTCGACGGTGTGCCGGAACGTCGGGAGCATGCCCGCGTGGTGCGAGGCCAGCCCCCGGCGCAACCCCTCTCGCCATTCGTGCACACCCAGCACATCGAGGTCGGTCGGCGACAGTTCGGTGAGATGGCGGTCGACGATCGCGTCGACCTCGCCGATCTCCGCGGGGGTGAGGAGCGAGATACCCGACCGCAGACACTGCGCCAGGGCGGCGTCGCATCCGACGCGCGAGAAGATGAAGCCGATGGCCGGGAGCAGGCCCTCCCGGTCGAGACGCGTGACGAGGTTCGGCCGCGACAGCGCCGGTCCCCGTCCGTCACGCCGGGGTCCGCTGCCGCGACCGCGTCCACGGCCGCGCGACGACTCCCGCTCGTCGTCGGCCATCAGGATCCGGTGCCGGATCTGGCGTTTCAGTTCCGGATTGACCCGGGGCCGGGTACCGGCCTTGCGTGCCGGACCGGTGTCGGCGGGGTCGAACAGGTCGAACAACCGTTGCCCGACGAGCATGTGCTGGGACAGCGGCACCGGCCGGTGCTCGTCCACGATCACCGAGGTGTCGCCGCGAACCGTCTGAATCCAGTCGCCGAACTCCTCGGCGTTGCTCACCGTCGCCGACAGGCTCACCACCCGAACCGATGGTTCGAGGTGCAGGATGACTTCTTCCCACACCGCCCCGCGGAACCGGTCTGCCAGGAAGTGGACCTCGTCCATGACGACGTGCGACAACCCGTCCAGAGCTCGTGACTCGGCGTAGATCATGTTGCGCACGACCTCGGTCGTCATCACGACGACCGGCGCATCGGGGTTGATCGAGCTGTCGCCGGTCAGCAACCCGACCGACTCGGCCCCGTGGACCGCCACCAGGTCGTTGTACTTCTGATTGCTGAGCGCCTTGATCGGCGTGGTGTAGAAGCACTTCGTGCCCCCGGCCAGCGCCAGATGCACGGCGAACTCACCCACGATGGTCTTGCCCGCGCCGGTCGGCGCGCACACCAGCACACCGTGCCCGCCTTCGAGCGCCTCGCACGCGCGGAGCTGGAAGTCGTCGAGCCGGAAAGCGAGTCTCGACGTGAACGAGTCGAGTTGTGTCACAGGACGTCGTCGAAGGTCGCGCGCGCCCGCGTCGACGTGCGGGTGGCGCCGGCGCCGACATGGTTCGCCGGCGCCGGGATCGGCGACGCCGGAGCGATCGGCTTCGTCGGCGGCAGCGGGCTGGCCTCGTCGTCGGAGAGGTCCGCCCAGGCCGACGCCTTCTTCGCCTTGCGCTTGTCGAAGATGCGCGCGAACTGGATCGCGAACTCGAGCAGGACGGTGAGCGCGAGCGCCAGGGCCAGCATCGTGAACGGGTCCTGGCCCGGCGTGACGATGGCCGCGAAGACGAAGACCGTGAAGATGAGGCCGCGCCGCCAGCTCTTCAACCGGGCGTAGGTCAGCACTCCCACCACGTTGAGCGCGATGATGAGGAGCGGGAGTTCGAAACTCACGCCGAAGATCACGAGCACGTTGAGCATGAATCCGAAGTACTGGTCACCGGCCAGGGCCGTGACCTGGACCTCGTTGCCGACGGTCAACAGGAAGTCGAAGGCCTTGGCGACCACCAGGTAGGCCAGCACCGCGCCGCTGACGAACAGGGTCGTCGCCATCGCCACGAACAGGATGCCGTATCGGCGTTCGTGGTCGTGGAGACCGGGGGTGATGAACTGCCAGATCTGGTAGATCCACACCGGGCAGGCCATCACGACACCGGCGGTGAGCGCCACCTTGAGGCGAAGCATGAACTGGTCGAACGGCCCGGTCGCCAGAAGGCGACAGGAATCGTCGGCGGTCAGCGAGGCACGCGACGATGGCGGCAGATCACAGTACGGACCGCGCAGCATGTCACCGAGCGAGGAGATGCCGAGGAAGCCGTGGCTGTACCAGAGGAACCCGAGGATCGTCGTGGCGATGATGGCCAGCATCGAGATGACCATACGAGTGCGCAACTCGTACAGGTGCTCGACCAACGACATGGTGCCGTCGGGGTTGAGCTTTCGTTTGCGCTGCCGGGGGTCGAGACGTCGGGGAATCGGAAGAGTGCGCACTGGCGATGCTCCGACGCGCCCCTATGCCGATTTCTTGACGTCGGCGTCGCGCTGCGTGGCGGCCTGGGTGGAGTCACCCGCGGGCAGCTCACGGCGCGACGGGTCGGCCGGCGTCGCGTCGGCGGTGGCCTGCGAGTCCTTGTCGTCGTCCTTCTGCATCTCCTTGACCTCGCTCTTGAAGATGCGCAGCGACTGTCCCAGACCTCGGGCGGCGTCCGGCAACTTCTTCGAGCCGAACAGGATCAGCAGCACAATGGCAACGATCGCCCAGTGCCACCATGACGTGAAGCCCATGAGATCACCCTTCAGTTCGGATCAGACAGTGTCCAATGCTACCTGAGTCGCGCCCGGCGGGGAGCGGGCCCGACCGGATGATCCGCCCGGCCCAGCGGTGGGCGGTCCTCAGCGATATCGCCTGCGTGCCGCGGTCGCGGTGTCGGCGACCGCCGCGGCGACGGCCGGCGCGTCGACGACCCGGACGGCTCCACCGAATCCGAGCAGGAACCGGGTGAGCCACTCCGGCGAGCCGTAGACGAGCCGGGCGCGGACCGGCAGGTCGGCGTCGGGCCGGTCCTCGACCTTCTCGACGGGTTCGAGCGGGTAGTAGTCGAGGATCCACAGATGGTCGGCGTCGATCTCGATCTCGACAGCCGGGAGATCGGGGTTCTCGGCCACCAGCACCGACTGATTCGACGACGCGGCCTCGGCCGGCGGACGGCTCGGTTCGTCCAGGGCCGACGCGGTGTCGACGCGGTCGAAGCGGAACAACCGCACGCCCTCGGCCATCCGGCACCACGCCTCGAGATAAGTGTGCTGATCCATGACCTGCAGACGGATCGGGTCGACCACCCGGTCGGTGACGCTGTCGCGGCCGGCCGAGTAGTAGCGAAGGCGCAGTGCACGAGCGTGCTTGGTGGCCTCGCGGATCGTCGTGTAGGTGGGGTTCTCCCCCGACGGATCGGGAGCCGAGTCGGACGCACCGGCGACCCCGGGCACCGTCGCACCCACCGCTTGCTCGATCTTCGCGATCGCCCGACGAGCCGCCGCCACATCGACGACTCCCGGCGTCTCGACGAGCGCTCGCAGTGCGACGAGGAGCGTGCTGGCCTCCACGGTGGTCAGCCGCAGGGGCCGGTCCATGCCCGCGGTGAACCCGACCGTCACGTAACCCTCACTGAACTCGAGTTCGATGAGGTCATCGGGGTAGTACCCGGGGAGTCCGCAGACGAAGAGGAGTTCGAGATCCTTCGTGAGCTGCGCCTGGGTCACACCGAGTTCGGCGGCGGCCTGGACGATCGAGATGCCGCGGCGGGCCTGGAAGTACGGGACCATCGCCAGCAGGCGGTTGAGGCGGGACGGTGCTGCGGCGGCCATCAGACCGTCACCCCGCTGAGGCGGTCGAGGCTCGCGATGACGAGGTCGCGCAGCTCCGGCGGGTCCAGGACGACCGCGTCGCGGCCCACACCCAGGACCATGCGTGCGACCGTGGTCAGCGAGTGGATCTCCAGGGTCACGATGTCGCCGGGATCGCCGTCGAGGTCGGCGGGCTCGGTCGCCGTCGCGGCCCGGCGGAGGCCAAACGCCCGGTCGGCCGCGACCCAGATCCGCGCGGTGCGGCCGTCGGAACCAGAAGCGGAATCGACAGCCGCCGAGACGATCTGCTGGAGATCGGTGCCCGCCGGCACCACGACGGCGTCGGCGGCACCGACCGCGGAGACGGCCGTGATCCGCGACAGCCGGAACGTCCGGGTGGCGTCGCGATCGCGGTCGTGACCGACGACGTACCAGCGGCCCCGGTGCGACACCACTCCCCACGGTTCGACGCGCCGGGTGGTCGGTGCGGCGGCCGCCGACGACCGGTGCCGGAACTCGACCGCACGCCTGTCCTGGACCGCGGCGAGAAGGCCCGCGATGACCTCTTCGGAGCCGAGTGATCTCGACGACCCGCCCGTGGTGATCCCCAGATCGTCCTCGGAACGGACGTCGAGCCCGGCTGCCCGCAGCTTGAGGATCGCCGTCTGCGACAGCGTCGAGACCTCCGGCGTGTCCCACAGCGCGGCGGCCATGGCGATCGCCGCCGCCTCGTCGGATTCCAGGGAGATCTCCGGCAATTCGTAGGAGTCGCGGTCGATGCGGTATCCCTCGCCGCCGGCCGCCATCGGCGACCGGCCGGTGACGAGCGGGATCCCGAGATCCCGCAGCTCGTTCTTGTCCCGTTCGAACATCCGGTTGAACGCCTCGTCGGACTGCCCGTCATCGGAGTAGCCGGCAACGTTGCGGCGGATGTACTCCGCGGTGACGTACTGCCGCGTCCACAGCAGGCAGATCACGAGGTTGAGCAGACGCTCGACTTTGGGGGTTGCCACCGGGTCAGGTTAGAACGTGGCCGCTCACCGCGTGCGGAGGCACGCTGCGTTCGCGGGTAACCCGGGCACTCACATCGACGCGATGAGGCGATCGACGCGCTCGTCGACGCTGCGGAACGGGTCTTTGCACAACACGGTCCGCTGCGCCTGGTCGTTGAGTTTGAGGTGCACCCAGTCGACGGTGAAGTCGCGGCCCGCCTTCTGCGCGGCCGAGATGAAGTCGCCACGAAGTTTTGCGCGGGTGGTCTGCGGCGGCTCGTTGACCGCCGTCTTGATCGCCTCGTCGGTGGTCGCCCGGGCGACCAGTCCCTTGCGCATCAACACGTCGAAGACGCCGCGGCCGCGTTTGATGTCGTGGAAGGCCAGGTCGAGTTGCGCGATCTTCGGATCCGACAGTTCCATCGAGTACCGGTTCTGGTAGCGCTCGAAGAGCTTGCGCTTGATGACCCAGTCGATCTCGGTGTCGACCTTGGCGAAATCGTTGCTCTCCACCGCGTCGAGCATGCGGCCCCAGAGGTCGACGACCATGTCCATCTCCGGGTCCGGTCGGCGGTTGGTGAGGTGCTCGACGGCGCGGGCGTGGTACTCGCGCTGGATGTCGAGGGCGCTGGCCTGCCGACCGCCGGCGAGTCGTACCGGCCGACGCCCCGTCGGGTCGTGGCTGACCTCACGGATCGCGCGGATCGGGTTGTCGAGCGCGAAGTCACGGAACGCGACGCCGGCCTCGATCATCTCCAGCACGAGCGCCGCGGAACCCACCTTGAGGAGGGTCGTCATCTCGGACATGTTCGAGTCGCCGACGATGACGTGCAGCCTGCGGTACTTCTCCGCGTCGGCGTGCGGCTCGTCGCGCGTGTTGATGATCGGACGCGACCGGGTCGTCGCCGAGGAGACGCCCTCCCAGATGTGCTCGGCGCGCTGCGACAGACAGAACGTCGCCGCCTTCGGGGTCTGCAGCACCTTGCCGGCGCCACAGATCAGCTGGCGGGTCACGAGGAACGGCAGCAGGACGTCGGAGATGCGGGAGAACTCCCCCGCCCGCACGACCAGGTAGTTCTCGTGGCATCCATACGAGTTGCCGGCCGAGTCGGTGTTGTTCTTGAACAGGTAGATGTCGCCGCCGATGCCTTCGTCGGCGAGACGCTGTTCGGCGTCGACGAGCAGGTCCTCGAGCACGAGCTCGCCCGCCCGGTCGTGGTTGATCAGCTGGATGAGGCTGTCGCACTCCGCGGTCGCGTACTCCGGGTGCGAACCCACGTCGAGATAGAGGCGGGCGCCGTTCTGCAGGAAGACGTTCGACGACCGGCCCCACGATACGACCCGCCGGAAGAGATAACGGGCGACCTCGTCCGGACTCAGGCGGCGGTGGCCGTGGAAGGTGCACGTGACACCGAACTCGGTCTCGATGCCCATGATTCGTCGCTGCACTTGACCAACCCTACTCGCGCGGGCCGCGGCGGACCGGTCGACACGCACCGGCCGCCGCGAGCCGCGGCGTTCTCATCACTGTTCGGTGGACGGCGTCTCACCAGGGGATTCGCCGGAATCGGCGGTCGCGGTCGCGGCCGCCGGGAGCAAACCTTCGACCGTGGACGTCGTGAGGCGCCGGAATGCGCGCCGCGGACGGTTGTGGTCGAGGACCGCGACTTCGAGGTCACCCGCGGCCAACGCCCGACGTTCGGTCGGGGTCCCGCCGCCGTTGTCGGCCGGAGCCGTCAGCGCGTCGACCGCGACACCGATGGCCCGTCCGAGTTCCATGTCCGGCTCGTAGCTCTCCTTGAGCGCGGCCGCGATCGGCTCGGTCGCCCCGCCCATCACGAGGAAGCGTGTCTCGTCGGTGATCGACCCGTCGTAGGAGATCCGGTAGAGCTGCGAACGCTTCGGTTTACCCGGTCGGGCGACCTCGGCGACGCAGAGTTCCACCTCGAACGGCTTGGCCTGTTCGGTGAAGACACTGCCGAGTGCGTTCGCGTAGGTGTTGGCCAGGGACAGCCCGGACACGTCGGCACGGTCGTAGCTGTAGCCGCGCATGTCCGCGATCTGGATCCCGGCCTTGCGCAGGCTCTCGAACTCGTTGTACTTGCCCACGGCCGCGAATCCGATCCGGTCGTAGATCTCGCTGGTCTTGCGCAGCGTGTTCGACGGGTTCTCCGCGACGAACAGCACGCCGTCGGAAAAGGTGAGGATCACGACGCTGCGACCCCGGGCTATGCCCTTGCGGGCGAGCTCGGAGCGGTCGCGCATGATCTGCTCGGCGCTGGCGTAATACGGGAAGGTCATCGTGCACCCCCCTGGTGCTCGGCACTCCGGCGTTCGATGACGGCACGCGCCGCCGCCTCGATGTCGGTCGCGTCCACCTCCCGCGCCCCGTCGGCCCCGACGATCGCGGCCATCGGGAAGATCTTGCGGACCAGATCGGGCCCGCCGGTCGCCGAATCGTCGTCGGCCGCGTCGTACAGCGACTCGACGGCGATCGCGAGTGCCTCGTCGGCGGTCAGGTCGGCGCGGTACAGCTTTTTCAGCGACGACTTGGCGAACACCGACCCCGAGCCGATGGCGGTGTACCCGCCGAACTCTTCGTGGCGGTCACCGGCGACGTCGAAGCTGAAGATCCGTCCGCGTTCGCTCGGGTCGTCGTGATCGATGTCGTAACCGACGAGCAGGGGGATGGCGGCCAGGCCCTGCAGGGCGGCGCCGAGGTTGCCGCGCACCATCGACGCCAGCCGGCTGACCTTGCCGTCGAGGGTCAGCGGGACGCCCTCGATCTTCTCGTAGTGCTCGAGTTCGACGGTGAACAACCGCACCATCTCGATCGCGATACCGGCGGTGCCGGCGATCCCGGCGGCCGAGTACTCGTCGGTGATGTAGACCTTCTTGACATCGCGGGTGGCGATGAGATTGCCCATCGTGGCCCGGCGGTCTCCGGCCAGGACGACCCCGCCCGGGTACGACACCGCGACGATCGTCGTGCCGTGCGGGATGTCACCGGCGCCGTCGGTGCCGCCCGCGAACGACCCCACGCGGTCGATCTGCGCCTGCGGGAGCTGTTCGGGCGCATGCGTCCGGAGGAAGTCGGTGAACGACGAGATGTCGGCACCGAAAGCGGAACGGGACTGGGACAGCGGGGGCAGTGAACCGAACCTGTCGCTCACTGGCCGCCCTTCTGGACGTAGGCGCGCACGAAGTCCTCGGCGTTCTCCTCCAGCACGTCGTCGATCTCGTCGAGCAGGTCGTCGGTGTCCTCGGCCAGCTTCTCGCGACGTTCTTGTCCGGCGCCGGAATCGGGGCCCACGCCCTCGTCGTCGCCGCCGCCACCACGCTTGGTCTGTTCCTGCGCCATCTGCTGCCTCCTTGAAACCGATCGCCCCTTGGCGGGCTACCGCGGTCGAGGGAGAGTCGGGATCGGGTGTCGCTGTCGCGGCGGTGATCCCTGGTGTCTCGACCCTGCGGAATCGTGTGCTCCCACACTACCTGTGGGGACGACAAGTGTGGCGGAACGAGGCACAAGCCCCGCGTCACGTCAGGTGGTGAGCTGATCCACCAGTTCGGCGGCCGAGTTCACCGAGTCGAGGAGCTTGCCGACGTGCGCCGCGGTACCGCGCAGCGGTTCCAGTGTGGGGATGCGGACCAGCGAGTCCCCGCCCAGGTCGAAGATGACCGAGTCCCAGCTCGCCGCGGCGACGTCGGCACCGAATCGGCGCAGGCACTCACCGCGGAAGTAGGCCCGCGTGTCGCGCGGCGGCTCGCTGATCGCGGCGAGCACGTCGTTCTCGTCGACCAACCGCTTCATCGATCCGCGCGCGACGAGCCGGTTGTACAGCCCCTTGTCGAGCCGGACGTCGGAATACTGCAGGTCGATGAGCTGCAGGCGCGGCGCCGACCATGACAGGTTCTCGCGCTGGCGGAAGCCCTCGAGGATGCGCAGCTTCGCCGGCCAGTCCAGGATGTCGGCGCACTCCATCGGATCGCGCTCGAGGCGGTCGAGCACGTCGGCCCACGTCTGCAGGACGTGGGCGGCGCGCTCGTCGTCGGAGTGTTCCTGCTCGTGGAATTTCTGGCAGCGTTCCAGATACTCCCGCTGCAGGGCCAGCCCGGTGAGTTCGCGGCCGTTGGTCAGGGCGACGGTCGCCGTGAGCGTCGGGTCGTGGCTGATGGTGTGCACGGCCTGCACCGGTCGCGCGAGTTCGATGTCGGAGAAGTCGACGCCGGCCTCGATGAGATCGAGGACGAGCGCCGTGGTCCCGACCTTGAGGTAGGTGGAGGTCTCGGCGAGGTTGGCGTCGCCGATGATGACGTGCAGGCGCCGGTACCGCTCGGGATCGGCATGCGGTTCGTCGCGGGTGTTGATGATGCCGCGCTTGAGGGTGGTCTCGAGCCCGACCTCGACCTCGATGTAGTCCGACCGCTGTGACAGCTGGTAACCGGCCTCGTCGCCGGACTGTCCGATGCCCACCCGTCCCGAACCGGTGATCACCTGGCGCGAGGCGAAGAAGGTCGTCAGCCCGGCGATGATCGCGGTGAACGGCGTGTCCCGCGCCATGAGGTAGTTCTCGTGGGTGCCGTACGACGCGCCCTTGCCGTCGATGTTGTTCTTGTAGAGCTGGAGTTTCGGGGCGCCCGGGACGCTGGCCACGTGGCGGGCCGCGGCCTCCATCACGCGCTCGCCCGCCTTGTCCCAGATGACCGCGTCCATGGGGTCGGTGACCTCGGGGGCGGAGTACTCGGGGTGGGCGTGGTCGACGTAGAGCCGGGCGCCGTTGGTGAGGATCATGTTGGCCGCACCGATCTCGTCGGCGTCGATGATCGGAGCCGGCCCGGACCCGCGGCCGAGGTCGAAACCACGGGCGTCGCGCAGCGGCGACTCCACCTCGTAGTCCCAGCGTGTCCGCTTCGCGCGCGGCACTCCCGCGGCCGCGGCGTAGGCGAGAACGGCCTGCGTGGACGTCATGATCGGGTTCGCGGTCGGGTCGCCGGGCGCGGAGATTCCGTACTCGACCTCGGTCCCGATGATTCGCTGCATCCTTCGAGGGTAGAGGTTCATTCGCCGCCGGTCGCAACCACCGCATGTGCGCAGTACGGTCGACGCCGTGAAAGCATTCCGCCGGTTCACCGTTCGAGTCCCGCTGCCCGACCGCATCGCGGACCTCGCGCCGTTGTCGCACAACCTGCGCTGGGCCTGGCACCTCCCCACCCAGGAACTGTTCGCCACGATCGATCCGCACCTGTGGTCGACGACCGGCGACCCGCTCCGGGTCCTCGCCGAGGCCGACCCGCGACGACTGGCCGAACTGGCCGCCGACGAGGGCTTCGTGGCGCGGGTGACCGACGCATACGCCGACCTCCGGGAGTATCTCGACGCACCGCAGTGGTTCCAGAGGTACGCGGCAGGATCATCGGGCGAGGACCGTGCCGGGCAGGACCTGGTGGCGCCGCCCGGAATCGCCTACTTCTCCATGGAGTTCGGCGTCTCGGAGGTCCTCCCGATCTACTCCGGCGGCCTCGGCATCCTCGCCGGTGACCACCTGAAGGCGGCCTCCGACCTCGGCCTGCCGCTGATCGGCGTCGGATTGCTGTACCGGTCCGGCTACTTTCGCCAGGGCCTCGACCACGACGGATGGCAGATCGAGCGGTATCCCGTGAACGACCCCGCCGAACTCCCCCTGACCCTTCTGCACCGCGGGGAACACGACGGAACCGGCGTCAGCCGCGTCGACGACGCGGACCCGGTCATCATCGAGGTCGCGATGCCCGATGGCGCGACCCTGTCGGCTCAGGTGTGGGTGGCGACCGTGGGGCGAATCCCGTTGCTGCTCCTCGACTCCGACATCGCCCACAACGACGATCAGCCCGACGGGGCCGCCCTGCGTGCCGTGACCGACCGGTTGTACGGCGGCGACCAGGAGCACCGGATCGCGCAGGAGATCCTGCTGGGCATCGGTGGCGTGCGCGCCCTGCGCGAGTACGTGCGCATCGCCGGCCGGGACGAGCCGACGGTGTTCCACATGAACGAAGGACACGCGGGCTTCCTCGGCGTCGAACGCATCCGGGAGCTCGTGGCCGGCGGTCTCGACTTCGACACCGCGGAGGCGGTGGTCCGCGCGTCGAACGTCTTCACGACCCACACCCCCGTGCCGGCCGGTATCGATCGGTTCCCCGCCGACCTCGTGGCCCGGTATCTCGACGCCGACGACGACGGCGGGTCCCGCCTGCTCCCGGGGCTGGCCGCGGCGACGGTCGTCGAACTCGGCGACGAGGCCGACCCGGGTGTGTTCAACATGGCACACATGGGATTTCGGCTCGGACAACGCAGCAACGGGGTCTCCCGACTGCACGGCGCGGTGAGTCGCGAGATGTTCGCCGACCTCTGGCCGGGTTTCGACGCCGCCGACGTCCCCATCGGAGCGGTCACCAACGGTGTGCACGGTCCGACCTGGGTGGCCCCTCAGTGGCGCGACTTCGCCGGCGGAGACGAGGATTCCGCGGCCGAGGTGTATGCGGGCCTGTCCGACGAGACCATCTGGCAGACGCATGAGGAGTTACGTGCGGGACTCGTCGGTGAGGTGCGCCGCCGTGCTCGCGCCAGCGGCCTCGAGCGGGGCTTCACCGAAGCCGAACTGGGTTGGACCGCCGACCTGTTCGACCCGCACGTGCTGACGATCGGGTTCGCCCGGCGGGCGGCCACGTACAAACGCCTCACCCTTATGCTCCGCGATCCCGATCGCATGCGCGCCATCCTCACCGACCCCGATCGGCCGGTGCAGCTCGTCATCGCGGGCAAGGCGCATCCCGCCGACGACGGGGGCAAATCACTGATCCAGCAGGTCGTGCGGTTCACCGAGGATCCGGAACTGCGCGGCCGAATCGTGTTCCTCCCCGACTACGACATCTCCATGGCTCGCGCCATCTACGCGGGTTGCGATGTGTGGCTGAACAACCCGGTGCGGCCGATGGAGGCCTGCGGGACGTCGGGGATGAAGTCGGCGCTGAACGGAGGGCTCAACCTGTCGATTCTCGACGGCTGGTGGGACGAGATGGCCGACGGCGAGAACGGCTGGGCCATCCCCTCCGCGGAGGGCATCGCCGACGAGCACCGTCGCGACGACCTCGAGGCGCAGGCGCTGTACACGCTCCTGGAGGAGACGGTGATCCCGCTGTTCTACCGCCGCGACGAGAACGGGGTGCCCCGCCGGTGGGTGGAGATGATGCGTCACACGCTCACCCGACTGGGGCCGCGAGTGCTGGCGTCGCGCATGGTCCGCGACTACACCACCGACCTCTACTGCCCGGCGGCGAAAGCCTACGAATCCGCGTGCGCCGACTCGTATGCGGGTGCACGCGACCTCGCGGCCTTCCGCCGGACGCTGGAGACCGGGTGGTCATCGGTACTGGTGGCCGGGGTCGAGGACGAGACGCGCGCGGACGGCCTCCACGTCACGGCGCACGTCGCACTCGGAGACCTGGCACCGGAGTCGGTGGCGGTCCAGGTCGTGCTCGGCCGGGTCGGCGACGACGATGACATCCTCGATCCGACGTTCACCGACATGACGCCCGAACCCGACCGCGATGCATCGGACCGGGTGGTGTTCTCCGCACTCGTGCCGCCGTCCGCGTCGGGCCGACTCGGCTACACCGTCCGGGTGCTGCCGAGTCATCCGCAGCTGTCCGCCGAATCCGAACTCGGCCTGGTGCGCTTCCCGACGACGACCGGTGGGAGTCCACACCTGGCCTGACCGGCGGCCGTGGGTCAGATCCGCCGGACACCGGAGGAGAATTCAGGGTTGTCCCGGATGTCGCCACCCGCGTCGTGCCGCCACACTGATCGGACGGTGCGGTGACGGGAGAAGCGAATGGCCTTGTCGTCGGCGGTCGCTCGGACGGCCTCGCGGATCGCCTCGCTGCTGGGTCAGCGCCGGATGCGCCTGGTCGCCGTGCTGAACAAGTACGTGACCAATCCGGTCGTGCGGCTCTGGGCCGGACGGGTGCCCGGCATGGCGGTGATCGAGCACGTGGGCCGTCGTAGTGGGCGTCGCCACCGCACGCCGGTCATGGCCGTCGTATCGGATCACCGATTCTGGGTCGTCCTGAACTACGGCACCGGATCGGACTGGGTGGCCAATGTGACCGCCGCACATGAAGCCACGGTGCGGCACCGCGGCCGGCGGCACCGGATCGAGAACGTGCGCGTCGAACCGGCGTCGCTCAGTGCGATACCACTCCCCGATCGTCTCGACGCCGACCGGAAGGTGCTGTGCGCCACGATGCGGGACGCCTGAGGGACGGACCCGCGGTCAGCGTTTAGTGAGACCGGGCGTCAGCGCTTCTTCAGACGCAGACGCGAGTAGGTGAACGCGAGCAGCAGCGCGCTGATCACCGCGAGCACCCCGTACGCCAGCGCGGTGTGGGCGATCGACGTCTCCCACAGCGTGATTCGCTGCGGGGCGGCGACATTGATGCTGTAGAGGTCGACACTGCCGGCCGCGGCCACGTAGCCCCAGAAGGACGGGAAGATCCACGACAACTGCTCCAGCCCGACGCCGTCGAGCTTGAAGAGCCCGCCGCAGAACACCAACTGGACCATCACGACGATGACCAGCGGCGGCATGACCTGCTCGTTGGACTTCACGGCCGACGAGATGGCCAGTCCGACCAGCGTGCTCACACAGGCCAGGACAGCCACCGCGACCAGCAACGCGAGCGGCGGCGGCAGGATCGGTCCGCCGAAGTCGGGCAGCCCGCGACCGGCGAAGGTGATGCCGACCATGATGATCGTCTGCAGGACCGCGGCGACGAAGAACACGACGATCTTCGCGAAAAGGTATGCGCCGGGCCGCAATCCGACCGCACGCTCGCGCTCGAAGATGTCGCGCTCACCGACCAGATCGCGCACGGTCAGTGCCGCACCCATGAACGCCGCGCCGACGACGAGCACGACCAGGATCTGGATCGCCTCCGCGCCGTCCTTGGGTGGAGGCGCGTTGGGGATCACCTCGAGACGCGCGAATCCGCTCGAACCCGGGATCACAAGCGTGAGCAACCCCAACACGACCGGCAGCAACACGAGGAACACCAGGTAGCCTACGTCGGCGAAGATCAGCCGTACCTGACGTCGGGCGATGGTCGACGACTGGCGGGGGAAGCTCGTGTGCGGCACCGGTATCGGCGGGCCGGGAGGACGCTGGGGCGGCGGTGGAGCGGGTGCGCGGCGGTGCCGGTCCAGGTACCGCATGTGCGCGGTGTCCGGCTGGTCGGCGACGTAGGCGAAGATCTCGGCCCAGTCGGAGGTGCCCATCTCGCCCTCGACCTGTCCGGGCGGGCCGCAGAAGGATGTCTTGCCGCCGGGGGCGAGCAGCAGCACCTGGTCGCACATGGACAGGTAGGTCAGTGAGTGCGTGACCACGAGAACCACACGTCCGGCGTCGGCGAGCCGGCGGAGCGTGGCCATCACCTGGCGGTCGAGAGCGGGATCGAGACCGGAGGTCGGCTCGTCGAGGATCAGCAGCGACGGGCCCGTCAGCAGTTCCATGGCCACCGACGCACGCTTCTGCTGGCCGCCGGACAGCTTCTCCACCCTGGTGTCGACGTGCTCGGTCAGCTGCAGCTCACTGAGCACCCCGTCGATCACGCGGTCCCGGTCGGCCTTCGAGAGGTCGGGTGGCAGGCGCAGTTCCGCGGCATAACGCAACGCCTGTCGTAGCGTCAGCTTGTGGTGCAGCACGTCTTTCTGCGGCACCATGCCGATGCGGGTGCGCAGCGCGTCGTACTCGGCGTGCACGTTGCGGCTCTCGAAGGTGACCAGGCCGCTCGTCGGCGAGTTGAGTCCGGCCGCGATCCTCGACACCGTCGACTTACCCGCGCCCGACGGGCCGATCACCGCGGTCAACGTGCCGGGACTGGCACTGAACTCGACGTCGGCCAGCAATCGCTTCCCGCCGTCGACGACGAGGCTGACCCCATGGACATGGAGCCCGTCTGCGACCGCGGCACTCTCCTGGCCGCGCATCAGGGTGCCGCCGGACACCACGAAATCGCTGTTGCCGATCGTGACGACGTCACCGTCGGTCAGCGGGGCGCTCGACACCCGCCGGCCGTTGACGAAGGTCCCGTTGACGCTGCCGAGATCCTCGATGACGAGGGCGGCCCCGCGGCTGGACACCTGCGCGTGATGCCGCGACGCCAGCACATCGCTGACCACGATGTCGTTGTCGGGGGTGCGACCGATCCGCTGGACCCCGCGCAGTGAGATCGACTCGCGCTCCGGCGGAGTCGGCGCGCCGGGCAGCCGGTAGACCGCGGACACGTTCTGCTGCAGCGCTTGCAGATGCGGCGCGTTCAACACTTCCTGCGGCATCGGATCCGTGCCGCCGAATACCCGCCCGCCCGCTCCGCTTCCGGCGCGGTCGCCGGGACGGACGTATCCGCCGGGTGCGCGCGCGGGCATCTGCCCGGAGGCCGGGACTCCGGCGGGCGGGAAACCCGCCGAGCGGGGACCCGACGCGGGATGGCCCGACTGCATCGGGCGCGAGACCGGCGGAACCGGCCGGGGCGGCACACCGCGACCGGGAGCCGGCGAGTCGACCACGAGATCGACGACCGGACCGGTCGTCACGTCGCCGAGGCGCACCTGCATCGAGCCCGGCACCATGAACTCGGCCATCCGCTGACCGTTGACGAAAAAGCCGTTCGTGCTCCCGATGTCGACCAGACACCAGGCCGCCCCGCGCCACTCGATGGCCAGATGCCGGCGCGACACCATCGGGTGGTTGATCACGATGTCGTTGTCGGGCTCGCGCCCGAGGGTGACGCGCGGGGACCCGCCCAGTGGATGCGGTGCCCCACCGTCGACGATCACTCGTCCACGCGCCATCGATGTGTTGTTCATCGCCGACAACTCTAGTGCCTGAACGCGCTGTTCACGCGGTTCTGTCGAGCAGACAGCCGACCCCGTCGGAGTCGGCTGTCTGCTCGGCGGATGTGTCGGTCGTTACAGGTACTGGCCCGTGTTCGTCTCGGTGTCGATGGCGCGGCTCGCGCCCGCGCTCTTGCCCGTGACCAGGGTGCGGATGTAGACGATCCGCTCGCCCTTCTTGCCCGAGATCCGGGCCCAGTCGTCGGGGTTGGTCGTGTTGGGCAGATCCTCGTTCTCCGCGAACTCGTCGAGGATGGAATCGAAGAGATGCTGCACACGCAGACCTGGCGCACCTGTGTCGAGTTGCGACTTGATCGCGTACTTCTTGGCGCGGTCGACGACGTTCTGGATCATCGCGCCGGAGTTGAAGTCCTTGAAGTACATGATCTCTTTGTCGCCGTTGGCGTAGGTGACCTCGAGGAACCGGTTGTCCTCGCTCTCGGCGTACATCCGCTCGACGACCTTCTCGATCATCGCGTTGACGCAGGCCGTGCGATCACCGCCGAACTCGCCGATGTCGTCGGCGTGGATCGGCAGCTCCTCGGTCAGGTACTTCGAGAAGATGTCGATCGCCGACTCGGCGTCGGGACGTTCGATCTTGATCTTCACGTCGAGACGTCCCGGACGCAGGATCGCGGGATCGATCATGTCCTCGCGGTTCGACGCACCGATCACGATGACGTTCTCGAGGCCCTCGACGCCGTCGATCTCGCTGAGCAGCTGCGGGACCACGGTGGTCTCCACGTCCGAGGAGACACCCGAGCCACGCGTGCGGAAGATCGAGTCCATCTCGTCGAAGAACACGATGACCGGTGTGCCCTCCGAGGCCTTCTCCCGCGCGCGCTGGAAGATCAGCCGGATGTGCCGCTCGGTCTCACCGACGAACTTGTTCAGCAGTTCGGGGCCCTTGATGTTGAGGAAGTACGACTTCGCCTCCTTGGCGTCGTCGCCGCGCACCTGCGCGATCTTCTTCGCCAGGGAGTTGGCCACTGCCTTGGCGATGAGCGTCTTTCCACACCCGGGCGGACCGTAGAGCAGCACGCCCTTCGGCGGACGCAGCTGGTAGTCGCGGAACAGGTCCTTGTGCAGGAACGGGAGTTCGACGGCATCGCGGATCTGCTCGATCTGACGACCGAGGCCGCCGATGTCCTCGTACCCGACGTCCGGGACCTCCTCGAGGACGAGATCCTCCACCTCGGCCTTGGGCACCCGCTCGAAGGCGAAGCCGGCCTTGGTGTCGATGAGCAACGAGTCACCGGGGCGCAGCTTGCGACGCAGACCGTCCTCACCGTCGACCTCGCCGAGGAGCGGTTCGGCCAGCCAGACCACCCGCTCTTCGTCGGCATGGCCGACGACCAGGGCGCGTTTGCCGTCGCCGAGCACCTCACGCAGCGTGCTGATCTCGCCGACGGTGTCGAACTCACAGGCCTCGACGATGGTCAGCGCCTCGTTCAGGCGCAGGGTCTGGCCCTTGGTCAGCGTCTCGGTGTCGATGTTGGGTGAACACGTCAGCCGCATCTTGCGGCCGGAGGTGAACACGTCGACGGTGGCGTCGGGATGCACGTCCAGCAGTACGCCGTACCCGCTCGGCGGCTGACCGAGACGGTCGACCTCCTCGCGGAGTGCGATGAGTTGCTGGCGGGCTTCCTTGAGAGTGTCGAGCAGCTTCGCGTTGCGTGCGGTGAGGCTGTCCACACGCTCCTGGAGATCCCCGGCCGGCCGGCCGGCTGCGCCTCGCGCAGACGGGTCCGAGCCGCTCCGCGACAGTGGCGGAGTGTAGGCGGGGACGAAGCCCTCGTCGGATGCACTGGCGCTCTCGGGAACCGCGCGGTCCCCCAGTGCGTCGTGGCGGTCAGATTCGGTCATTGCTGACTCCTCTCGCCGGCAATCACCCGATCCCTCGATCGGAATGCTCGCGCCGTATCCCTACGCTACCGGCCGCGACGCGGAATCGCCGTCTGCCGCGCAATCGCCGGTGTTGACGGTGTGTTAAATGTGCGTCTTCGCAACGTATTCGCGATGTTTCACCGCGACCGCGGCGGGATCAGCCCTTGCTGGGGCGGCGCTGCGGACGCAGCGTGGTGGTTCCGTCGGCCAGGCGCCGAGCGGTGATCAGAAAGGCCGTGTGGCCTTGCATTTTGTGCTCCGGCCGCACCGCGAGTCCCACCGCACTCCACTCACGCAGGAGCGTCTCCCACGCCCGGGGCTCGGTCCAGCACTCCTGCTCGCGCAGGGCTTCCATCACCCGGGACAGCTGGGTGACGGTCGCCACGTACACCGTCAAGACCCCGCCTGGTTTCAACACCGTGCGGACGACGTCGAGGGGTTCCCAGGGCGCGAGCATGTCCAGGATGACCCGGTCGAAGCGTTCGTCCTGGTCCACGTTCGCCAGGTCGTCGACGGTCAGGTGCCAGTTGCCGGGGCGGCCGCCGAAGAAGGTCTCGACGTTGCGGATCGCGTGCTCGGCGTGGTCGTCCCGGATCTCGTAGGAGACGACTTCGCCCTCGGCGCCGACCGCGCGCAGCAACGAACAGGTCAGCGCACCCGAACCGGCACCGGCCTCGAGAACACGAGCACCAGGGAAGATGTCGCCCTCGAGCACGATCTGCGCCGCGTCCTTGGGGTAGATGACCTGGGCTCCGCGCGGCATCGACAGCACGTAGTCGACCAGCAGCGGCCGCAACGCGAGATACTGGGTCCCGCTCGTCGCGGAGACGATGCTGCCCTCGGGCGAGCCGATCAGATCGTCGTGCGAGATGGCACCCCGATGGGTGTGGAACTGCTTCCCCTCGTCGAGCAGCACCGTGAACTTGCGCCCCTTCGCATCGGTCAGCTGAACCCGGTCGCCGACGACGAACGGTCCGGTGGTGGGCACTGGTGCTTCCTCTCGTGAACGATCCGAACCCGCGCGACTCGGCGCCGGTTCGTGGGCCGTGTGGACGTTACCCGACGACGTGGGCCGAACCCGCCTCGTGTCGCCCCGCCGGACCGGCGAGCGACTTTTCGGTGTGGCGACTGCGAGTGTCGGGACGCCGGCCTGTCGGGACCGGCGCCTACCCTGCGAAGGGTGAGCACGATGACCGGAGTCGGGGACACCTCCACCAGCACGACGCGGGCAACGGCACCGGACACCCCCGGGTCGGACGGCCGGGGCATCGTCGGGCGGCCGCTGGCCCTGTCCCCGTCCCGGGCCGCCGACTTCAAGCAATGCCCCCTCCTCTATCGCTACCGCGCGATCGACCGCTTCCCGGAAACACCCACGACCGCCCAGACCCGGGGCACCGTCGTGCACGCGGCCCTGGAGAACCTGTTCGACCTCCCGGCCGAACTCCGCACCCAGGATTCGGCCGAGCTGCTGGTCGAGGGCGCCTGGGCGGCGCTGTGCGAGGGCGACCCGGAACTGGCGAAGGTCGTCGGAGTAGACGGGCAGGAGGCGTTCCTCGCGGATGCGCAGAAGCTCATCGCCACCTACTACACGATGGAGAACCCCACCGCCTTCGACGCCGACGCGGTGGAGGAACACGTCGAGATCGACGCCGACGACATGCTGATGCGCGGCTTCATCGACCGCATCGACGTCGCGCCGACCGGTGAGATCCGCGTCGTCGACTACAAGACCGGACGATCCCCGGGCCAGGCCTACGAGGCCAAGGCGCTGTTCCAGATGAAGTTCTATGCGCTCGCGATCCTGCGCACCCGCGGGGTGGTTCCGGCCCGGTTGCAACTGATGTACCTCTCCGACGGGCAGCAGTTGATCTATCGCCCGGACCACGACGAACTGCTCCGTTTCGAGCGCACCCTGCGTGCGATATGGCAGGCGATCCGCGCAGCCGTGGTCTCGGGTGATTTCCCGCCGAAGAAGTCGTGGCTGTGCAAGTTCTGCGAGCACCACGCCCGCTGTCCCGAGTTCGGGGGCGAGGTCCCGCTGTACCCCGGTCCACCGGCGGGTTTCGCCTCCTGACCGACACCGGAACCGGGGTCCGGGTGCCCCCGTACCGGGTGACTATGCCGACAGTCATAAGGTGACCGCGTGGAGAACTCGTACTACGAACCCGTCGACGCCCCGTCGGACTCTGCCCACACTGATTCCGAAGGCGACTTCGAGTACTTCCGTCCGACCGACGCCACGCTGAGCGTGTGGTCGCCGACCATGCAGCACGGCGGTCCCCCGTCGGCCCTCCTGATGCGTTCGCTGCTGCGATGCGAGCCCGACCCGGCCCAGCACTTCACGCGGGTGACCACCGAGATCCTCGGGCCGGTCGGGTTGGGCATCAACCGGGTCGCCGCCCGGGTCATCCGGCCCGGCCGCCAGATCAGCCTCGTCGAGACCGAACTGCAGGTGCAGCAGGCCGACGGGTCGTTCCGCGCCGCGGCACGATCGGTGGGCTGGCGACTGCGCGTCGCCGACACCGCCGAGATCGCCAACGGTCCCGCTCCCCTGGCTCCCGGTCCCGACGAGTCGGCAGCGGTGATCGGCTTCTCCGACGACAGCGGCGAGGCCGTCGACTGGGGCACCCTGGGGTTCATCGGCACCATCGAGTCGATCCGGGCCGAGGGACGCAACGGCTCGACTCCCGCGGTGTGGCTGCGCCCGGCGATCCCGCTCGTCGCCGGCGAGAAGACCGAGGACCTGGAGTCGGTGTTCACCGTCATCGACGTCGCCAACGGGCTGGGTACCCGACTGCGCCCGGACCAGTGGACCTGGATGAACACCGACACGACCGTGCACCTGACGCGCGTCCCGAGCGGACCGTGGGTCGGGATCGACGCCCACATGATCGCCGGCCCGGACGGGTTCGGCAGCACCTTCGCCGACCTCTACGACGCCTCCGGTCACATCGGGCGGTCGGCCCAGACGGTGATGCTCAGCGCGGTGCAGTAGCCACGCCTTCTGCGTTCCGAGGTGCGAGCAGTGCCAGCCACCCACTGCCCCTCAGGTGCGGGCAAAGCCAGCCACCCCTGCCCCCTGAGGTGCGGGCAAAGCCAGCCACCCCTGCCCCCTCAGGTGCGGGCAAAGCCAGCCACCCACTGCCCCCTCAGGTGCGAGCGAGCGCGTCACCCACTGCTCCCTGAGGAGGCCGGAGCCTGCGGAGGCCGTCTCGAAGGGTCCTGGTGAGATGCGTCGCCACGCCCTTCGTGGCTCGTCGCTTGCGCTCCTCGCACCTCAGGGAACGGGAAGTTCGTCGCTTGCGCTCCTCGCACCTCAGTATCTGCGGCCTGGCGGCCGGCCGGCGTGGACTACGAAAGCCCCCGGCTCCCTGGGGAGCGAGCTTGCGAGCGTCACGAAGGGGTTCGCAGCCTCGGTCGCCAGACCCTTCGTGACGCGCCCTCCGCAAGCTCCGGGCGCTCCTCAGGGAGCAGGGCGGGCCAGCGGGTCTGTGGTTCTTTCGGATTAGGGAGCAGGGGCTGGTGGATCTACCGAAACGGCTAGAACCGGCAGGAGCGGATGTCGGTGGCGAGGATCGCCTTCGCGCCCAGCTCGGACAGCTCGTCCATGAGGTTCTGGTGGTCCTTGCGGGGCACCATCGCACGGACGGCGACCCAGTCCGGGTCGGCCATGGGTGCCACGGTCGGTGACTCCAGGCCCGGGGTGAGCACCGACGCCCGGTCGAGAAGTGAACGGGGGCAGTCGTAGTCGATCATCACGTACTGCTGTCCGAACACCACACCCTGGACCCGGGCGACGAATTGCCGTTCGGCCTTGGTGAGTTCGGCGTCGCGCCGGGAGATGAGAACGGCCTCGGAATCGCACAGCGACTCCCCGAAGGCCACCAGGCCGTGCTGGCGCAGCGTGCGACCGGAACCGACGACGTCGGCGATCGCGTCGGCGACGCCGAGCTGGATCGAGATCTCGACCGCACCGTCGAGCCGGATGATGTCGGCGGTGATGCCGTGACCGGCCAGGTCCTCACGCACGAGGTTCGGGTACGACGTGGCGATCCGTTTGCCGGCGAGATCGGCCACGCTCCACTGTTGGTCGGCCGGCGCGGCATAGCGGAAGCTCGACGAGCCGAAACCCATCGCCAGCTGCTCGCCGACCTCGGCGCCGGAGTCCCGGGCGAGGTCGCGCCCGGTGATGCCCAGGTCCAGGCGGCCGGACGCCACGTAGATCGCGATGTCCTTGGGGCGGAGGAAGAAGAACTCGACGTCGTTGTTGTTGTCGAGGACCGTGAGGTCCTTGGCGTCGGTCCGGCGTCGGTAGCCGGCCTCGGAGAGGATGGCCGACGCGGATTCGGAGAGCGCACCCTTGTTGGGTACGGCCACTCGCAGCATCTCGATGTCCTTTTCGTGGGGTGCGCCCGCGGGCGCGGTGATGGAGCGGAACTGTGTCGTGCGGGAGGTGTGTCCGGACCGGGTCGCCCCGGTCACAGATGTCGGTACACGTCCTGCAGCGTCAATCCCCGCTTGATCATCATCACCTGCAGCCAGTAGACGAGCTGGGAGATCTCCTCGCCGAGCGACTCGTCGGATTCGTGTTCGGCCGCGAGCCAGACCTCACCCGCCTCTTCGATGATCTTCTTGCCCAGGGTGTGCACACCGGAGTCGAGGGCGGCGACGGTACCCGAACCCTCGGGACGGCTCTGCGCCTTGTCGCTGAGTTCGGCGAACAGCTCCTCGAAAGTCTTCACGATTCCTCATTTTTGCATGTCGTGATGCGCGCGAGACCGCCGGTCCATGCGTCGGCCACATCGTCGAGGTCCAACCCGACGAGGGATGTCCGGAAGACCCGCAGCCGACCCGGTTCGACCGGCGCCGCGGACTCGACGACGAGCGTCGGGCATCCGGCGGCCGACGCCGCCTGAGCACCGGTCGGCGAATCCTCCACGGCCAGGCAGTCGGCCGTCGGGACGCCGAGGAGTTCCGCGGCGCGCAGGTAGGGATCGGGCGCGGGTTTGCCCACGGCGACCTCGTCACCGCAGACCGTGGTGGCGAAGCGTCCTCGCCCGATGGTCTCCAGGGCCACCTCGGTGAGCTCCCGCACCGTGTTGGTCACCAGGACCATCGGGATCCCCGCCCCGGCCACCAGGTCCAGCGCTTCGGGCGCGCCGGGACGCCACGGAAGTGCCTGTGCGAACAATTCGGCGACCCGGTCGAGGGTCCACCGCCCGTCGGCATCCGGATCCCGTTCCGCGGCGGAAAGACCGGCCGCGTCGTGCACCTTGGCAAGCGCGTCGGGCAGCGAGTTCCCGAGGGTGGATTCGCGGAGTCGGGGCGACATGACGATGCCGTGCCGCGCGGCCAGCTCGGCCATCGCGACGTCCCAGATCGGTTCGGAGTCGAGCAGGGTCCCATCCATGTCCCACAGCACGGCGGCGGGCAGGCGCGCGCCCGAGGGCGAGGTCGCGGGGACGGACGTACCGACGGGGGCGGGCCGGCTCGGTCGGGCGGTGTCTGTCACCCCTGCATCATCGCAACCCACCGTTCGGTGGGCTCGTCGGCGGGGTAGAACAGCTCGATGGTCAGCTCGTCGAGCGTCACATCTCGCGGTGACCCGAACGTGGTGAGCGTGCTGAAGAACGACAACACCTGGTCGCCGAGTGCGAGCCGGAACGGCACCAGCAGTTCCGCCCGGTCCCGGGGTTCGGCACGCTCGCGCGCGAGGCGACCGTCGAGTGCCGCGACGGACGGGTACGCCGACACCTCGCGTTCCAGGTCGGCCAGGCGCTGGTCCCCGGTGATCCGCGCCATCCGCCGAAGCAGGTCGAGCAGGTAGGTCGCCCATTCGTCGAAGTTGTGCGTCCGCTGCGCGAACCCGTCCGGATGAAGGGAGACCCGGAACAGATTGACCGGACCCGATCGCAGGTCACGCGGGAGCATGTCGAGAAGCGTGAGGGCGGTGTCGTTGGCCAGGACGACGTTCCAGGTCCGGTCGAGCGCCATGCCCACGTTCGGGTTGTGGGCGTCGAGCAATCTCTGCACCGACGAGCGCACGCGCGCCATGGCATCCGCGTCCAGTGGTTTCTCGCTGTAGCGGGGTGCGTGACCCGCGGCGAGAAGGAGCGAATTGCGTTCTCGCAAAGGGACGTCGAGGCGTTCGGCGAGCGCCTCGAGCAGCGCCGGGCTGGGCCGTGACCTGCCGGTCTCCACGAAGCTGAGATGGCGGGGTGAGACGCCGACCTCGTAGGCGAGATCCAGCTGACTCAGCGAGCGACGAGAGCGCCACTGCCGCAGCATGCTTCCCACCTCGACGGCCATGTGCGTCATGGTAGGTCCCGGGTGGGACCGTGACGACTACCTCACGGGTAGCGGTCGTGATCCGGCGTTCAGGACCGCAGACAGGACTCGATCAATGCCAGCGAGTGTCCGATGGTCTTGGCCAGGACTTCCTCGGGTTCGCCGTCGAACACCTCACGCGACGCACTGACCCGGCCGCGGTGGTCCAGACCGAACCACACCGTGCCCGGCGCAGCCTCGTCCGGTTCGGGTCCGGCTTCGCCGGTCACCGCGACGACGAGATCGGCGTCGAAGAGGCGGGCGGTCGTCGCCACCATCGCGCGCGCCGCCGTCTCGCTCACCACCGGCCCCTCGGGCACGTCGAGCAGGCTGTACTTGACGTCCTTGTGATAGGCGACGACGCCACCGCGGAACCACGTACCCGCATTCGGCGCCTTGCTCAGCTCCGTCGCCAGATTGCCACCGGTCAGCGATTCTGCGACCGCGATCCGCACACCGGCCTCCATCGCGGCGTCGGCCACGCGCCGGCAGGTCTCCGAGAAATCACTCACATCGGACATGTGTCGCTCCCTTCGCGTCGGCGTCGATCACCGATGGTTCGTATCCATTCGACGGCGGCCTGAAACGACTACCTGGTAGGTGGTGGTGCCGACGGCGTCGGGCTGCGATCTCGAGGACAGGACCCGCCCCCACAACGACCCTGAGTCCGCGCGTCATATCTCACGCCGTCCAGATGCCCGACGTGGACTCGAACCGGTCGCGGGTACGTACCGCTGTCCGGGCCGCCCAGGCGCCGGTGGCGAGGTAGGCCAGCGCCGTGACGGCCACGCCGCACAGGGTCACCACCACCCAGAAGGGACGCGCGTTCGACGCCAGTTCGTCGGCCACCGCGCCCGCCGTTCCCGAGAACGCGATGGCCCCCGAGACCGCCACGCCCAGCGCGGTACCCACCTGGCGACCGGTGGACGCCATCGCGGAGGCGAGACCGGCCTGGGTCTGCGGCATTCCCGAGACCGCGGCGTTCGTGATGGGCGCGTTGACCAGTCCGAACCCGATGCCGAACACGAGGTAGGCCGCGCCGAGGTGGATGAACGCGGTGTCGGGGCCGACGCCGAGGAGCAGCAACCCGCCCGCCGCCATCCCGACTCCACCCGCGGACAGCGGCGTCCTCGCGCCCCGGGCGGCCACGAGACGCCCGGAGACGGGTGCACAGCACGCGGAGGCGACCGCCATCGGCAGCAGCATCAGACCTGCCCCGAGCGGGGTGAGTCCCCGGACTTCCTGCAGGTAGAGGGTGTTGAGGAAGAGAAACCCCCCGGTGGCCGCGAACGCGATCACCGCGCAGACGACAGCGATGCCGAACGGCGCACTGCCGAAGAACCGGGGGTCCAGGAGAGGTTCCTCGCGTCGGGACTCGTACCAGACGACGATCACCGACGAACATGCGGCGACCACGAAACAACCGACGATGGCGCCGGACGTCCAGCCCAGGACGTGGCCCTCGATGATCCCGAAGGTCAGGGTCGACAGCAGGACGAAGATCAGCAGCTGACCCACCACGTCGGTCCGCCGACCGCGCGGCGCCCTCGACTCCCGGATGTACCGCCTGCTCAGGACGACGGCGAGAACGCACACCGGAACGTTGAGCACGAAGATCGCCTGCCAGCCCAGACCGGACACCAGTGCCCCGCCGACGACCGGGCCGAAGGCCAGACTCGCCCCGAATGCGCCTCCCCACAGCCCTATTGCGCGAGCGCGCGCTCGCGGCTCGGTGAACACGGCGGTGACGATCGACAGCGCCACCGGATTCAGCATCGATCCCCCGACCGCCTGTACCGCGCGGGCGGCGATGAGGACCTCCGGTGTCGGCGACACCGCGCAGAACACGGAGCCGGTCCCGAAGATCACCAGGCCGACCCCGAAGATGCGCCTGCGTCCGAGCCGGTCTCCGGTGGTGCCGCCGAGGATGAGCAGGCTCGCGACCACCAGCGTGTAGGAGTCGACCACCCATTGCAGCTGCGACGGCGTGGCGTCGAGATCGGCACGGATCGACGGAAGTGCCACGTTGACCGCGGAGGTGTCGAGTCCGACGAGGAACATGCTCAGACAGCAGACGACCAGGATCACGCGTGGACGTCCGGTCGTGGACATGGGGCCAATCTAGAACGATCCCCGCGGTGCGGGCGTCAGCTCGACGAGGATCCACCCTCGCGGAACGACACCCACGATCTGCCGGGATCGTCGTAGTCTGGGCCCACGCGTCGTCGCCCAGGGAGAAAGCCGAGGTCCCATGTCGAAGATCCTGGTGTTCGGACACCGCAACCCCGACACCGACGCCATCGGGGCCGCGATCGGCCTCGCCGGCCTCGAAGCCGCGCTGGGCAGTGACGTCGAAGCCGTGGCCCTGGGCCATCCGAGCCTCGAAACCGCCTTCGCGCTGGAGCATTTCGGCCTCGACGCACCGCGTGTGATCGAGACCGCCGCGCCGTCGGACGTCATGCTCGTCGATCACAACGAACGACAGCAGAGTGTCGCCGACATCGCCGACGTCACCGTGCTGAAGGTCATCGACCACCATCGGATCGCCAACTTCGAGACGGCGGCGCCGCTGTACGTTCGCGTCGAGCCCGTCGGGTGCACCTGCACGATCCTCACCCGGATGTATGCGGAGAACGGCGTCGAGATCCCCCGCCCGGAGGCGGGCATCATGCTCTCGGCCATCATCTCCGACACCCTGCTGTTCAATTCGCCCACCTGCACCGACGCTGATCGTGCGGCTGCGGCGGAGCTCGCCGCGATCGCCGGTGTCGACGTCGATGAGTACGGCGACGCACTGCTCCGCGCGGGCACCGCACTCGGTGACGAGCCGGCGTCGGCGATCATCGGCCGGGACTCCAAGAGCTTCGCGATGGGACCGAAGACGGTGCGGGTCTCGCAGCTCACCACCGTCGACTCCGCCGAGGTCCTCGACCGGCGCGACGAGTTCTTCGCCGCGATGACCGCCGAGAAGGACGCCGCGGGGTACGACCTGTATCTGCTGCTCATCACCGACGTGATCGCCTGCGACTCCGACCTCCTCGTGGTCGGCGAGCCGGCCGCGGCCGTCGAGCAGGCTCTGGGGGTCTCCGTCATCGACGGTCATGCCTTCGGCAAGGGCATCGTGTCGCGCAAGAAGCAGATCGTGCCGCAGTTGACGGAGGCGCTGGCCGGTTAGGCGCCAGACCGGCGCCTATCCGACGCCCTCGCCGTGCCGGCCCGCCCCACCGGCGAATCTGGTTGCGCCCGCGAGTGTGTCGGCCGCCAGCGAGGCCATGCCGTGGCGCAGTTCATTGGCGATCGCCGCATCGGTGTCCATGCCGTCCTGTTCGAGAACCGACAGCCGGTCCTCACGCATGCACGTCTGCGGAAACGCCGCGATCTCGGTGGCCAGGGCGATCGCGGCCGTCAGCGCCGTCCCGGACGGTACGACGCGGTTGGCGAGCCCGATCGACAGCGCCTCCTGCGCCGGTACCGCCCGGCCGGTCAGCACGAGATCCATCGCCCGGCTCTCCCCGATCAGGCGCGGCAGACGGACCGTGCCGCCGTCGATCAGCGGAACGCCCCAGCGACGGCAGAACACCCCGAAGACGGCGTCGTCGTCGGCCACGCGCAGGTCCGCCCACAACGCGAGCTCGAGCCCGCCCGCCACGGCGTGCCCGGAGACCGCGGCGATCACCGGCTTGGACAACCGCATCCGCGTCGGACCCATCGGACCGTCGCCGTCGGGTGCCACCCGGTTCGGCTCGCCCTCCGAGATCGCCTTGAGATCGGCACCGGCACAGAATGTCCCGCCCTCGCCGTAGAGCACCGCGACGGACACCGAGTCGTCGGCGTCGAACCGGCGGAACGCATCCGCCAGCGCGTCGGCAGTCACCCGGTCGACCGCGTTGCGCCGATCGGGCCGGTCGATCCCGATGATCCGCACCGGCCCCTCGGTCCGCTCCCGAACCGTCATCTCGTGTCCCCGATCAGGTGTTGAAGTACTTGGCCTCCGGATGGTGCAGCACGAACGCGTCGGTCGACTGCTCGGGATGCAACTGCAACTCCTCGGACAGTTCGACGCCGATCCGGCCGGGCTCGAGCAGCTCGATCATCTTGGCCCTGTCCTCGAGGTCGGGGCAGGCACCGTAGCCGAACGAGAAACGCGCACCGCGGTATTCGAGGTCGAAGAAGCCCTGCGCGTTCTCCGGGTCCTCGCTGTCCATCGTGCGGTCGCCGAACGTCAGCTCGCTGCGCACGCGCTGATGCCAGTACTCGGCGAGCGCCTCGGTGAGCTGGACGCCGATGCCGTGCACCTCGAGGTAGTCGCGGTAGGCGTCCTCGGCGAACAGCTTGTTGGCGAAGTCGGCGATCGGCTGTCCCATGGTGACGAGCTGGAACGGCAGCACGTCGACCTTGCCCGCCGCCTTCGCGTCGTCGCGCGACCGGATGAAGTCCGCGATGCACAGGAACCTCGACCGCTGCTGGCGCGGGAACGTGAAGCTGAACCGTACCGGCGCATCCGGTTCCGGCTCGGTGAGCACGTGGACCGTGTCCCCCTCGCTCACCGCCGGGTAGTAGCCGTAGACCACCGCGGCGTGCTGCAGGATGTTCTCGGTCGACAGGCGATCGATCCAGTAGCGCAGGCGCGGACGGCCCTCGGTCTCCACCAGCTCCTCGTACGACGGTCCGTCACCGCCGCGCGCACCGCGGAGTCCCCACTGGCCCAGGAACAGGGCGCGCTCGTCGAGGAGCTGCATGTAGTCCGCGATCGGGACGCCCTTGACGATCCGCGACCCCCAGAACGGCGGCGTCGGGATCTCGTTGTCGGCGGCCACATCCGAGCGGGCCGGCACCTCGACGGGCGTCTCGGCGGCCTTGCGCTTGGCGGCGATGCGCTTGGACCGGTCGTGCCGGGCCTTGCGTTCGGCGGCCTTCTCCGCCGCCGCCTTCGCCTCGGCGCTGTCCGGGTCGGGTCCCCCGCCGCGCTTGGCCGCCATGATGTCGTCCATCAGGCGCAGACCCTCGAAAGCGTCGCGCGCATAGTGCACGTCGCCCTCGTAGGTCTCCGAGAGATCGTTCTCGACGTACGAGCGGGTGAGCGCCGCGCCGCCCAGGAGGACCGGGTACTCGCCGGCGAGACCCCGGGAGTTGATCTCCTGGAGGTTCTCCTTCATCACCACGGTCGACTTCACCAGCAATCCGGACATGCCGATGACGTCGGCCCGCTTGTCCGCGGCGACGTCGAGGATGGTCGCGATCGGCTGCTTGATGCCGATGTTGACGACCTCGTAGCCGTTGTTGGACAGGATGATGTCGACGAGGTTCTTGCCGATGTCGTGCACGTCGCCCTTGACCGTCGCCAGGACGATGCGGCCCTTGCCGTCCTCCCCGGTGGCCTCCATGTGCGGTTCGAGATGTGCCACCGCGGTTTTCATGACCTCGGCGGACTGCAGCACGAACGGCAGCTGCATCTGACCCGATCCGAAGAGCTCGCCGACGGTCTTCATCCCCGACAGCAGTGTGTCGTTGATGATCGACAGCGGCGGCACCTGCGTCATCGCCTCGTCGAGATCGTCGGTGAGCCCGTTGCGCTCGCCGTCGACGATCCGGCGCTCCAGCCGCTCGAACAGCGGCAGCTTGGCGAGTTCCTGGGCCCGCGACTCGCGCGCCGAGGCGGCGGAGACACCCTCGAAGAGCTGCATGAGCTTCTGCAGCGGGTCGTAACCCTCGCGCCGGCGGTCGTAGACGAGATCGAGGGCGACCTCGCGGTGCTCCTCGGGGATCCGGGCCATCGGCAGGATCTTCGACGCGTGCACGATCGCGGTGTCGAGGCCGGCCTGCACGCACTCGTGCAGGAACACCGAATTGAGCACCTGTCGCGCAGCGGGATTGAGTCCGAACGAGATGTTCGAGATGCCCAGCGTGAAGTGCACGTCGGGGTGCGCTTCATGCAGCCGGCGGATGGCCTCGATGGTCTCGATGCCGTCGCGCCGGACCTCCTCCTGACCCGTCGAGATCGGGAAGGTCAGGGTGTCGAGGATGATGTCCTCCTCGGCCAGGCCCCAGTTGCCGGTGATGTCGGCGATGAGCCGCTCGGCCACCCGGACCTTCCAGTCGGCGGTGCGCGCCTGTCCCTCTTCGTCGATGGTGAGCGCAACGACCGCCGCGCCGTGTTCGACGACCAGTTGCATGATCTTGGTGAACCGGGAGTCCGGTCCGTCGCCGTCCTCGTAGTTCACCGAGTTCACCGCGCAGCGCCCGCCCAGCGACTCCAGACCGGCCCGGATGACCTCCGGCTCGGTGGAGTCGAGCATGATCGGCAGCGTCGACGACGTCGCGAATCGACTCGCGAGGGCGGTCATGTCGGCGGCACCGTCGCGGCCCACGTAGTCGACGTTGAGGTCGAGCATGTGGGCGCCGTCGCGGGTCTGGTCCTTCGCGATGTCGAGGCACTTCTGGTAGTCCTCGGCGATCATCGCCTCGCGGAAGGCCTTGGAACCGTTGGTGTTCGTGCGCTCACCGATGACCAAGAAGCTCGCGTCCTGGTCGAAGGGCACCGCGGAGTAGAGCGACGACGTCTCCGACTCGTGCTCCGGGGTACGGGTCGCCGGGGTCACCTCGGCGACCGCCGCCGCGACCTGCCGGATGTGTTCGGGCGTCGTCCCGCAGCAGCCGCCGACGAACTCCAGTCCGAATTCCCCGACGAACTGCGCCATGGCCTGCGCGAGTTCCTCGGGTGTCAGCGGGTACTCGGCACCGTTGGGGCCCAGGACCGGCAGACCGGCGTTCGGCATCACCGACACCGGGATACGGGCGTGCTTGGACAGGTACCGCAGGTGCTCGCTCATCTCCGCCGGACCGGTGGCGCAGTTCAGGCCGATGAGGTCGATCCCGAGGGGCTCCAGCGCGGTCAGCGCGGCGCCGATCTCCGATCCGAGGAGCATCGTGCCGGTCGTCTCGACCGTGACGTGGGTGATGATCGGGATCCGGCGACCCACCCGCTCCATCGCGCGACGGGCGGCCACCACCGCCGACTTGACCTGCAGCAGATCCTGGGAGGTCTCGATCAGGACCGCGTCGGCCCCGCCTTCGAGCATGCCGATGACGCATTCGAGGTAGGCGTCGCGGATGGCCGCGTACGTGGTGTGGCCGAGGCTGGGCAGCTTGGTGCCCGGCCCGATCGATCCGAGTACGAACCGGTCGATGCCGTCGGCCGAAGGACCCATCTCGTCGGCGACGCCGCGCGCGATCGCCGTGCCCTTGTACGACAGTTCACGGATGCGGTCGGCGATGTCGTAATCGCCCAGATTCGACAGGTTGCAACCGAAGGTGTTGGTCTCCACGGCGTCGGCGCCGGCCTCGAAGTAGGCGCGGTGGATGCTCTCGAGGACGTCGGGACGGGTGTCGTTGAGGATCTCGTTGCAACCCTCCAGGCCGCGGAAGTCGTCGAGAGTCAGATCGGCGGCCTGCAGCATGGTGCCCATCGCCCCGTCGCCGATCAGCACCCGGCGCGACATCGACGACAAGAATGTCGTGTCGAAATCGCGAGGATCGGTTCCGGAGTATTCAGGGGACATGGTTGACAGCGTAGTTCGCCCTCTCTGCGTGTTCGGTCGTAGGCTGGATCGGTGAACGCTGAGCAGACGTCGAACCTTCCCCAGCTGCGCAGACCCATTCTGCTCGCGGCCTTCGAGGGATGGAACGACGCCGGGGACGCCGCCAGCAGCGCCGTCGAGCACCTGGCACTCGAATGGGACGCCCGACCCCTCGCCGACATCGACTCCGATGAATACTACGACTTCCAGGTCAATCGCCCCACCGTGAATCAGATCGACGGTGTCACGCGCCGGATCGACTGGCCGACGACGTCCATCTCGTACTGCAGTCCGCGCGGCGCCGACCGCGACATCGTGCTGGTCCGCGGGATCGAACCCAACATGCGGTGGCGGGCGTTCTGCGCGGAGATCGTCGACCTCGCGCAGGAGCTCGGGGTCGAGACCACGGTGATGCTGGGCGCCCTGCTCGCCGACACCCCGCACACCCGCCCGGTGCCGGTGACCGGCGCCGCCTACAGCAGCGAGTCCGCGGCCCGCTACAACCTCGCCGAGAGCCGCTACGAGGGGCCCACCGGCATCACCGGGGTCCTCCAGGACCTCTTCGTCCAGGCGGGCCTGCCGGCCGTGTCGTTCTGGGCGGCGGTCCCCCACTACGTGTCGACGCCGCCGAACCCGAAGGCGACGGTGGCGCTGCTGACCCGGGTCGAGGAGGTCCTCGACATCGAGGTGCCGCTGGGCACGCTCCCCGAACAGGCGGAGGAATGGGAACGTGCGGTCACCGAGATGACCGAGGACGACGAGGAGATCGCCGACTACGTGCGCGGGCTCGAGGAGCGCGGCGACGCCGAGGTCGATCCGGACGAGGTGATGGCGAAGATCGACGGCGACGCCCTTGCCGCCGAGTTCGAGCGCTATCTCAAGCGCCGCGGTCAGGGTCCGTTCGGATCCTGAATCCGGATGCCGGGCGTCAGCCGATCTTCTCGATCGACACCACGGGCGTGGTGATCCGCCAGGTGCGGACGTCGGGATCGTCGGCGGCGCGCACCCAGAACTGCGCGGATTCTCCCAGGCGACAGGACTTCACGCCGAGCAGCGGGATGTCCTCGGAATCACGCCGGAGCCGGCTGACCGTCCAGTCCTCGTTGTCGGTGCCACCGACCCCGGGGGCTCGCAGGAGCGTCATCTCGCTGAAATCCAGCAGATAGGTCGACGTCCGGGTGACGACGGTGTACACCCCGGCGTCGGTCTCTGGTCGGATCTCTTGCACGCGCGTCACGCCAGCACTCTACCCAGACGCCGCCGAGCAGACATCTCGGTGCGCAGCACAGCGCTCCTCAGACGCCGGGCGCCGGTGGGATCCCGAGCAGTGCGTCGACCGCGGCCGCGAGTTCGGCGGGCGCCGTCGTCGACGAACCGATGCCGTTGCGCACGTCCGCGCACCAACCGTCGACTGCGGCAAGCGCTTTGGGGGTGTCGAGGTCGTCGGCGAGGTGCTGGCGGAGGCGCGCGATGACCGGCCCGGCGTCGGGTCCGGTGCGCGCGCCGAGCGCCGCACGCCACCGGGCGAGTCGTTGCACGGCGGTGTCGAGGACCTCGGCGGTCCACATCCGATCACCGCGGTAGTGGTCGGCGAGCAGTGCGAGGCGGATGGCCGCCGGGTCCACCCCGTCGCCGCGCAGCACCGAGACGAACACGAGGTTGCCGCGGCTCTTGGACATCTTCTCGCCGTCGAGGCCGACCATTCCGGTGTGCACGTAGTGCCGGGCGAACCGTCGCGAACCGGTGAGGGCCTCACCGTGCGCGGCGGAGTACTCGTGGTGCGGGTAGATGAGATCGTTGCCGCCGCCCTGGATGTCGAACTCGATCCCGAGCCGGTTCAGCGCGATCGCCGAACACTCGATGTGCCAGCCCGGGCGGCCGGGTCCGAACGGCGACTCCCACGACGGTTCGCCGGGACGTTCGGCGCGCCACAGGAGCGCGTCGAGCGGATCGCGCTTGCCGGGACGATCGGGGTCGCCGCCGCGCTCGGCGAAGAATCGCGCCATCGTCTCGCGGTCGTAGCCCGACTCGTACCCGAACTGTTCGGTGGCGTCGGTGCGGAAGTAGACGTCCGGGAACTCGGCGTCGTCCACGGTGTAGGCGGCACCGGAGGCCAACAGCTTGTCGACGACCTCGACGACCTCGTTGACCGACTCGACCGCGCCGATGTAGTCGCGCGGCGGCAGTACACGCAGGGCGGTCATGTCGTCGCGGAACAGCTGCGTCTCCCGAGCACCGAGGTCGCGCCAGTCGATGCCGTCGCGGTCGGCCCGCTCGAACAACGGGTCGTCGACGTCGGTCACGTTCTGGACGTAGTGGACCTCGTGACCCTGATCGCGCAGCACCCGATTGACCTGATCGAAGGTCACGTAGGTGGCGGCGTGCCCCAGGTGGGTGGCGTCGTAGGGGGTGATGCCGCAGACGTACATGGTCGCCGTCGCCCCGGGCGAGACGGGACGGACCGCACGGTCGGCGGTGTCGTAGAGACGGAGGGCGGGTCCACTGCCCGGAACGGCGGGGAGTTCGAGATCGGGCCACGACTGCATGCGTCCACTGTATTGCCCACGGCGCGCGAGCTGTTCACTCCCCTCGCGCCCGCCGGACCGTACCGCCTCAGGACGTCTCCGGACACCTCAGAACGGCGGCCACGGAATCGGCCGATGGCCGGGCGGATGCGGCATGGTCGCGCTCTCGGCGACCACGATCGCCCGGATCGCCAGCGACTCGACCTCGTCGGGGGTGATGTGTTCGACGAGCTGCGTGCGCAGCGCCGATCCGTCGGTCTCCAGACTCTCGGCGAGCTCGGCGATGTCGGCCACGAGGTGCCCGGGGACCGGCTCCCCCGCCCAGCCCCACAGAACCGTCCGCAGCTTGTCCTCGCTGTGCAGGCAGATCCCGTGATCGATGCCGTAGACGCCGCCGTCGAGCCCCTCCAGCACATGCCCGCCCTTGCGGTCGGCGTTGTTGAGGATCACGTCGAGCACCGACATCCGCTGAAGTCGCGGGTCGTCGGCGTGCACCAGCACGACGGGGTCGCCGTACGGGTCGTAGGCCTGGAGCACGGCGAGGTAGCCGGCGGGTACGGCACCCACCGGGCACAGGTCGACGAGGTCGACCCGCGGTTCGGTCTCCGGGATCGGATGATCGGTGTTGTCGGGTGTCTCGACCCAGCGCTGCACCATCCCGGGCCCGAGCGGGCCGTCGCGGTGCACGGTGGTCGGAATGGTGTCCCAGCCGAGCGCTTCGGAGATCAGGTACGACGCGACCTCCCGTCCGGCGAGGGTGCCGTCGGGGAAGTCCCACAGCGGGACCTCCCCGCGCACCGGCTTGTAGACACAGCGCACGGAGGTCTGCGTGTCGAGCACCGCGTCGCACACGAGCGTCGCATTGCTGGCCGACGGGATCCGGCCGAGGATCGTGAGTTCGCCTTCGCGGAGGACGTGGTCGGCCGCGGGCTCGTCAGTCACGCGCGGAGGGGTCGGCGTCACCGGGCTCGTCGGGGTCGTCGGACTCCCCGGGCGGCGGTGCGCCCCCCTCTTGGCCCAAGGGGTCCTCGTCGACCGCAAGGCCCGGATCGCCCTGTGCAGCAAGGCTGTTGAAGACATCGGGGTCGATGAAGTCGAGGGACTTGCTCAACTCCGCATCCCGCTTGTAGCCGTTGGTCCGGATACACAGGTGGCCCTCGGGGTCGAGCGGTTCGCTGCACAGCGGGCACGGCTGCCGACCCGCCGAGATCACCTTCGACGACCGCGCGGCGAACTCACGGGCGGCCGCGGTGGTCAGGAAGACCCGCACCGCGTCCGGACCCTCGTCGGTGTCGTCGAGCACGACGCTCTCGTCGAACTCCCCCTCCGTGACGGCGAGCAGCTCGACCACCACGGCCTCGGACTCCGCATCCCATCCCAGACCCATCGTGCCGACCCGGAACTCGGCATCGACCGGCATCACCAACGGACTCAGGTCGCCGACCCGGTCGGTCTCCGGCGGGATCGGGGTGCCGAAGCGGCGGTGGATCTCGTCGAGCAGTGCGCCGATCCGGTCCGCCAGGATCTGGACCTGCTGCTTCTCCAGCATCACGCTGATGATGCGGGCCTCGTGGACCGCCTGGAGGTAGAACGTACGGTCACCGGGCTGCCCGATCGTGCCCGCCACGAAGCGGTCCGGGCTCCGGAACACATGGATGGCTCGAGACATCACACCTCCTTCGTCGTCTGGTTCATTATCCCGATGTCGCCGGGATCGTCGCGGTCCCGTTCGGCGACGGCGCGACGTCCGCCCCGGTGTCGCCGCCCACGACCGCGTCGTCGGCGGACCGCTGCCCGTCCTCGGCCGGCGGCGGGGGCTTCGGTATGGACAGGTTCTCGGTGGTGTTCACCGTGTGCACGTACGGCCGCGACGACGCGTACCGGATCACGCTGATCGACGCCGGCTCGACGACGATGCGCTGGAAGGCGTCGAGATGAGTGCCCATGGCGTCGGCGATGATCGACTTGATGACGTCGCCGTGCGAGCAGGCGATCCACACCCCGGAGCCGTCGGGTCCACCATGGATCCGGTCCAGTTCACGGATAGCACGCACGGCCCGGGCCTGGACGTCGGCCAGACCCTCTCCGTCGGGGAACACCGCGGCCGAGGGCTGCTGCTGCACGACCTTCCACAGCGGTTCCTTCAGGAGTTCCGAGATCGACCGACCGGTCCATTCGCCGTAGTCGACCTCCGCGAGATCGTCGACGACGATCTCGGGCGGCGCCTGCCCGTCGGTGCCCAGCGCGGCCAGCAGTGGCGCGACCGTCTCGGCGCACCGGTCGAGCGGCGACCGCGCCACCGCCCGGATGGAGCCGAGATGGTCGCCGAGGCGTCGAACAAGATCGTCGGCCTGGGCGCGCCCGCGGTCGTCGAGATGGACGCCGGCGCTGCGACCGGCGAGCACCCCCGAGGTGTTCGCCGTCGAACGGCCGTGCCGGAGAAGGATCACGGTCATCCCACAACCATAGGCACCGGCCGCGCGGGCCCGCACGGCGCGCGGAGTCCGGCGCGGCGGGCGCGGCGTCATGTCGCCGAGATCACGCCCGTCGACAGCAACACGATCAGCGTCACGCCGAGCACGATGCGGTAGGCGCCGAACCAGTTCATCGAATGCGCGCTGACGAATTTCAGCAGCCAGGCGATCGCGGCATAGCCGACGACGAAGGCGATCAGCGTCGCGACGAGCAGCTGCGCCCCGCTGGCCTGCATGCCCTCTCCGCTGGGGTCGAAGGCGTCGGGGAGGCTGAACAGGCCCGACGCGGTGACCGCGGGGATGGCCAGCAGGAACGAGAAGCGGAACGCGGCTTCACGCTCGAGCCCGAGGAACAGACCCGCACTCGCCGTGGCGCCGGAGCGCGACACCCCCGGGATCAGCGCGAGGCACTGCGCGCCGCCCATCACGAGGCCGTCGCGCAGGGTCAGCTGCTCGAGGTTCCGTTGCTTCTGCCCGTACCGTTCGGCCAGCCAGAACACCCCGGCGAACAGGATGAGCATGATCGCTACGAGCCACAGGTTGCGACCGGTGGTCCGGATCTCGTCTTTGAACAGGTAGCCGATCAGTCCGATCGGGATGGTCGCGAAGATCACATACCAGCCGATCCGATAGTCGACGTTCCGCTCGTCGGCGTGGCGCAGACCCCGGAACCAGGCGGTGACGATGCGGATGATGTCGCGGCCGAAGAACACGAGGACCGCGGCCTCGGTCCCGAGTTGGGTGACCGCGGTGAAGGAGGCGCCGGCGTCCTCGCCGAACATCAGCTCGGAGGCGATCCGGAGATGTCCGGAGGACGAGATCGGCAAGAACTCGGTGAGGCCCTGCAACGCCCCGAGGACGATCGACTGGGTCCACGTCATGGTGTCGGTCACGGCGCCCGATGCTACTTGGGACCGCCCCGGTCGACCCGACTGGCGACACGGCCTCGACCCTCCCGACCGGCGTTCGGATGCGGTCACGCAAGATGGGGACATGTCCTCGCCGCGACCATCCCAGCCCCCTCACCAGTTCCGCACGGGCGTCTCGCGATTGCGCGGTCCGGTCGCCGCGGCGGCGGCACTGGTGATCGGTGTGGGCATGATCACCGCGTGCGGATCCGACGACGGCACGCCGGACGTACCGACCGTGACGCCGGCGACCGCACCCGAGGCGCCGGCGAGTTCGGCGTCGGCGCCCGCCGGCACCGTCGTCCCCGCGCCCGCCGGGGCGCGCGCGCTCGCGACGTCGGGCGGGACCGTCGCCGTCCTCTCGGCCGACGGCAACCAGATCCTCCGCTACGACGCGGGAAACGTGACCGCGCCGCCGCAGACCATCGCCGTCCCGGGCCTCGTCGCCCTGGCTGAGGGTGACGACGGCGGGTATGTCGGCGCCGGCCCAGGTGTGCTCGTCGTCGTCGACGCCGAGGGCCGGGTCCAGACCGGCGATCTCGAGTCCGACCAGCCGACCGCGGTGACGCGCACCCCGACCGGCTTCCTCGTCGTCGGCACGGCGGACGGACGGGTTCTCGTGTACGACCCCGACTTCGCGAAGAAGCACGATGTCGATCGGTTCGTCCGGGTGGACTCGCTGACGGCCGCGCCGGAATCAGCCGGGGAACTCGGCGGGCAGGTCGTCGTGCTGGATCGCGCACAGTCGTCGGTGACCCCCGTCGACCCCGGCTCCGGCGAACTCGGGCCGGCTCTTCGTGCGGGCAACGGGGCGACCAACTCCACCGTGGACGAGTTCGGACGGGTGCTGGTGGCCAACACGCGCGACGGCGAGATCCTCGGCTTCTTCGGATCACCTCTGGTGATGCGCTTTCGCTACCCGGTGGCGGACGGACCGTACGCCGTAGACTACGACGACACCCGGGACCGGCTCTGGGTGTCGACGACCGGCAACAACGAGGTGGTGGCCTATGACCTGGCGGACGGCGAACCCACCGAGGTCCAGCGGTTCGCCTCGGTCGTGCAGCCCGACCGGATCGCGGTCGACGAGTCGGGCACCGTCTACGTGCTCTCCGCGCGCGACGGCGGACTCCAGGTGGTCACCGATGAGCGGGCCGAATGAGTCCTGATAGGTCGGGCACGCGACCCGGACGCACCACGGCACGGCACGGTTCCCGCTATCCGGACGGCTGGGAGGTCACCACGGAGGACGTCGAGTGCGTCCTGTTGCGTCTGCCACCCGATGTGACCCGCGTGACCGCCTCGATGCGCCTGGCCCTCGAAGCCGAGTTCGGCGGCTGGGAACTGTCGCGGGTGCGGCTCTACTCCGACGGCACCCGGAAAGTGCTGCTGAAGCGGCGCCGCCCGCCGCGTGGTTCACGCGGCTCCCACAGCGACGACTCGGCCGACGATCGGTCCCCCGACCAGAACGGCCACGACCCCCGGAGCGCACGCGCATGCTGAAGTCCCGCAATGCCACCGGAGTACTTCCCGTCCTCAACCGGTGGTGCTACCCCCTCCTGCGCTCGATCATGTTCCGCGTCGATCCGGAGCGGATCCACCACATCGTCTTCGCGGTCCTGCGCGTCGTCGGACGGTTTCCGCCGCTGGCGTTCCTGACCGCCAAGCTGCTGGCCCAGCACGACCCGGTCCTGCGCACACGGGTCTTCGGTGTCGACTTCCCCGCCCCGATCGGTCTGGCGGCCGGGTTCGACAAGACGGCCGGTGCGGTGAACACCTGGGGCCAGATCGGATTCGGCTTCGCCGAGATCGGCACGATCACCGGTCAGGGGCAGCCCGGCAATCCGACACCGCGCCTGTTCCGTCTTCCCGCCGACCGTGCGCTGATCAACCGGATGGGCTTCAACAATCCGGGTGCCGAGGAGGCCGCGCAGCACCTGATGGATGTCCGACGGGGGCCGGTCTCGGTGCCCATCGGCGCCAACATCGGCAAGACCAAGGTCGTCCCGGTCGACGACGCGATCGACGACTACCGGCGCTCGGCCGAATTGCTGGGACCCCTGTCGGATTTCGTCGTCGTCAACGTGAGTTCGCCCAACACCCCGGGGCTGCGGGATCTGCAGGCCGTGGACTCGCTGCGGCCCATCTTGACCGCGGTACTCGGTGTGGTTCACGTCCCGGTGCTGCTCAAGATCGCGCCCGATCTCGTCGACGACGACGTCGACGCCGTGGCGGATCTGGCGGTCGAACTCGGCCTGGCCGGAATCGTCGCCACCAACACCACGATCGGTCGTGAGGGTCTGCGCAGTTCGTCGGACGAGGTCCGGGAGATCGGTGCGGGTGGCCTGTCCGGGCCGCCGGTCGCCGCGCGCTCGCTGACCGTCCTGCGCCGGCTCTACAACCGGGTGGGCGGCCGGATCGCGCTCGTCAGTGTCGGCGGCATCGAGACGGTCGACCAGGCCTGGGAACGGATCTGCGCCGGCGCCGACCTCCTGCAGGTCTACACCGGCTTCATCTACGGAGGCCCGGTGTGGTTGACGGAGCTCCACGCCGGCCTCGCACAGCGGGCGCGGGCGGGTGGCTTCGCCTCGATCTCCGACGCGGTCGGTTGCGCGGCGCGCAACCAGCCCTGAGGGTCATCGATGGCCCGGCGGTCTCGCACCACCGGGCCATCGATGGCCGGAGTCAGACGTTCTCGCCGGGCTGTTCGTAGGTACCGACGAGGGTTGCGCGCGCGATCGCGTGGGAGAACAGGTTGAATCCCAGGTACGCGGGCGTCGCGTTCTCCGGCAGACCGAGGGACTCGGTGTCGACGGCGTGCACGACGACGAAGTACCGGTGCGGACCGTGTCCGGGCGGCGGCGCCGCACCGATGTACCGGCGCAGCGAGGCGTCGTTGCTGAGGGTGACCGCGCCCTCGGGCAACCCGGAACCCTCCTCGTCGCCTGCGCCTTCGGGGAGGCTCGTGACCGAGGCGGGGATGTCGGCGACAGCCCAGTGCCAGAACCCGGCGGCGGTGGGAGCGTCGGGGTCGTACACGGTGACGGCGAAACTCTTGGTCTCGGCGGGGAACCCGGACCAGCTCAGCTGCGGCGAGAGGTCCTCGCCACCCGCGCCCATGATCCCGCTCACCTGTCCGTTGGCCAGCGCGGCCCCGTCGGTGAGGCTCTCCGAGGTCAGGGTGAAGCCGGGGAGGCTCGGTAGCGGGGAGTACGGGTCGAATGACGACATGTGTTCACCTTTCTCACGTTTCGCGCGTCGGAAGAGTGCGGGGCATTCTCCGACCGATAGGTCAGGGTCGCCGAAGAAGCCGTGCTGCTCACTCTAGGTGAGGGTTCAGCTGTGCCGCAGAAAGTGCTCGAAGACCTTGGTGCCGAACAGAACCGAGTCGACGGGCACGCGCTCGTCGACGCCGTGGAACAGCGCCGCGAAATCGAGTTCGGGCGGTAGTCGCAACGGCGCGAAGCCGAAGCACCGGATGCCCAGCTTCGCGAACGCCTTGGCGTCGGTGCCGCCGGAGAGCATGTACGGCACCGTCTTTCCCTGCGGGTCGTGTTCGAGGACGGCGGCATTCATCGCCTCGACCAGATCGCCGTCGAAGGTGGTCTCGTAGGAATCGAGATGGGTGATCCACTCGCGCCGCACGTTGGGACCGATGAGTTCGTCGATCTCCTTCTCGAAGGCGGCCTGGCGTCCGGGGAGCACCCGGCAGTCGATGACCGCCTCCGCCTTCTGCGGGATGACATTGGCCTTGTAGCCGGCCTTGAGCATCGTGGGATTGGCGGTGTCGCGGAGCGTCGCGCCGATGATCCGCGCGAGATTGCCCAGTTTGAACAGCGACGTCTCCAGGTCGGGCGCCTCGGGACTCAGGCCCAGGCCCGTTTCCGCGCTGACCTCGGCCAGGAACTGGCTCACCGACTCGGTCATCACCAGAGGGAACCGGTGCCGTCCGATCCGAGCGACCGCCTCGGCGACCTCGGTCACGGCGTTCTCCTCGTGCAGGAACGATCCGTGTCCCGCGCGGGCCTCGGCGGTGAGTCGCATCCACGCGAGGCCCTTCTCGGCCGTCTCGACCAGATAGAGCCGCCGCTGCGTGCCGTCGGGCCGGTCGACGGTGAGTGAGAAGCCGCCGACCTCGCCGACCGCCTCGGTGATGCCCTCGAACAGGTCGGGCCGGTTCTCGACGAGCCAGTGCGAACCCCACGACCCGCCGGCCTCCTCGTCGGCGAGGAAGGCGAACACGAGCTCACGGGGCGGGACGGTGCCGTCCCGTTTGAACTGCCGCGCGAGCGCCAGGGCCATGCCGGCCATGTCCTTCATGTCGACCGCGCCCCGACCCCAGATGTAACCGTCCTTGATGGCCCCGGAGAACGGATGCACACTCCAGTCGGCCGGCTCGGCGGGCACGACGTCGAGGTGGGCGTGGATGAGCAGTGCGCCACGGTCCGAATCCGGAGGTCCGGCGAGCCGCGCGAACACGTTGCCCCGGCCCGGCCGCCCGGATTCGACGTACTGGGTCGTGTAGCCCACCTCCTCGAGCTGCTCGGCCACCCAGCGGGCGCACTCCTCCTCGCCCTTGGTGGTCTCGGGCTCGCCCGTGTTGGAGGTGTCGAAACGGATCAATCGACTGACCAGATCGACCACTTCGTCGGTCGCAGACTGTGTAGACACCCCTCACTCCTACGGGATTTGGGATACACGGGCAACCTCGGTTAGGGTTATCCCGCTGCAGCGAGACGGTCGAAAGATCACCGGCGAGAGATCGCCGGAACACTCACCGCGGCACGCAGGTCCGAGTGGCGGAATGGCAGACGCGCTAGCTTGAGGTGCTAGTGTCCTATTAACGGACGTGGGGGTTCAAGTCCCCCCTCGGACACCACGAGAACAACGAGAAGAACCCCGGCTCACCGCCGGGGTTCTTCTCGTTGTGGGTTGATCGTCTTGCGGGTCAATCGTCCCGCCGCAGCCCTCAGGGCGCGACGGAATCCGCCAGCGCCCCCCAGGCCCGCGAGTACGGCAGGTCGATCGAGTTCTCCACGAACGACCGCAGGATCGCCCGGCGCAGTCGTCGCTGCACCGCCCACTGGCCGTTCGGCTTGGTCTTCACCGTCAATCGCAAGACGACCTGATCCGACGACACCTCCTGGACGCCGAGCATCTCGATCTGTCCGAGAATGTCCGTCGAGTCCTCCTCGATCGCGGTGCGGGCCGCGTCATCGGCCACCTGCTGCGCCTTGTCGATGTCGGCGCCGGGTGCCACCGGGACGTCGACGCGCGCAACCGCGAACTCCTGGCTCATGTTGCCCACGCGGGCGATCTCACCGTTGCGGACGTACCAGAGGGTGCCGTCGATGTCGCGCAGGGTGGTCACACGCAGTCCCACCGACTCCACCTCGCCGACCGCCTCGCCGAGGTCCACGATGTCACCCACGCCGTACTGGTCCTCGAGCAGCATGAACACACCGGTCACGAAGTCGCGCACCAGATTCTGCGCACCGAAACCGATTGCGAGGCCGACGATCCCGGCCGAGGCGATGAACGGTGCGATGTTGACGCCCAGCACGCTGAGCACCGACAGCACGACCCAGACGAGCAAGACGATCGAGACCGTCGATTTCAGTACCGAGCCGATCGTCGCGGCCCGCTGGGCCCGCCGCGCGGCGATCTGCGCGTTGCGTTCGGTGGATGCCGACTTGGAGCGCAGCCCGCGCATGAGGGCCGCACCCCGGCCCGGCTCCCCGCCGGCGGCCCGTGGCCGGGTGGCGCGGTCGATGGAGCGGTGGATGACGAACCGGACGATCAACGCGACGATCACGTAAGCGACGATGCGAGCGGGATTCTCGATCAGCCATTCGCGATTCGTTTCCGTCCATTCGAAGGCAGAGTCCTGAATCGACATGGGTCCGACCGTACGGACGATGACATCGTTGTCCAGTCACCGCGGCACCCCGCCGGCGCGGCAGGGCGGATGTGCGGGATCGGAAACCGTTGTCAGCCTGCGGTGAACGTGACGATGTTCTGATCGAGGATCATCTGATCCTCGTGTGTGCTCTCCGTCACGCCGGGTACGAGCCGCAGCGGCACCCCGGTTCCCTCGGAGACGTCGAAGGCCGCGGTGTCGGCCACCCGCCCGGTGATGGTGAACTCCTCGGTCACACTCGGGACACCCTGGGACCCGAGGAACTCCGGTCCGTTCATGACATGCACATGCAGGTGTGGTGCCACCGAGTTCCCGCTGTTGCCGACCTTGCCGATGACGTCGCCGCGCCGTACGCGATCGCCCGGCGCGAAACGCACCGAACCGGGTTGCATGTGCGCATAGTTCACATAGAAGCCGTCGCCGATGTCGAGAACGAGGTTGTTGCCGTCGGCGTCTGCGATCGCCAGATCCGCGGGAAACGACCCCGGCGTCTGCTCCGGCAGATCGTTGCGACTGGCGACGACCGTGCCGTCGGCCACGGCGAGCACGTCGTCGCCGAAGATCCGATAGCTCGCGGGGTCTTTCGCGTCACCGACGAAGATCCTTCCGTCCGCGTCGGCCTGCTCCCAATCCACCGCGTAGCGCTGGGCGAGGACGGGAGACCCGTTCAGCGGGAGGATCGCGCGGGTGTGCCGGACCGCGTCGCAGCACGCGTCGGCGGCGATGTAGCGTTCGCCGACGAGCGGGGGTCCCAGGACCGGGACGGTCGAGTCGCTCACCGTGACGGGCGCGATGCGTTCGTCGACCTCCCGCATACCCGGCGGTGCCGCGTCGGCGCGCACCGAGACCTCGTGGACGAGTTGCTTCGGCGCTTCCGACGAGAAGACGACATGGAGGAAGAGGACTCCGTTCTGTCCCGGCGCCAGCACCTGCGAGTACTCCTCCGGTGCTCCCGGGGCCGGCGGCACCGACGGTGCGCCGGTGGGCTTGAGCCGGGTGCGGACCCCGTTCTCGTCGAGGACGAGGAGCGGTTCGTCGTCCTCGGTCGCGTCGAGCACCTCCACCCCGACGATCGTCACCGGTGTGCGCATGTAGTTGGTCAGCGAGACCTCGTAGACGAGGTGGTTGTTCCCGTCGGAACCGGCGAACGGCGTCGGGGCGAACATCACCGAACCGACCACCGGTGTGACGACGGGCTCCGATGGTGCGCCGCTCGACGAGGCCGCGGCACTGCCCGAGGAGGCGTCCGGATCCGACGAATCCGTGCCGCACGCGCTCACCAGGAGTATCGCGCCGGCGCCGAGGGCGGCCAGCGCGAGTCGTGTCGAGGCCATCGGCTCCTCCGGGACTCATCAGGCCGACGACCGTTCGTCCCGGCTGCGGTGAGCGTAGGGGCCCGGCGGGGTGGCGCGCCGACCTTCGGGCCGCACCCGGCACAATTGTGTGGTGACCCAGCGCCTGTTCTTCGACTGCGACACCGGAATCGACGACTCGCTCGCGCTGATCTACCTGCTCGCTCGCGCCGATGTCGACCTCGTCGGCGTGGCGTCGACCGCAGGCAACGTGCCCGTCGACGTCGTCACAGCCAACAATCTCTCGTGGCTGGAACTGTGCGGTCGCACCGAGGTACCGGTCCACACCGGTTCGGCCACTCCCCTCGTCGCCGCCCTGATGACCACCGAGGACACGCACGGACCGCTGGGCGTCGGACACGCCGAGCTGCCGGCTCCGACGACGACACCCAGCCATCTCGACGCCGCCGACGCCTGGATCGAGGCCTCGCAGGCACACGACGGCGAACTCGTCGGCCTGGTGACCGGACCGCTCACGTCTCTGGCGACCGCGATCCGACGGGATCCGGGCCTACCGGCTCGTCTGCGGCGTCTGGTCATCATGGGCGGCGCCTTCCACACGCACGGCAACACGACGCCCACCTCGGAGTGGAACGTCGCCGTCGATCCGGAGGCGGCCGCCGAGGTGTTCGCCGCGTTCGGCACCGCGGGCGCCACCGAGCCCATCGTCTGCGCACTCGATATCACCGAGTCGGTCATCCTGACCCCCGACCACGTGGTCCGGCTCGCGGCCGCCGCCGGCAGCACACCCGTCGAGTGCCCCGACCCAACCGACGACCGCGGACTCCGATCGGTCGCCGACAACGAGCTGATCCGGCACCTGGTCGACGCCCTGCGGTTCTACTTCGAATTCCACGACGACCACGACGAGGGCTACATCGCCCACCTCCACGACCCGTTCGCCGCGCTGGTCGCGCTGGCCCCCGACACGGTGCAGACGCGCGCCGCGCGCGTCGACGTCGAACTCGCAGGCACCCTGACCCGGGGCATGACCGTTGCCGACGAACGGTGGATGACCTCGCCGGGACCCAACGCCCGTATCGCGACCTCCGTCGACGTGGACGCCGTGTTCGACGAACTCATCGAGACGATCGGCGCGTTCGCCCGCAGCCGTGCTCCCGAGGTCGTCGGCACCGCCCCGGAGAAGTCCACGGACTAGTCTGGACGGGTGACTCGACTCGGTTACCAGATCCCGAACTTCACCTACCCCGGAGTCGCCGCCGACCAGCTGTTCCCCACCGTGGTCGCGCAGGCACGCGAAGCCGAGGACTCCGGCTTCGACACCGTGTTCGTGATGGACCACTTCTATCAGCTGCCGATGCTGGGCGAGCCCGACGATCCGATGATCGAGTGCTACACCCTTCTCGCGGCTCTTGCCCAGCACACCTCGACGGTGCGCCTGTCGTCGCTGGTCACCGGAAACACCTACCGCAACCCGACCCTGCTCGCGAAGACGATCACGGCACTCGACGTCGTGTCCGGCGGTCGGGCCCAGCTCGGCATCGGCGCGGGATGGTATGAGCTGGAACATGATTCCCTCGGCTACGAGTTCGGGACGTTCACCGACGGGTTCGAGCGTCTCGAGGAGGCGCTGCAGATCATCCTCGGCATGCTCGCCGGGGAGGCACCAAGCCTCGACGGCAAGCGCTACCGGGTCGTGAAAGCCCTCAATGTGCCGGCGCCGCTGTCGAAGATCCCGGTGATGATCGGCGGCGGGGGCGAACGCAAGACGTTGCGGATGGTCGCGCAGTACGCCGACGAATCGAACCTGCTGTGCTTGCCCGCCGACATCCCGCGCAAGCTCGACGCCCTCGCCGAACACTGCGAACGGCTCGGCCGGGACCGCTCGGAGATCACCGTGACCGTACAGACGTCGGCGTGCGTGGCTCCGACCCACGACGAGGCGAATGCCGAGCTGGAGGCCTACCTGCAGCGCACACCGGCGGCCGAGGTGCGCCGCGGGTCGACGATCGTCGGCGACCCCGACGAGGTCGCCGCCCGCTACGCCGACATCCTGGCCACCGGGGTCGACGGCGTCACCGTGAACGCACCCGCCAACGGCCATGTGCCGGGGCGGGTCTCGCTTCTCGGCGAGACGCTCGCGCCGCTGCTTGCCTGACCGCGGCCACCACTACTCCCTGAGGTGCGAGCGAAGCCACCCACTGCTCCCTGAGGTGCGAGCGAAGCGAGCCACGAAGGGTCGTGGTGAGACGAGTCGCCGGACCCTTCGTGGCTCGTCGCTAGCGCTCCTCGCACCTCAGGGAGCGAAGGGGGGTCACGTCTTTCGGACCAGGGAGCGGTGCTCAGCAGGTCTCTCGATCCAGGGACCAGTGACTCAGCGTTCGTCGAACGCGTCCACGATCCGCTGGGCGGCGAGCGCCGGGGTCAGCGATCCGTCGCGCAACTGCTGCTCGACCTCGCCGCGGATGCCTCGGACGGCGGGCGAGTCACCGAGCCGGGACAGCACGATGTCGTTGACCATCGCCCACGTCCAGTCGATCTGCTGCTGATTGCGTCGTGCGGTGAACTCCCCTGCCTCGGTGAGTGTCTCGTTGTGACGTACGACGGTCTTCCAGAACTCGTCCACCCCGGAGTTCTCGATCGCGCTCATGGTGAGCACCGGTGGCATCCACAGCGCATCGTGCGGGTAGATGAGCTTCAGCGCGTTCTTGAGCTCGCGAGCCGCGCCCTTCGCCTCGTTGAGGTGTTTGCCGTCGGCCTTGTTCACGACGACCACGTCGGCGAGTTCGAGCACGCCCTTCTTGATGCCCTGCAACGAGTCTCCGGTCCGGGCGAGGGTGAGGAACGTGAACGTGTCGACCATGTTGGCGACCGTCACCTCGGACTGGCCCACGCCCACGGTCTCCACCAGCACCACGTCGAACCCCGCGGCCTCGACCAGCACGATGCTCTCCCGGGTGGCCTTGGCCACGCCGCCGAGTGTGCCCGACGTCGGCGACGGCCGGATGTAGGCGTTCTCCGCCGTCGACAACCGGCCCATCCGGGTCTTGTCGCCGAGGATCGAGCCCCGCGTGCGCGTCGAACTCGGGTCGACGGCGAGCACCGCCACCTTGTGACCGAGCTCCAGCAGATGCATGCCGAGCGCCTCGATCGTCGTCGACTTGCCCACGCCGGGGACACCGGTGATGCCGACGCGGAACGACTTTCCCGCGTGCGGCGTCAGCTTGAGCAACAGCTCTTGGGCGGCCGCCCGATGGTCGGCGCGCTTGGACTCCACGAGCGTGATCGCGCGCGCCAGATCGGCGCGGCGATCGGCCAGTACGGCATCGGCCAGCGCGTCGACGTCGATCTGACGTCGAGGTTGGACCGCCATCAGTTCGCGGTCGCCCCGGGCAGCTCCAGGCCGAGGGTGTCGGCGAGCTTGCCGATGAGTTCCACGGCCGAGTCGGCGATGACCGATCCGGGCGGGAAGATCGCGGCGGCGCCGGCCTCGTACAGTTCGGCGAAGTCACCGGGCGGGATCACGCCGCCGACGACCACCATGATGTCCTCGCGGCCGACCTCCTTCAGCGCCTCCCGCAGGGCGGGAACCAGCGTCAGGTGTCCGGCGGCCAGCGACGACACACCCACCACGTGCACGTCGTTGTCGGCGGCCTGTGCGGCCACCTCCTCGGGCGTGGCGAACAGCGGGCCCACGTCGACGTCGAAGCCGAGGTCGGCGAACGCGGTCGCGATCACCTTCTGGCCGCGGTCGTGCCCGTCCTGACCCATCTTCGCGACCAGGACACGCGGCTGACGGCCCTCCGCCTCGGCGAACTGGCGCACGGCCTCGATCGCCGCGTCGATGTTGCTCACCTCACCCGCCTCATGTCGATACACACCACTGATCGTCTTGATCTCCGCCTGATGCCGACCGTAGACCTTCTCGAGCGCCTCGGAGATCTCGCCGACCGTCGCCTGATGGCGCGCGGCCTCGATGGCCAACGCCATCAGGTTGTTCTCCAGGCCGCCTTCCGACGACGCGGCGGCGCGCGTGAGATCGGCCAGGGCCGCCTCGACCGCCGCCGAATCGCGCACCGCGCGCAGTCGGTCCAGCTTCTCGAGCTGCTCGGCGCGCACCTTGGAGTTCTCGACCTTGAGGACCTCGATCTCCTCGTCGTCGGCGACCTGGTACTTGTTCACGCCGACCAGCGGCTGCTGGCCCGAGTCGATACGTGCCTGGGTGCGTGCCGCGGCTTCTTCGATTCGCAGCTTCGGCAGGCCCTCGTTGATCGCCTGCGTCATGCCGCCGGCCTCTTCGACCTCGCGGATGTGCTTGCGCGCCTTCTGCGCGAGCTGATGGGTCAGCCACTCGACGTAGTTCGAACCGGCCCACGGATCGATCGGCCGCGTGGTGCCCGACTCCTGCTGCAGGAGCAGCTGGGTGTTGCGCGCGATCCGCGCGGAGAAGTCCGTCGGCAGCGCGATCGCCTCGTCGAGGGCGTTGGTGTGCAGCGACTGGGTGTGCCCCTGGGTCGCTGCCATCGCCTCCACGCACGTGCGGGCCACGTTGTTGAACACGTCCTGGGCGGTCAGCGACCATCCCGAGGTCTGCGAATGTGTCCGCAGCGAGAGCGATTTCGCGTTCTTCGGCTCGAAGTCGGCGACCAGCTCACTCCACAGGAGGCGTGCCGCCCGCAGCTTGGCGACCTCCATGAAGAAGTTCATGCCGATGCCCCAGAAGAACGACAGTCGCGGGGCGAACTTGTCGATGTCCAGACCGGCCTCGAGCCCGGCCCGGATGTACTCGACGCCGTCGGCGAGGGTGTAGGCGAGTTCCAGATCGGCCGTCGCCCCGGCCTCCTGGATGTGGTAGCCCGAGATCGAGATCGAGTTGAACTTCGGCATCTTCTGGCTGGTGTACTCGAAGATGTTCGAGATGATCCGCATCGACGGCTTCGGCGGATAGATGTAGGTGTTGCGGACCATGAACTCTTTGAGGATGTCGTTCTGGATGGTCCCGGCCAGCTTCTCGGGCGGCACACCCTGTTCCTCGGCTGACACGACGTAGAGCGCGAGGATCGGCAGCACGGCGCCGTTCATCGTCATCGACACCGACACGCTGCCGAGGTCGATGCCGTCGAAGAGCTGGCGCATGTCGAGGATCGAGTCGATGGCCACACCGGCCATGCCGACGTCACCGGCGACGCGCGGGTGATCGGAGTCGTAGCCGCGATGCGTGGCGAGGTCGAACGCGACCGACAGCCCCTTCTGCCCGGCCGCGAGGTTGCGTCGGTAGAAGGCGTTGGATTCGGCGGCGGTCGAGAAGCCGGCGTACTGGCGGATGGTCCACGGCTGATTGACGTACATCGTCGGGTACGGGCCCCGGATGAACGGCGCGGCACCGGGAACCGAGTCGAGCGGGTACGGATGCTCGGCGTCGTCGAGGACGGCGTCGCGTTCGGCGCGCGTGTACACCGGCGTGACGTCGATCTGCTCGGGGGTGTTCCAGGTGACCTGGTCCACCGAGTAGCCGTGCGCGGAGGCCAGTTCCCCGGTGACGGCGGCCGCGGACCCGGAAGGTCCTCCGGCAGCGGCCGGGGCGGCGGGCTGCTCCGATGACAGCCCGATTCCGGCGAAACTCGGGATCGACTGTGTCAGATCGGGTTCGGTCTGGGTCATGCCGTTGCTCCCGCCGTCTTCAGGGATGTCGAGACCAGCTCGTCGAGGAGGTCGCCGAGGGTGCTCACCGCGTCGATGCCCACCCGCAGTGAACCGTCGGGCCGATCGTCGCCCTCGGGCCACTCCCGGTCCGGTCCGGCGAGCAAGACCTTCGACAGCCCGGCCGCCCGAGCGGCCGCGAGTGCCGCGGGCCCCTCCTCGGCGTACCGCGCCTTGGTGCCGCAGAGCACCGCGATCGGGGTGTTCGCCCCGGCCACCGCGTCGCCGACCTTGTCCGCGGTCAGTGGGCCCGGGTTGACGACGGTGATCCCGCCGGCCCCCAGGAAGTTCGCGACGAAGGTGGTGCGCCCGTTGTGTTCGGCGACGCTGCCCAGCGGGATCAGCAGGATCGACGGCCGCGCGCCGTGCTCGGCGAGCACGACGTCGGAACGATCGCGCAGCGCCTCGAAGGCGCGTCCGATCCGCGCGAGGCGTGGCGTCCCGGTGACGACGTCGGTGACCGCCGAGGCCGGCGCCCCGGTCGTCTCCGACAGTGCGCGTTCGTCGATGTTGGGGAATTCGTTGACGCCGGTGACCGAGATCCGACGATGCGCGACCTCGGTGTCGCGGCGTGCCAGTGAGGCGTCGACCTTCTCGGCGATCCAGCCGGTGTCGAGCGCGGCGCGGTATCCGCCGGCGGCCTCGACCTCGGTGAACGCCGCCCAGGCGTTGGTCGCGAGGTCGTCGGTGAGGGACTCGACGAACCACGAACCGCCGGCCGGATCGAGGACACGTCCGATGTTGGACTCCTCGAGCAGCAACAACTGGGTGTTGCGGGCGATACGACGTGAGAACGACGCACTCGAGGTGCGCTTGTCCGCCGGGATGGTCGCGTCGTAACCCAGGACGGTGAGCTGGTCGGCACCGCCGACACCGGCTCCGAACGCCGCGATGGTGCTGCGGAGCATGTTCACCCACGGGTCGCGCTGGGAGTACATCGACAGGTCGGTCACTCCGTGGGTCAGCGCGCCGCCGGCCTCGGGTGCACCGAGCACCTCGGCCACCCGGGCCCAGATCTTGCGCAGCGCACGGAATTTCGCGATCGTGGCGAACTGGTCGTCGTCGGCCGAGACGCCGAAGGTGATCTGACCCAGCGCCGCCTCTGCCGACAGGCCGGCCGCGGTGAGGTCACGGAGATGGGCGACCGCAGCCGCCACCGTGAGGGCCAGTTCGAGGCCGTTGTCGGCACCCGCGGTGGCGAAGTCGCTTCCGTCGACGCGGAACGTGCGCACGCCGACGGGCAACCCGGAGGCCGCGAGCCCGGTCGCCTCGTCCGGATCGACGGTGGGTCGACCGGAGAAGGCGGCCGTCAGCGGCGACAGACCGAAGGAATGAACGGTGGCCGCGGTCGGAGCGGCGGCGACCGGTGCGGCCTGCGCCTGCTCCTTGAGGGACAGCAGCTCGCGGGCCGCCGCGATCCCCTCGGTGCCCGCGTCGAGGGTCACCGGCACCAGATCGAGGTAGACGCCGCGCAGCGCGGTCGCGAGGTCGGCGACCCCGAGCCCGTCACCGGGCCTGCTCACCGAGAGCCAGAGGCCGCTCGTCCCGTTGGACATCGCCTCGAGGATGAGCTCGTTGAGATCCTCCGCAGCGGTCGCGTCGTCGCCGAACCTCTCGGTGACGCGCCAGCCGGTGGTGACGTCACGAGCGGGGTCGGCGCCGCGGACGAACGGGAAGCGGCCGGGCACACCGGGTTCGGCGAGCTCGTCGCGACGCGTGTACAGCGGCCGGATGGTCAACCCGTCGGCGGTGTCGGTCGAGAGCAGCGCCTCGGGCGTGTCGGGCAGCTCGTCGACGTCGACACGTCGCGACTTCGCCAGAACGGCCGCCGCGGCCGTGGACCAGGTCTGGTAGGCCTGATCGAGTTCTGGGTCCGTTGTGGGCTGGTCAGTTTGCTGTGGCATGTGGGGAAGCACACCTCCGTGAATGCACTGTGATGAGCGCGTAGACGACACTAGCCGATCGCTCGCTCGGCTCGGCGTCGAGGTCGGCGTGACATGGCGCACTCGACGGAACCGGTCCACCGCTGTTGTCCAGAGTAGAGTGTCCGGGTGTCCGATCCCTCCACTGTCAGCGAAGACGTCGCCGACGCGACCGGGGACGACGCCGGCGGTGTCGCGGACGCCCGGACGACCGGTGACGGCCGGGCCACGTCGGCGGATCGCCGGGGATTCGATCGTCGGGTCATCCGCCGGGCACTGGTTGTCGCAGCGCTTCTCGCGGCCGTCCTGGCCGGGTCCTACTTCGTCCCGCTGCCCTCGGTCGCGAGCGTGCGCGACTGGGGCGCCGACCTGGGACCGGCCTTCGTGTGGTTGTTCTTCCTCGCCTATGCGGTTATCACCATCGCCCCGATCCCGCGTTCGACGTTCACCGTCATGTCCGGGATCTTCTTCGGGCCGCTCGTCGGGTTCGCGGGTGCGATGATCGCCTCCTCGATCGCGGCGGTGGCCGCCTTCGCCCTGGTCCGCAGCGTCGGGCGTGATCGCGTGCAGCCGTACCTGAAGAGCCCGGTGGTCCGCGCGGTCGAGTACCGGCTGGAGCGTCGCGGATGGTTGGCGGTCGGTTCGCTGCGGTTCATCGCGGTCTGCCCGTTCTCGGTGGCGAACTACTGTTCGGCACTGTCGTCGGTGCGCCCGGTGCCGTACACGGTGGCCAGCATCCTCGGCATGGCGCCGGGCACCGCCGCCGTGGTGATGCTGGGCGATTCGCTGACCGGCGACACGCATCCGCTTCAACTGGCGGTGACCGGAGGTCTCTTCGCGATCGGCATCGCGGGCCTGGTCCTGGACTCCCGCTTGCCCGTGGCGAACGCGACAGCAACAACCCCTCGGACTTGATCGTCGTCGATCAAGTCACCGGCGTTGATCAATCCAGTTGTAGGGCTTGATTCTTGTAGATCAAGTACATAGCCTTGAACGATGTTCGTTCTCACCGTCGACCAGCGCGGAAGCCGCCGCGACATCGACCGTGTCGACACCGTCCTCGCCGCACTCGACGCAGTCGACACGGTGCGGCAGTTCGAACGCACCGCGGGCGATGAGATCCAGGGCATCCTCGCCGACCCGGTGGCCACCGCCCGACTGGCCGTCGAACTCACCGCCGACGGGCACTGGAGCGTCGGCATCGGCGCCGGGGCGGTCGACGAGCCGCTCCCCCCGTCCACCCGCGCCGGGCGCGGACCCGCCTTCGTCCATGCCCGCGACGCCGTCGAGGCCGCCAAACGGCAGCGGGTCCCGCTCTGCGTCCGCGGCACCGACACCCGCTGGTGCCGTCATGCCCAGACCGCCGGGCGACTCATCGCCGACGTCATCACCGCTCGCAGTTCCGCCGGCCGCGAGGCGGTCGAATTGATGCGCCGCGGGCTCACCCAGGTCGAGGCCGCCGCCGAGCTCGACATCACCCCGCAGGCGATGAGCCAACGCCTACGCGCAGCGGGATGGGACCTCGAGTCCGATTCCCTCGATCTCGTCGCCGACGCGCTCGCCGAAGCGGACCGACACACCCCGACCGGAGGATCGGAATGATTATCGCCGCGGTCGTCCTCCTCCTCGTGACCGCCCTGACGACGCCGATCTGGTCTCTCGCGACGCGGAAGCGACGCCGCGAGGCGCCGGAGGCCGTCGTGCGCAGGCTCGACGTGATCGGGGCCGTCGTCCTCCTGGTGCCGGCCGCGGTGGCCGCCGCCCTCGCCGCCGCGGCCGGCCCGGCCACCGGCTTCCTCGCATCGGCCGTCCCGGTCGTCGCCGCCCTCGCCGCCGCGGCCGGCCCGGCCACCGGCTTCCTCGCATCGGCCGTCCCGGTCGTCGCCGCCCTCGCCGCGGTCACCGGCGGTGGACCCGTGGTCCGGACGGTTCTCGTCGCCGGTGGCGTCGGCGTGCGCCCGGACACCGGATCCGACGCTCCGGGGGCGCCGGACCACGAGCCCGGGAACGACGCCGACACGCCCGATTCGACCGAGAACCCTGGTCCCGGGCCGGCCGGGACCGGCGAAGGCGGACCGCTCCGCGGCGGCCGGGTCATCGGATATCTCGAACGTCTCGCGGTCGTCACCACACTCATGGCCGGGTGGCCCGAGGGCCTCGCGATCATCCTCGCCGTGAAGAGCCTCGCCCGCTATCCCGAACTCCGTGCGCCGCACGCCGCCGAGCAGTTCATCATGGGCACCTTCGCCTCGGTGATGTGGGCGGTCGGGATGGCGGGCATCGAACATCTCCTCACCCACTGACCTGGCACGACCACCTCAGCATCTGCGGCCCGAGGGCCGTCGCGGACAACCAGAGCGTGCGTTGGTCACAGCCAGCGCTGACAGACAGACTTCACCTCGACAGCCAGACTTCGATCGAAGTCCATCGGTCGAGTTGAGGTCTGCCGGTCGCGGCGCGACCACCGGCGCCGGCCATCTGCTGCGACTCAGGCCGCCTCCGCGGATCGCGATCCACTGACTCCGGACCCACCGGTCGGCCGGTTCCTTCGGATCAGGACGGTTCGGTCGGTGCGGTGTCCGGCTGCTCGGGCGGGGCCCAGCCGGCATCGGCGAGTTCAGCCGGCTCGGACCCCACCGGCGGCACATGGCGGGAGGCCCGCGCCGCGCGAGCGGTGATCTCGGGGGCCACCGGGGTCCGGGCCACGGCCTCGGCCTCGGCGACGGCCTGGGCGACCTTCGGATCGGACGCTAGGGAGAACCAGTCCTCGGTCTCCGACTCGTCGACCTCGGAGGGCGGTGAGTCCGCCGGTTCGTACCGGAACACACCGTCGTCGCCCTGCACACCGAAGGACTTGGCGAAACCCTGCAGGGCCGAACCGAAATCGGAGGGCACCACCCACACCTTGCTGCCCTCGCCCTTCGCCATCTCGGGCAACTGCTGCAGGTACTGGTAGGCCAGCAGCTCCGGGGTCGGCTTGGCGGCCTTGATCGCGGCGAAGGTCTTCTCGATCGCCTTCGCCTCACCCTGCGCGTTGAGGTACGACGCCGCGCGCTCACCCTGCGCGCGCAGGATGCGCGACTGCCGTTCGGCCTCGGCGGCCAGGATCGCGGCCTGCTTGGCACCCTCGGCGGCGAGGATCTGCGACTGCTTGTTTCCCTCGGCGGTCTTGATCGCCGACTCGCGCTGGCCTTCGGCCGAGAGGATCGTCGCCCGCTTCTCGCGGTCGGCCTTCATCTGCTTCTCCATCGACTCCTGGATCGACGGCGGCGGCATGATCGATTTCAGCTCGACGCGTGCGACGCGGAGTCCCCAGCGGCCGGTCGCCTCGTCGAGCACGCCGCGCAGCTGACCGTTGATGGAATCGCGGGACGTCAAGGTCTCCTCGAGCGTCATCCCGCCGACCACGTTGCGCAGTGTCGTGATGGTCAGCTGCTCGACGCCCGCGATGTAGTCGTCGATCTCGTACACGGCGGCCCGCGGGTTGGTGACCTGGAAGTAGACGACGGTGTCGATGGACAGGGTCAGGTTGTCCTCGGTGATGACCGGCTGCGGCGGGAACGACACCACCCGTTCACGGACGTCGACGCGGGCACGGATGCGATCGATGAACGGCAACAGCAACGTGAGCTGTCCGGACACGGTTCGTGTGTAGCGGCCCAGCCGCTCGATGACCGCTGCCTCCGCCTGCGGGATGAGCGCCACCGACTTGACCAGGATCACCACCACGAGCAACACGAGCAAGACGAGGACGGTCAGGCCGAAGATCTCGTACTCCATGGTCACCTTCCTGCGTTGTCGTTCTCGGCGGTCCGCACTGCTGGTGCCGCAGCGCTGCACGTCTCAGGCGCGAAACACCACCGCGGTCGCGCCGTCGATCTGCACGACGGTCACGTGGGTTCCGGGTTCGAGCACCTGGGACGGGTCCATCGCGCGGGCCGACCACACGTCGCCGTCGATCTTGACGCGTCCGTCGGTGGCGTCGACCTGTTCGGTCACGACCGCCGGTCGTCCCTCGAGAGCCTCGGTGTTCATCAGCACCGCGGGTCGGTTGAGCATGTGGCGGCGGGCCACCGGACGGATCGCGACGAGTAGCAGCACCGAGACGAGCGCGAAGACGAGACCGTCCACCCAGAGCGGTGGCTCGAAGACGAAATCGACGCCTGCGGCGGCGAGTGCACCGCCGGCCAGCATGAGCAGGACGAGTTCGCCCCCGAACATCTCCGCGACCGTCAGGACGATCGCGGCCGCCAACCACAGCAGGGCGCTCACGCGTCCAGTCTGCCAGAGATGCCCGGACCGGCCTCGCCGCTCGCGACCCGGATGAACCGCCGGCGGCGTCCGGCCGACGGCGTCAGCTGGGTTCTTCGGCCGCGGTCACGAAGTCGATGAGTTCCTCGACCGAGCGCAGGAGATCGACCTCGAGGTCGCGGAAACTGCTCACGCCGTTCAGCACTCGGCGCCAGCCGGCGCGGGGATCGCCCCAGCCGAGCTCGGTGCACACCCCCGTCTTCCAATCCGTGCCCCGCGGGATCCGCGGCCACGCCCGGATGTCGACGGAGGCAGGCTTCACGGCCTCCCAGACGTCGATGTAGGGATGCCCGCACACGAGGACGTGCTCACCCAACTCGGCGGTGAGGAGTGCCTCCTTGGAGCCGGCCACCAGATGGTCGACGAGTACCCCCGCCCGACGGTGGGGCGCCGGCTGGAATTCGTCGAGCGCCGCGTCGAGGTTGTCGAGGCCGTCGAGACTGACCACGACCACGCCCTCGGCGCGGAGGTCGTCGCCCCACACGCGTTCGAGAAGCGTTGCGTCGTGCACCCCCTCGACGAAGATCCGGCTTGCGCGGGCCGTACGCGCGCGGGCACGGGGGGCGGCGCGCGAACCCGACGCCGTCGTGGCCGGCTTCTGTGGGCCCCTGGTGCGCGGCCGCAGGAGCGTCACCGGCCGCCCGTCGATCAGGAACGCGCCCGGGTGCATCAGGAACACCCGCGTCTGACCCCGGCGATCCTCCAGACGCACCAGGTCGCCGGCGTAACTCTTCTCGAGTCCGACGACCGCACCGCAGAATCCGGTGGCGGCGTCCTCGACGACCAGGTCTCGCTCCGCCGCGACCTCCGCGGGACGCGGCTTCGCCCGGCGGGGCTGAGAGAGCACGTCGCGACCGTATCGGTCATCCATCGCACACCACCTTCTCGATCCGTCTTCTCGCCGCCGCGGTGGAACCCGTTTCGGTGGCGCACACACCCTAAGCCCCGGCGACTCCGACCACCGGGTTGCCACGCCCGGCCCGGCCGTCGGCCCCGGCGGTATCCTGGCATCTTGATGAATCGCAGCCTCTTCTCCTCGACCGTCGCGTGGCCGACGTGTGCACTCGGCGCATGGTCGGCCGCCTGGCTCACCGGTCGTTGCTCCCCCGACGACGTGATCGAGGCACTCGCGGAATCCGCCGACCGGCACGCGGTGCGGTGGCCGGACGGGCCCGGAACACCGGACGAACGGGTGTCGCCCGCAACGGGTTCGGCGAACGGCGTGCTCGATCTCCTCGCGCTTCTCCGACCGGCGCGGCGCCTCGTGGTCCGCCTGCCGTCCACGGGCGACCCCCAGGGTCTGCCGCCTCATCCCGCGACGTCGGCCGCCCTCGGCGCGGGCGAGGTGCTGCTCGTCGACGACGCGTCGAGCACCGGCACCCTCGCACTCGTGCCCGCATTCACCGCGCGGGCGTCCGCCGCGGAGGCCACCGACCCGCCGTTCGTCTCGTGCACATGGTCGGCCTACCGCTACGACGCCGCACTCGACCTCGGACACCTCGTGTCCGCCGGACCCAGCGCCGGTGACCTGGAATACGAACTGCGCCAAGCTGTTCGGGATGCGACCTCGATCATCGGCGGGCTCGGCGGACGCCGGACGGCCGACGCGACCGATCTCCGGACTCAACTCGCCGCGCTCACCTCACGGCACCGGGTCGCCCTGCCCCCGCACATCCTCGACGCGCGTTCGACCCGTCTGATCGACACGGCCGCGCAGGTCGAGGCCATCGTCGACCTCGCGGGCGCACGCAGTGTCGAGATCGGCGACACTGCCGGACAATGGGATTCCGGCGACGCGACCCTTCGTGGACTGCAGGTGCTGACCCGGACGGCGCGTGCCGCCGCGGTCAACCAGACGATCCTCGAACTGCTGCGCCGCTGAGTCCCCGACGTCGTCGCCGACCTGTCACACCCGTGGCCGTGACGGAGGTGGTTCGGAGACGACGCCGTACGGGTTGCCTGCGTCTCTACCGACCGCGGCCGGCAGGACTCGCCGACGACCTCGGACGAGCCGCGGGCACACAACAGTTCTCCCGGCACGTGCGGCCGTTGTCGGCGCACCCCATCGCGGAGAGATCACCGAGCCCCCCGGCGTAGGCCTCCACGAACTCGCCGATCATCGAGATGAAACGCGGGTCGGCACCCACGGTGTCGGCGCGCGCATAGTCCATGCCCAGGCGTTCGGCGACCTCGGCGGCCTCGTTGTCGAGGTCCCAGATCACCTCGAGATGATCGGAGATGAACCCGACCGGGTACACCACCACTCGCCGGACCCCCTCGGCGGCAAGGTTCTCCAGATGATCGCAGATGTCCGGCTCCAGCCACGGGATCTGCGGTGGACCCGACCGCGACTGCCAGACCTGGTCGAAGTCGGTGATGCCGAGCTCGTCGGCGACCGCCTGCGACGCGGCCATCACCTGACGCGAGTACAAGCGCCCACCGTCCGCTGCGGGACCCGACGCGGCGTCGGCCGAGGTCGGTACCGAGTGGGCGGTGAACACCAACCGCGGCGTCTCGTCACCGGGCCCGAGGGTGTCCAGCGCGCGGCGCACCGCATCCGCCCCCGCCGCGACGAACGCGGGGTGCGACCAGTACTGGGGAAGCTTGCGCAGCACCACCGCGCCGTCGGGTCCGGCGCTCGCCGGCACACGTTCGGCCAGGGCCTTGCGCGCGCGGTCGATGTCCTCGTGGTACTGCCGGCATCCCGAGTAGCCGCCCCACGCCGACGTCGGGAACACGAGGATCCGGCGGTGTCCGGCCCGGTACATCTCTTCCAGCGTGTCCTCGACCATCGGGTGCCAGTTGCGATTTCCGAAATACACCGGGAGGTCCACACCGCGTCGGTCGAGCTCACGCCGGAGCGCGTCGATCATCTCCAGGTTCAGGCGGTTGATCGGCGAGACACCCCCGAAATGGAGGTAGTGCTCGGCCACCGACTCGAGCCGCTCGCGCGGGATTCCCCGACCGCGGGTGACGTTCTCCAGGAACGGCATCACGTCCTCGGGTCCGTCCGGCCCGCCGAACGACAGGAACAGGACGGCGTCGAAAGGAGCCGAATCGGTCGGAGTGGGGTCGACGGGTGCCGCATTCCCCGGTGCTGACGAGCTCATGAGCCGGTGGTCATGCCCTCCGGGAACCAGGTGTTGTGGCTGGCCCCGCCGTCGACGTAGACGATGGAACCGGTGGTCGCCGGCAACCAGTCGCTCAGCAGCGCACAGACCGACTTGGCGACGACGGTCGGGTCGTCGACATCCCAGCCGATCGGCGACGCGCCGTCCCAGTACTCGTTGAGCATGTTGAGCTGCTTGGCGTCGTCGGTGGCGGTGCCGGCGATGGCCTTCGCGGCCAGGGTCTTGATCGGTCCGGCGGCCACGAGGTTCGACCGGACGTTCTTGGCGTTGCCCACTTCCCGCGCCACGTACCGGTTCACCGACTCCAGGGCCGCCTTCGCCACGCCCATCCAGTTGTAGTACGGCATCGCGGTGCGGGGATCGAAGTCCATGCCGACGATCGAGCCCCCCTCGTTCATGGCGGGGAGCACGGCGCGCGCGAGCGAGGCGTAGCTCCACGCCGAGATCTCGAAGGCCTTCGCGGCGTCGGGGCCGGGCCCTTCCAGGAACGGCTTGGCCTCGGGACCCATCAGCGTCCGGGGCGCGAAGGCGATCGAATGCATGACGCCGTCGATGCCCTGCGGCGCCAGCTCGGTGATCTTCCCGGCGAGCGCGTCGAGGTCGTCCTCGTTGGTGATGTCGAGCCCGATCGCGGGCGGCACCTCCTTCGGCAACCGCTTGGCGATCCGGTCGATCAGCCGCAGGCGCTCGGGGATGCCGGTGATGATGACGGTCGCGCCCTGCTCCTGCGCCATGGCGGCGGCGTGGAAGGCGATCGACGCATCGGTGATGATGCCCGTGATGAGGACGGTCTTCCCGTCCAGGATTCCGCTCACGTAGATGTGCTCCTGAGATCGACGTTGATTGACGTGTCGTGCAGCCGCGCGGTGCGGGTCGGTCAGTGCCCCATGCCCATGCCGCCGTCGACGGGCAGGACCGCACCCGAGATGTAACCGCCCTCGTCCGAGGCGAGGAAGCTGATGGCGGCGGCGACGTCTTCGGGCTTGCCGGTACGGCCGAGCGGGATCGCCTGCTTGGCCATCTCGATGTAGCGGTCCTCCATCGACGCGGTCATGTCCGTCTCGATGAACCCGGGCGCGACGACGTTGGCGGTGATGTTGCGCGAGCCGATCTCCCGCGCGATGGAACGCGCCATACCGATCAGGCCCGCCTTCGAGGCCGCGTAGTTCACCTGGCCGGGGATACCGGACATCGCGACCACCGAGCCGAGGAAGATCATCCGCCCCCACTTGGCGCGCTGCATCCCCTTGGTGGCGCGCTTGGCGCAGCGGAATGCCCCGGTGAGGTTCGCGTCGAGAACCTTCTCGAAGGATTCCTCGGACAGTCGCATGAGGAGCATGTTCTCGGTGATCCCCGCGTTGGCCACGAGGATCTCGACGGGTCCCTGGTGCTCCTCGACCTCGGCGAAGGCGCGGTCGACCGACTCCGAGTCGGTCACATCGCACTTGACGCCGAACAGGCCGTCCGGGGCTCCGGAACCGCGATGGGTCACCGCGACCCGGTGGCCGTCGGCGGCCAGGCGCTGTGCCACGGCCAGGCCGATTCCGCGGTTGCCGCCGGTGACCAAGACCGAGCGGGAGGGATTCTGCGCTTCGTTGCTAGCTGCCGTCATGGGTGTTCAACCTATCCGTTCTCGTTGCGGGGGTGGCATCGCGGTGGCCCGCTCGGGCCGGGACGACCCCGGCGCCGTGTCAGTGTGGGCCGCTCGCTTCCATCCCGGCGCCGGCAACCCGACTCAGGGCAGCCGGCGGTTGATGGCCAGCGCGGCGAACGCCGACACCAGCGCGAACAACGTACCCGCGATCAGCCACGGCTTCGAATTGTCCCCTCGACGGGTCTCGTAACCGATCTCGTCCTGGAGCTGCTCGTAGACCTTGTTCAGTTCGTCGAGGCTGGCCGCGGTGAAGAAGTCGCCGCCGGACAGGTTGGCGATCTTGCGCAGCGAGTCGTCGTCGACGGGGACCGGCACCCGGTCACCCTCGAGTTCGACGGTGCCCGTCCGGGTGCCGAAGGAGATGGTGGAGACCGGGATCTTCTCCTCCTTGGCCTTGCGGGCCGCGGTGAAGCCACCGCGCGGGTCGTCGGGATCGTCCGGGACGGTCTCCTTGCCGTCGGACAGCAACACGACGCGGGCGGGCGGCGCCCCTTCGGTGCCGCCGAGGACCGCGTTCAGCGTGCTGATCTGCTGGAGCGCGGCGAAGATGCCCTCACCGGTCGCCGTCTTGTCGTCGAGCCGCAGCTTGTCCACGGCGACCTTGGTCGCGTTGTGGTCCGGTGTCGGCGACACCAGGCTCGCCGCGGTCCCGGCGAACGAGATCAGTCCGAGGTTGATCCCCTCGGTCAGCTCGTCGGCGAACTTCTTGGCCGCCTCCTGTGCCGCGTGGATCCGCGAGGGCGACACGTCCGTGGCATTCATCGACCGCGACACGTCCATGACCAGGACCACGGTCGCCTTGTTGCGCGGTACCTTCCGGTCCGCCTGTGGGCCGGAGAGCGCAACCGTCAGCAGGATCAGCGCGATGATCAGCAGCGCGATCGGCACGTGCCGCAGCCGGCCGCGGTCGGCCGGCGCGACCGACTTCAGCAGGTCGAGGTTGGCGAAGGTCAACGCGCGTTGCCGGCGGCGGCGCAACATGTACACGTAGGCGACGCCGAGCAGCACGACGACCAGGAGCAGCAGCAACCACCAGGGACTGGACAACATCGGCCTACCCCACCCCCGCCGCCAGCCCGCGGCGGCGTCGTGCGACGAACTTGACGGTGTCGGCGATCCATTCCCGGTCGGTGCGCAGGGTGAGGACCGAACCGCCACAGCTCCGCAACGTGCGGTGTACCCGTTGCTGGTGAGCCGCGGCCGCGGCCGCGAAGTCGCGCCGGAGGTCCTCGGTGATCGTCACGTCGTGGATCTCGCCGGACTCGGCATCCGCCAGGGTGACCTCCCCGATCGCCGGGAGGTCGAGGTCACGGGGGTCGAGGACCTCGACCGCCAGCAGTTCGTGATGGGCGCCGATGGCGCGTAGCGACCGTTCCCAGTCGATGGGCCCGAGGAAGTCACTGATCACGACGGCGAGGCCGCGCCTGCGCTGGGGCCGGCGAAGCGCCTCGATACCCGCCTTGAGATCACCGCGCACGCCGGGTGAACTGCGCCGGGTGGTGGCGATGGCCTTCAGCAGGTTCTGGGCGTGCGCGCGTCCGGCCCGGGCCGGCACCCGCACGATGTCGTCGCCGGTCACCACCAGCGCACCGTGCCGGTTGCCGCCGCCGGTCGTGAGGTGGACCAGAGCCGCGGCCGCCGCCACCGCGAGGTCGCGTTTGGTGCAGTCGACGGTGCCGAAGTCGAGACTGGCTGAGGCGTCGACCACGAGCCACGTCTCGAGCTCCCGGTCGGCGATCATCTGTCGGACATGGGGCTGGGTGGTGCGGGCGGTGACCGACCACTCCATGCGCCGGACGTCATCGCCCGGCTGGTAGGCCCGTGCCTCCCCCGGTTCCGAACCCGGTCCGGGGATCAGCCCGAGGTGCTCGCCCTGCAGCACGCCGTCGAGCTTGCGTCGCACGGTGAGCTCGAGCATCTTCAGTGCCGCCGTCAGTTGCGGCTCGTCGAGCAGACCGGCGCCGAGCCGCGGGAGGTCCCGGTTAGCCGCCATACTGAGGCGAATTCCGGTTCGCCGGGGCCGAATTCGGGTCCAGCGGGCCGGCGGACTGCGAGACCTGTTGTCCTGCATAACCGTTCGGCCCGTGCCCGGCATTGGGCGCCTGTGCCTGCCCGGCGGGGTACTGCCCCTGCGGAACGGGCTGCGCGCCGACCTGCGGCAGTCCGACCGTTTGCAGGACCCGGGCGATGACCTGATCGGCATCGATCTCGTCGGCCAGTGCGTCATACGACAGCACCAGACGGTGGCGGAGCACGTCGGGCATGATCTCGACGACGTCCTGCGGGATCACGTAATCGCGCCCGCGGACCAGCGCCAGCGCCCGGGCGGCGGCCACGATGCCCAGCGTCGCGCGCGGGGACGCGCCGTAGGACAACCAGGACGCGACGTCGTTGAGGCCGAGCTCGGCCGGGCGGCGGGTGGCGTTGATGACTCGGACGACGTAGTCGACGAGGGCGTGGTGGACGAAGACGTTCGCCGCGGTCCGCTGCAGACGGAGCATCGCCTCGGGGTCCAGGACCTGGGACGCGGTCGGCGGGACGTTGCCCATCCGGTAGACGATCTCGCGCTCCTCCTCCACCGACGGATAGTCGACGAGGACCTTGAACAGGAAACGGTCCCGCTGCGCCTCGGGCAGCGGGTAGACGCCCTCGTTCTCGATCGGGTTCTGCGTCGCCATCACCAGGAACGGATCCGGCATCGCATACGTCTTGCCGCCGATCGACACATGACGCTCGGCCATCACCTCGAGCAGGGCGGACTGCACCTTCGCGGGTGCGCGGTTGATCTCGTCGGCGAGCAGGAAGTTCGCGACGACCGGGCCGAGTTCGGTGTCGAACTCCTCACGGCCCTGCCGGTAGATACGCGTACCGATCAGGTCGGTCGGCACCAGGTCGGGGGTGAACTGCACACGGGAGAACGATCCGCCGACGACGCGGGCGAACGTCTCGACCGCGAGTGTCTTGGCGACGCCGGGCACACCCTCGAGCAGGATGTGGCCACGCGCGAGGAGTCCGACGAGTATGCGCTCGACGAGCTGATCCTGGCCGACGATGACTCGCTTGACCTCGTAGATGGCCCGCTCGAGCAGGGCGACGTCGGCGTCGCTCAGCACCGAGTCCGCTCCTGCCGCCGCGGGATTCCCCGTGGCCGCCTTGCCGAGGGAGTGCGATTCGGTCAACCCGTGCTCCTGTTCCTCTGGACTGCTGTTCCGTCGAACCACGATGCGTCGGCCCGTGGGCGCGGCCGCGATCGCGCAGCGCGCAGGCGTCGACCCCGCGTGTCTGTGCCAGCCTAGCCGTGTGAACTGAAAAGGTGCCAAGAAGACTCGGCGGGTGTCGGTCGTTCACGAGCCCCGCCCGAATCGTCGGCTGTCAGAGCAGACGCACCACGTTCGGCATCGCGCCGTCGGTGCGCAACGGCGACACCTTCACGACGTCACCCGACTGCGGTGCCTCGACCATCTTGTTGTCACCGAGGTACAGCGCGACGTGTGCGCTCGCGTTCGGGCCGTAGAAGATCATGTCGCCGCGACGCATCTGCGACAGCGGGAACTGCGGACCCGAGGTGTACTGGTAGCCCGTGTAGTGCGGCAACTCGATGCCCACGCCGGCGAATGCGTAGATCATCAGGCCCGAGCAGTCGAAACCGATCTTGTTGTAGTCGCCGTAGCTGTCGGCGACGCCGCCGTCGCGGATGCCCTGCGTCGGCCCGTTGGCGTCACCGCCGCCCCAGGCGTAGGGCACGTTGAGCTGCGAGAGCGCGCGGTTGACGGCGATCTCCACGGCCTGCGGGCCGCGCAGTCCGGGACGGACCATGCCGCCTCCGCCGCCACCCCCGGAGGAACTGCCGAACAGGGTGCCGAGGCTCCCGGAACCGATTCGCGCACTGAGGGTGTCGCCCCCGCTGCTGCCGGTGAGGTCCGCACCCCCGATGCCGAGTTCGTTCAGCAACTCCGACTGGGGCAACTGTTGCTGACCGACGAGCCCCGCGAGGATCGACTGACCGACGTCGAGGGCCAGGCGTGCGGCGGCCTCGGCCGCGACGGCGAGTGCCTGGTTGTCGGTGGCGGGGGTGGCCGGCAGCGCCTTCAGGGCTCCCTCGGCCGACGGACCCGTCGGGAACAGGTTGGTGAGCAGATCGCTCGCCGACGGCCCCTCGACCGTCTTCTTCGGGACGTATCCGCGAATGGTGTTGAGGCGCTTCTGCACCCGGTCGCGTTCACCGATCAGCGTGGCCTTGCGCTTCTGCTGGGTCGCGATGGCCGTCTTCGCCTCGGTGACCGCCGCCATCGCATCGATCTTGCGCTGCTCGGCACTCTTGGCCGCGAACGATGCCTGCCGGCGGGTGGCCTCCACGGCGGCGAGGCGGTTGGCCTTCTGATTGCGTGCGACCTGCAGGCGCCGGATCATCTCCTGCTGCTTCTTGCCGACCTGGTCGATCAGCTTCATCCGGTCCAGCACGGCCTGCGGGTCTTCCGAGGACACGTAGTTCGACATCGAGCCCTGCTCGGGACCCTGCTGATAGGCCAGACGCGCGAAGCGGTCGAACTCCTTCTGCGCGTCGACGACGGCCTTGCTCGAGCGGTCGAGTTCGGTCCGGGCTCCGCGCGCGGCGACCGTGGCCAGGCGACGCTGCGCGAGTGAGTTCTGGAAATCGGCGATCGACCGGTTCACGTTCTCCTGACGGGCCGCGAGCGCCTGGTCGAGGTCGGCGATGTCCTGGTTGACCGTCGCGATGCGGTTGATCAACCCGGAGATGGGCGACTCGGGCGTCTTCTTCGGTGCCGCGTCGGCATGACCCGCGCCGACCGCGCAGATGAGTACGACAGCCAGGGCCGCCGAGACGCGCGCCGGCCACGACGCACCAGTTCTTCCTCGCCTCACCTGGAACTCCTCGCGGTATGTGCGGGGATCTTGCGATCCCCGGCCCGGCGATCGTCCGGGTTGTCGAGAACCGCGGCGATCACGCACTGCACTTACGTCACAAGGGACCCTGCAGGGGACACAGGCATCACACGTGACATCAGAACCGTACGTCACATCAACCACACGCGAAAACCGCGTTCGTGAATTACAAACGCGTGATTACCTGCGAAAATGCCGTGAACTGGCGAAAGATCGGACCGTCGTCAAGGTCTCGAATTGGCAACAGACCGCCCGACACGCCGGACAGCGTCCGCGCGCGGCCGGATGCAGGTGGCATGGGCTCGGATCGTGCGCCGCGCAGCGGCGGTTCGGAGCAGGGCGCGAGGGGCCGGACTACTGACCGGAGGAGGAGGGTTCGCGATCTCGCGACGACGGTTCGTCCGAGGCGTCGACCGTCGCCCGCACGGGCCCCAGCGGGCCGGCGGCCTCGGTCTTGCGCGCGCGGACCCGGCGCACCCTGGCGAGCACGGCACCGGCCGCGACGACGAGGACCAGCAGGATGCCGACGATCGTCCAGTCCACGTTGGGACCGGTCATCGTGTCGATCATCTGGCGGGCCGCACCCGCCGGGTCGGTGAGGGTCAGTCCGTCGGTGGCCTGCTCCTGCACCACGCGGCTGAAGTCAGGCGACGAGCTGCCGACCGAGTTCGGACCCAGCACGATGACGGTGCCACCGACCTGATCCTGCAACTGGTTGGCGATGTCCCGGTAGAGGGTGAACCGCGGCTGCACCTGATCGACGACCACGAAACTCACGTCGTGACCCTTGGACCCGGCGTACTCGACGACCTCGAGCATCCGGGGCAGTTGCTCGGGGGTCGCGCCGGCGACACCGTCGTCGGCGATGTCCCGGGACAGTTCGCCCATGTCGACTCCGACGAGTCCGGTGAGTTCGTTGTTCTCCGTGGGAGCTGCCAGCACCAGCGTCGTCGCCTGCGGACCCATCCGCCACCCCTGCCTCTCGAGATCACCGGGGTTGCGCGGACGTTGACAGCCGGTTTCGCGTCGGCGTCGAGTGCCCACTCGCCGAACCCCGCCCTGCACCGTACGACACAATGGAGTCGTCTGGGTATTCCGGTGTCGGCACGTCCGCCCGGCGCGTCCCGGGCCCGAGCTTGGTAACAGTACGCTCGTACTGTTAGACTGGACGATGTTGTCGCGGGTGGCCCTCGCGGACATCCGATGGCGCCGGTGCAGCCCGCCGGTGCGGAACGTCAGACCGCGCGGACACCGACGGAACGGGAGCGACGCCCGCCCGGCCGGAACCGCCCGACCGCAAGTGGATCATCGAGTAATCGCCGGCGCAGCCCGTCGGCACATGAGGAGAGTGGATTTAGACGTGAGTATCAATTCCTTCGGCGCCCGCGGCACGCTGGACGTCGGTGACAACAGCTACGAGATCTACCGTCTGAACGCCGTCGAGGGCACCGGCAAGCTCCCCTACGCGCTCAAGGTCCTGGCCGAGAACCTGCTCCGCACCGAGGACGGTGCCAACATCACCAAGGAGCACATCGAGGCCATCGCGAACTGGGATCCGAACGCCGAGCCGAGCATCGAGATCCAGTTCACCCCGGCCCGCGTGATCATGCAGGACTTCACCGGTGTGCCCTGCATCGTCGACCTCACGACGATGCGCGATGCGGTGAAGGAACTCGGCGGCGATCCCGACAAGGTCAATCCCCTCGCACCCGCCGAGATGGTCATCGACCACTCCGTCATCATCGAGGCCTTCGGCAACGCCCAGGCGTTCGAGCGCAACGTCGAGATCGAGTACCAGCGCAACGAGGAGCGCTACAAGTTCCTCCGCTGGGGCCAGGGCGCCTTCGACGACTTCCGCGTCGTGCCGCCGGGCACCGGCATCGTCCACCAGGTCAACATCGAGCACCTCGCCCGCTCGGTCATGGTCCGTGACGGCGTCGCCTACCCGGACACCTGCATCGGCACCGACTCGCACACCACGATGGAAAACGGCCTCGGCGTCCTGGGCTGGGGCGTCGGCGGCATCGAGGCCGAGGCCGCGATGCTCGGCCAGCCGGTCTCGATGCTCATCCCGCGCGTCGTCGGCTTCAAGCTCACCGGCTCGGCGAAGCCCGGCGTGACCGCCACCGACGTGGTCCTCACGATCACCGAGATGCTGCGCAAGCACGGTGTGGTCGGCAAGTTCGTCGAGTTCTACGGAAACGGCGTCGGCGAGGTCCCGCTCGCCAACCGCGCCACCATCGGCAACATGAGCCCCGAGTTCGGTTCCACCTGTGCGATGTTCCCCATCGACGAGGAGACCGTGAAGTACCTGCGGCTCACCGGTCGCAGCGAGGAGACGCTCGCGCTCGTCGAGGCCTACGCCAAGGAACAGGGCATGTGGCTGGAGAAGGACGCCGAAGAAGCGGTCTACTCCGAGTACCTCGAACTCGACCTCGCCGACGTCGTGCCCTCGATCGCCGGGCCGAAGCGCCCGCAGGACCGCATCGAGCTGTGGGACGCCAAGAACGCATTCCGCAAGGACATCCACAACTACGTGGAGAACGGCAACTCGGCCCCGCAGACCAAGCTCGACGAGGCCGTCGAAGAGACCTTCCCGGCTTCGGATCCCGCGACGCTGTCCTTCGCCGACGACGGCGCCGAGCCGCTGCATTCGGCGGCGAACAACGCCGAGGGCCGCCCGACCAAGCCGGTCCGGGTCGATTCCGAGGAACGCGGCTCGATGATCCTCGACCACGGGATCGTGACCATCGCGTCGATCACCAGCTGCACCAACACGTCCAACCCGTCGGTCATGCTCGGCGCGGCACTGCTCGCCAAGAAGGCCGTCGAGAAGGGCCTGACCTCCAAGCCGTGGGTCAAGACGTCGATGGCCCCCGGTTCGCAGGTCGTCACGGGTTACTACGACAAGTCCGGCCTGTGGCCGTACCTGGAGAAGCTCGGTTTCTACCTCGTCGGTTACGGCTGCACCACCTGCATCGGCAACTCGGGTCCGCTGCCGGAGGAGATCTCCAAGGCCATCAACGAGCACGATCTGACGGCCACCGCCGTTTTGTCGGGCAACCGGAACTTCGAGGGTCGCATCAACCCCGACGTGAAGATGAACTACCTCGCGTCGCCGCCGCTGGTCATCGCCTACGCGCTGGCCGGCACGATGGACTTCGACTTCGAGTCCGACGCCCTGGGTCAGGACAACGACGGCAACGACGTCTTCCTCAAGGACATCTGGCCCACGAACGAGGAGATCGAGGCGACCATCGCGTCGTCGATCTCGCCGGAGCAGTACGCCTCGGACTACGCCGACGTCTTCAAGGGTGACGAGCGCTGGCAGAACCTGCCGACGCCGTCGGGCAAGACCTTCGAGTGGGATGAGAAGTCCACCTACGTCCGCAAGCCTCCGTACTTCGAGGGCATGCAGCGTGAGCCGGCACCGGTCACCGACATCAAGGGCGCTCGCGTCCTGGCCAAGCTGGGCGACTCGGTGACAACCGACCACATCTCCCCCGCCTCGACGATCAAGCCCGGCACCCCCGCCGCGCAGTACCTCGACGCCAACGGTGTGGCCCGCAAGGACTACAACTCGCTCGGTGCCCGCCGTGGCAACCACGAGGTGATGATCCGCTCGACCTTCGGCAACATCCGCCTGCAGAACCAGCTGCTCGACGGTGTGACCGGCGGTTACACCCGCGACTTCACCCAGGAGGGTGCACCGCAGTCGTTCATCTACGACGCCGCGCAGAACTACGCCGAGCAGAACATCCCGCTCGTCGTGCTGGGCGGCAAGGAGTACGGCACCGGGTCGTCGCGCGACTGGGCCGCCAAGGGCACCAGCCTGCTCGGCGTCAAGGCCGTCATCACCGAGAGCTTCGAGCGCATCCACCGCTCGAACCTCATCGGCATGGGCGTGATCCCGCTGCAGTTCCCGGAGGGCGAGTCGCACAAGTCGCTGGGCCTCGACGGCACCGAGACCTTCGACATCGCCGGCATCGAGGAGCTGAACAACGGCACCACGCCGTCGACCGTGCACGTCACCGCCACCAAGGAGGACGGCTCGACGGTGGAGTTCGATGCGAAGGTGCGCATCGACACCCCCGGTGAAGCCGACTACTACCGCAACGGAGGCATCCTGCAGTACGTGCTGCGCAACATGATCAAGAGCTGACAGGAGGCACGCGACGTGCCCAAGGTCAGCGATGACCGGCTTGCCGCGCGTCGTCGGGAGATTCTCGACGGCGCGCGGCATTGCTTCGCGGAGTACGGATACGACGGCGCGACCGTCAAACGGATCGAAGAGTCCACCGGCTTGTCCCGGGGTGCGATCTTCCATCACTACCGGGACAAGGAAGCGCTGTTCCTCGCTCTCGCGCGTGAGGACGCCGAACGGATGGCCGATGTGGCGGCCGAGCAGGGTCTGGTGCAGGTCATGCGCGACATGCTCACCCGGCCGCAGGATTTCGACTGGCTCGGGACGCGCTTGGAGATCGCACGAAAACTGCGGACGGACAACAGCTTCCGGGCGGAGTGGGTATCCTATTCGGCCGAGGTCGAGCAGGCGACACTCAACCGGCTGGAACGCGGCCGCCAGGCGGGGCGCCTGCGCGACGACGTGCCGACCGACGTCCTGTTGAACTATCTCGACCTGGTGCTCGACGGCCTGATCACCCGGCTGGCGACCGGACAGCCCACCGACGACCTACACGCCGTGCTCGACCTCGTCGAAGAGTCCGTGCGCGCGTCCGACTGAGCGCCTCATCCCGCCGTTCCGAGCCGAAGGTCATGGTCATCGTGCCGGCGGGTGTGTATCCCGCCCCGGTGACCGGGGACGAGCCGAGTGGTGATCCATCCCACAGTAAGCGCAAAGGGTTAAGGAGTTCCTAACCTTACTTAGCTCACGCTAAGGTTCCGTGGTGAACTACGACAATTCCGGTCCGGCAGTCTCTCGCCGGACCCTCATGCGCTCCGCGGCCGGCGTCGGGGCCCTCGCCGCGTTCGGCGCGACCGCGACTCCGGCGCAGGCGGCGCCGGGGCAGACCGCGATCGTCATCGGCACCGGCTTCGGCGGCGCGGTGGCGGCCCGACGCCTCGGCGAGGCCGGATACAAGACAACGGTTTTCGAGCGCGGTCGCCGCTGGCCGATCCGCCCGGACGGCAACACCTTCGCCACGACGACCAATCCGGACAAACGCGCGGCGTGGTTCGGCAGCCCGGCCGGCGCAAGTGCGGCGAGCGGCATCCCGGTCGAACCGTGCCCCGGCGTTCTCGACCACGTGATGGGCAACGGCGTCGAGGCCGTGTACGGCGCGGGCGTGGGCGGCGGGTCACTCGTCTTCGGCTCGTTCACGCCCGTCCCCCGCCGCCAGGACTTCGACCACATCTTCCCGGCGGCCGCGGACTACGCGCAGCTCTCCCAGACCTACTTCCCGCGCGCCAAGGCGGGGCTCGGCGTCTCGCCGCTGCCCGCGGACATCCTCGCCCATCCCAAGTACGTCGGCGCCCGCTCGTGGCTCAAGGTCATCGAGCGTTACGGCGCGTCACCGCACTTCTTCGACTTCGCCATCGACTGGGACATCGTCCGCGACGAACTCGCCGGCCGGGCCACCCCGTCGGTCTCCGCCGGCGAACTCAGCTACGGAGTCAACAGCGGCGCCAAGAAGTCACTCGACCGCAGCTACCTCCTCGCCGCCGAACGGACCGGCAACGTCTCCGTCAAGCCGATGCACGAGGTCTTCGACATCCGGCCCCGGTCGCGGCGCGCCGGATTCGTCGTCACCGCAAGGGTTCTCGACGAACAGGGGCGCACGGTACGCACCGTGACCAGCGAGGCCGATCATCTCTTCATGGCCGCGGGCTCCTTCCACACCACCCGGCTGCTGGTCGAGGCCCGCGCCCAGGGGCGCCTGCCACGGCTGTCGTCGCGCATCGGTGACGGCTTCGGCGTGAACGGCGACTTCCTCACCATCCGGGCGAACCCGCGCGAGGACTTCGGTGCCGTCCAGGGCGGACCGGGCTACGCCCGGATCTACGAGGACGATCTGCCCGGCGGGCCGGTCTCGATGGTCTATCAGGCCACCCCGCTGCCCGCCCCGCTCGGCAAGGCCGCGACCACCCACCTGGTGCAGGCGCACACCGACGAGCGCGGCACCATCGACTACGACCACCGCACGCGGCGCGCACAGCTGAACTACCCCCACCCGGCCGACCGCAATGACCTCGACCGCCGCAGCAATGCATTCATCGCACGGTTCCACGAACGCACCGAGGGCCGCTTCGGCTTCCGCGCGAACGGCACTCACATATCATCGCGAGCGCTCGGATTCGGTTCCGCGAGCACGTATCACGGACTCGGCGGCGTGGTGATGGGCGCGGCGGCCGACATGGACGGCGGCGTACGCGGGTACGACAACCTGTGGGTCGTCGACGGCTCGTTCGTCCCGGGCGCCGTGGGTCTGGTGAATCCCGCGCTGACGATCACCGCCCTCGCGGAACGCACCATGGACAGGTTTCTCGCGACGCACTGAGGATCTGCGAAATCGGACACGGCGCTAGGGTAATGTGACTCGCACCACCCCGAACGATCGTTAGATACGGTCGTTCGGGGTGACCATCCCTTCGTCACGAGGAGCGCCACCCTTGTTCCCTGGAGTCTTCGCGAAATCCACTCCCGACAAGCCGGCCGTCATCCGTGCCGCGACCGGTGAGGAACTGACCTACCGCCAGCTGGACGAGAACTCGACCCGGCTCGCCAACTACCTCGAGTCACTGGGCCTCCGGCGCGGTGACAACATCGCCGTGGTCTCGGCCAACGACTTCCACGTCTTCGAGGTGTACTGGGCGGCACTGCGCAGCGGCCTGTACGTGACCGCCGTCAATCACCATCTCACCGCAGCCGAGACCAACTACATCCTCTCCGACTGCAACGCGCAGGTCCTGTTCGCCGGCGCATCCGTCGTCGACGCCGTGGCGACGTCCGGGGAGATCGAGGCACTGGCGGGTCCGGGGCGACGCGTCGTCTGGGGTGGGGATCTCGACGGCTTCGAGAGTTACGACAAGGTCCTGGCGAATGCGTCGGCCGAGCCGCGCACCGACCAGCCGCGCGGTACCGACATGCTCTACTCCTCCGGGACCACCGGACGCCCCAAGGGCATCAAGACACCGATGCCGGAGGGACAGGTCGACGAGGTACCCGACGCCTACACCGCGATCTTCGCGCCGATGTACGGCTACGACGACACCGCCGTCTACCTCTCCCCCGCGCCGCTGTATCACGCTGCGCCACTGCGCTATTGCGGGATGACGAACTCGGTGGGCGGCACCGTCGTCATGATGGACCGGTTCGATCCCGAGGCGGCCCTCGCCGCCATCGAGAAGTACCGCGTGACCCACAGCCAGTGGGTTCCCACCATGTTCATCCGGATGCTCAAGCTCCCCGCCGACGTCCGCACGAAGTACGACGTCAGCAGCCTCAAGGTGGCCGTGCACGCCGCCGCACCGTGCCCCGTCGAGGTCAAGCGCGCGATGATCGAGTGGTGGGGACCGGTCATCCACGAGTACTACGCGTCGACCGAGGCCGCCGGTGCGACCTTCATCGGTCCGCAGGAGGCGCTGGATCATCCGGGTTCGGTGGGCAAACCGCTCCTCGGCGTGGTCCACATCTGCGACGAGGACGGCAGGGAACTGCCGACCGGTGAGGTCGGCCAGGTGTACTTCGAACGCGAGGAGGTGGCCTTCCAGTACCACAACGACCCGGACAAGACCCGCAAGGCCCAGCACCCCGAGCACGAGAACTGGTCCACCACGGGCGATGTCGGGTATGTCGACGACGAAGGCTATCTGTACCTGACCGACCGCAAGGCGTTCATGATCATCTCCGGCGGCGTCAACATCTATCCGCAGGAGGCCGAGAACGTCCTCATCAACCACCCCGCGGTGTTCGACGTCGCGGTGATCGGCGTTCCCGACGCCGACCTCGGCGAGGTCGCGAAGGCGTGCGTCCAGCTCGCCGACGGCATCGAGCCCACCGATCCTCTCGCCGAGGAACTGATCGCGTTCACCAGCGACAACATCGCGGCGTACAAGGCGCCTCGATCGGTCGACTTCGTCGACGACCTACCTCGTACGCCCACCGGAAAGCTCGTGAAAGGCGATCTGCGCAAGCGGTATTGGCCGGAGACGCCGGTCGGCTGAGGCGCCGGGCACTCGCCGAGTCACTCCCCCTGCCGCCGGACATTAGCTTACGCTAAGCTAATTAGCACTGAGTGTGTCCGATGTTCGGACACCGACGAATCGACCGGTGCCGCACCACGGTTCGGGGCTGGGAGTACAGGGTTTGAACGCGCGAGACGGGCACACGGCTCCTACGGTGGCCGACCGGGTCGTCGCACGACTGGTCGACGCCGGTGTGCGTACCGCCTTCGGCGTCCACGGCGCCAACATCGAAGACGTCTTCGACGCGGCCGTGCGGCACCCGCGACTCGCCCCGGTCGTCGCCAAGCACGAGTTCGGCGCCGGCGCGATGGCCGACGGGCACACCCGGCTCACCGGTGAGCCGACCGCGGTCCTGACGACGTCGGGCGGCGGGGCACTCAATGTCGTACCGGCACTGGGCGAGGCCTACGACAGCCGCGTTCCGGTGATCGCCCTGATCGGTTCGGCACCGACACCCGCGGTGGGACGCGGCGGGTTCCAGGACATGCTCGACCCGCCCGACACCGTCGACCTGCGTGCCGTGTTGTCCGGCGTGGTCGGCTTCTGCGGGCTGGTCGACGAGCCCTCCCGTCTCGACGGGGTTCTCGACGAGGCATTCGCCACCACGGCGCGGGGGCTACCGGCCGCGGTGATCCTGCCGAAAGACGTCCAGACGTCGCCCTGGACCGAAGCACATTCGCCACCGGCGAGGCCGGCAGACCTCGCATCGATGCCGGCCGCAACGGTCGACGATCTCGCCGACCGCCTCGCGGAGGTGGCGCGAGCCGGCGGGACCGTGTGCATCTGGGCCGGCGAGGAAGCATCCCGGCTCGGGCTGGCGGATGCCGTCGACAATCTCGCGGGCCTCCTCGGCGCCGCTGTCGTGGTCTCCCCGGGCGGCCGCGACATCGGCCGTACGTCGTGTTCCGGGGTCACCGGCGTGATGGGACATCCGTCGGCACACCGGGCCGTGCGCGATGCGCAGTTGATCCTGGCGATCGGCTGCCGAATGTCGATGACGGACCGCGCGGGCCTCGACGACGCCTTGGCGACGATCCCGGTCGTCCATCTCGGCGGCGCGCCGCCGCGCACCGCGGCCGCCGTCGAGCACATCGCCACGCAACGTCTCACCGACACCGTCGGCGCGATCCACCGGTCGCTCGCCGACCGGGTTCCCGGACCTCGCCCACCCCGGGTCCATCCGATCGAGCATCTGGAGGTCGTCCCGTCGGCGACGGCTGTCGGTATGCGCGACGCGCTCGTCACCATCGGCGACGCCCTCCCCACGGGCTGCGCGGTGTTCGCCGACGCCGGGAACACCGGTGCCGCGGCGATCCACCACCTCCCGTTCGGCGACGGTCGGTTCCGCGTCGGCCGGTTCGTCGTCGCATTGGGCATGGGCGGGATGGGGTGGGCGATCGCCGCGGGAATCGGGTCCGCGATCGCCGCGCGTCATCCGATCCCGGGCGGCCGGATCGTCGTCATCGCCGGTGACGGCTCGTTTCTCATGCACGGCATGGAGATCCACACCGCGATCGAACACGACGCGCCGATCACCCTGATCGTCCTCAACAACGACGCGCACGGCATGTGCGTCACCCGCGAGGCCCGCTTCTTCCCCGGCGCGCCGAGCGTCAACAGGTTCCGTCACACCGACGTCGCGGGCGGGCTCGACGCGATGTTCGCCGGCCTGGCGGTCCGCTCCGCCCCGGACCTGGAGACCCTGCATGCGGCGTGCGACGAGATGCTGTCGCGTCCCGGACCGAATTGCATCGTCGTGGATGTCGATCCCGACGAAGCACCCCCGTTCGCCCCACTGATCGCGAGAGGCACTCCATGACCACGCACTCCTCGGCCCTGTCCGACCTCGGGGACACCGCGGCCACGCTCGACGGCGTGGTCCGGGTGGAGACCCACCCCCGCTCCGCCAACACCGCACTCGTCGTCGACAAGGTCCGCTCGGTGTATCCCCATCACCAGGTGTTCGGCGACTACTGCCCTGTCCAGGGATACGTCGACGCACCTCCCCGCGAACTGTTCGAGTGGCTCGCCGACACGCGTTCACTCGAAGAATGGACCTACAGCACACGGGATTTCACGGAAACCGAGGAACCGGGCCTGTGGGTCGGACACGATCGCCTGAACGAGGACACGAAGATCTACGTCCGCACGGTGGCCAACGCCGACGCCATGACCGTCGACTATCACTGCGCGTGGGATCAGGGAAAGCATCTCTGGATGATCTACCTGATGCGCGTGGTCGACGCACAGCTCGTTCTCGACCGCCCCGGTTCGGTGGTCCTGTGGAACAACTGCCACCACCCGTTCTACGACGAGAACCCGTACCCCGACACCGCGCCGGCCGGTCGTGAGGAGTGGGTCGGTGACCTGTGGGACATGTTCGGCGCCGGACACCAGATCGAACTCGACAATCTCACGGCCATCGCCGAACACCGCCACCGCAACGGACTTCCGCTGACCCCCGAATGGATGCGCTCATGACCGCGATCGCCCCGGCCGTCTCCCTCGCCGATCTCGCCACCTACCGGCCCGCCGCACGGGTGCCCGCGGAGTTCTTCGCGCAGTTCGCCGAGGACGACGAACTCGCCGACAACGTCATGTTCCGGGCACCGGCCTTCCGCCACCATGCGGCCGACGGCGAGACCTCCGCGGACATGATCGTCGCGGCTGCGCGCCGGCTCCAGGACCGGCACGGCGACGGTTACCTCGATGACGTGGACGTCGTGCTCACCCACAGTCAGCTTCCGGAGGTCCCGGTCCGCGGGTGCGTGGGCGAGGTCGCCCACCGCCTCGGACTCGCTCCGCGGACCGTGCTCGATGTGCACAACGGCGGCTGTGCCGCGTTCGTCCATCTGATCGAGATCGCCGGCGCGCTCCTCCGCGCCGGCGGCGGTCGCAAAGCCCTGATCGGGTTGGCGCAGAACAGCGCCGGTCAGATCTTCACCCAGGATCAGGTCCGCGTGAAGGCGCAGGCCGCGATTCCCGGAGACGGGGCGGCGGTCGCGACCCTGACGCTCGGGGATGCGGGGAACCCGGTGCTGGGCACCGAATCCCGGTCCTTCGGCCAGTTCTCGGCGGACATGACCGCCGTCGCCCAGCCGGAGCGCAAGTACTGGGAGGCGGGTCCGGGCCAGATCCACGTGGGCTTCACCGAGGCGAAGATCGCGAAGGTCCTGGCCCGCGGAAACCGGATGGTTCCGGAAGTGGCTGTCGCGCTGGCCGATCGGATCGGCATTCGACCCGCCGACCTGGACGTCCTCGTCACCAATCAGCCGAACCGGATCTTCCTGCGCAACTGGCGCGAGGCCCTCGAGTTGCCCGAGTCGCGACATCCGGACACCTTCGACGAGTGCGGCAACCTGTTCGCGGTCGGGATACCGATGACACTCGACGCGGCGATCGACGACGGTCGCGTCCGCCCCGGAGACGTCGTGATGATGTCGGCGTTCGCCCATGCGGGCGACTTCGCCGCCGCCGGCGCGATCCGGTGGAGCGGGCGTTCGTGACCGTCGTCCTCCCCGATCCGTCGGGTGCACGGCTCGAACAGGCGCCCACGCGGTCGACGGACATCGTGCGATGCGACCGGAACGAGTCCGCGTACCCACCTCTTCCCGCCGTCGTCTCCGCGCTGCGTCGCCACTCGGCCGACGCGCACCACTATCCGTCCTTCCGTCCCGAGCACCTGCGGACGACGATCGCCGAGCACACCGGATCGGAGGCCGACAACATCACCATCGGCGCGGGTGCGACCGCGGTTCTGTCGGCGATGTTGCAGGACTCAGCGGCGCGGTCCCGGACCGCGGGCTGTCGGACACCTCGAATCGCCACCCCGGCACCGACATTCGAGGGCTTCGCACTGCTCGCCGACATGATCGGGATGATGCTCGACACGACCCCGCTGCTCGACGACGGGCGCCCCGACATGACCGCGCTCGCCGCGGCGGCCGGTCCCGACACCGCGGCCGTCATCGTCTGCAGTCCCCACAACCCGACCGGATCGGTGGTCACCGACGACGAGATCCGGGGATTGCTGGCGACCGTCGACGCGTCCACTCCGGTGATCCTCGATCAGGCCTACATCGAGTACAGCTCGACTGCGCCCGACATCGGGACGCTGCTGGCCGAGCATCCCAATCTGATCGTGGTGCGGACCTTCTCCAAGGCCCACGGCCTCGCGGGCCTGCGTGTCGGATACGCGATCGGATCGGCGACTTCGATCCGCGGCGCGCGGCGCCACGAAGTCCCCTTCTCGATCACCGCGGCCGCCGAACAGGCGGCGTCGCTCGCGCTCGCGGCCTCCGACGAACTGGCCGGCCGGGTGACTGCGATGCGCCGCGAACGCGACCGTCTCGCCGCCGCCCTGGACGACGCGGGCCATCCGGCGCTGCCGAGCGAGGCCAACTTCCTCTACGTGCCGGGTGCCGACGGCCTCGAGTTCGGTCGACGGTTGCGGTCCGCCGGAGTCGTCGGCCGGGAGTTCGACGGTCACGGTCACCGGCTGACGGTGCCTGACCGGGCCGGTACCGACCTGGTCATCGCCGCGATCAGGCGAGCTCGATGAGCTCCTGGTACTCGTCGCTCCAGTGGTCCTCGGTGCCATCCGGCAACAGGATGACGCGCTGCGGGTCGAGAGCGGCAGCTGCCCCGGGGTCGTGCGTGACGAGTACGACAGCGCCGGTGTAGCTCCGGAGGGCGTCGAGGACCTGTTCGCGCGAGATCGGGTCGAGGTTGTTCGTCGGCTCGTCGAGGAGCAGCACGTTCGCCGCCGACGACACGAGACCGGCCAGCGTGAGACGGGTCTTCTCGCCGCCCGACAGGGTGCCGGCCGGCTGGTCGAGCTGCGGACCGGTGAACATGAACGCGCCCAACAGGCTTCGGAGATCCTGCTCGCCCGCGTCGGGTGCGGCGTGCCGGATGTTCTCCCAGACGGTCGCCTGGTCGTCGAGGGTGTCGTGTTCCTGGGCGAAGTAGCCGATCTTCAGCCCGTAACCGGGCTCGAGGCGACCGGTGTCCGGCTTCTCCACCCCGGCAAGCATTTTCAGGAGCGTCGTCTTGCCCGCGCCGTTGAGACCCAGGACGACGACTCGACTGCCTTTGTCGATCGCCAGATCGACGCCGGTGAAGATCTCCAGCGAGCCATAGCTTTTCGAGAGACCAGACGTCATCAGCGGGGTCTTGCCGCAGGCGGCGGGTTCGGGGAAGCGGATCCGCGCCGTACGGTCGGCCACCCGCTCGTCGTCGAGCGCGTCGATCATCCGCTCGGCCCGCTTCAGCATGTTCTGGGCGGCCGTGGCCTTGGTCGCCTTGGCACCCAGCTTCGCGGCCTGCGTGCGCAGTGCGGACGCCTTCTTCTCCGCGTTGGCCCGTTCGCGACGACGACGCTGCTCGTCGGTTGCACGCGCGTCCAGGTACCGCTTCCAGGTCATGTTGTAGATGTCGGCCTCACCGCGCACCGCGTCGAGGAACCAGACCCGGTTCACCACATCGGCGAGCAGGTCGACATCGTGACTGATCACGACGAGCCCGCCCTCATGGTTCTGCAAGAAGCCGCGCAGCCAGGCGATGGAGTCGGCGTCGAGGTGGTTGGTCGGCTCGTCGAGCAGCAGGGTGGTGTCGGATTTACCGGAGCCGTCGGACGCCGCGAACAGGATGCGGGCCAGTTCGATGCGTCGACGCTGACCACCGGAGAGCGTGCGCAGCGGCTGGTTGAGGACGCGGTCCGGCAGACCCAGGCTGTTGCAGATGCGGGCGGCCTCGGACTCGGCGACGTACCCGCCGAGGGACGAGAAGCGCTCTTCGAGGCGCCCGTAGCGGGCGACCGCCTTGTCGCGGAGTTTGTCGTCGGCGGCCTCGGCCATCGCCGCCTGCTGCTTCTCCATGTCGCGCAGGATCTCGTCGAGCCCACGCGCGGAGAGCACCCGATCCTTGGCGAGGACGTCCAGATCACCCTCTTTGGGATCCTGCGGGAGGTAGCCGAGTTCACCGGAGCGGCGGATCGAACCCGCGTAGGGTTCGGTCTCCCCCGCAAGGATGCGCAATGTGGTGGTCTTCCCCGCACCGTTGCGGCCCACGAGGCCGATGCGGTCGCCGGGCTGGATGCGCAGCGCATCGCCGGGCGCCGACAGCAGGGTCCGAGCGCCCGCTCGTACCTCAAGGTCGGTCGCGGTGATCACGACGTTCCATTCTACCGGTGCCGCGCCACCGGTTTGACCACGCGCTCATCGCCGGCGACGCCACCGACTCCGCCCGCGGCGACACGGTGGACCGATACGGTGTGGAGCGTGACGCACTCCACACCGATTCCGCAGAACTTTCCCCAGTCCTCCGACCTCACGGGCCGCTCGGCACTGGTCACCGGCGCCAGTCGCGGCATCGGAGAGGCGATCGCGACCGAACTCGCCCGGCGCGGCGCCTCGGTCGTCATCACCAGCCGCAAGGCCGAGCCCCTCGAGGAGGCGGCCGGCCGGATTCGTGAGTCGGTGCCCGGCGCGACCGTCTCGGTGTGCGCGGCCAACACCGGTGACGCCGACGACCGGTCGGCTGCGGTGGCCGCGGCCGTCGCCCAGGGCGGTATCCACATCCTCGTCAACAACACCGGCATCGCGCCGCTGGCCGGCCCGCTGATGGGCGCCGATCTCTCCGCGTACCGCAAGACCTTCGACACCAACGTGGTCGCCGCGCTGGGGTTCGTCCAGGAGGCCTACCGGGCGGGGATGAAGGAGACCGGCGGTTCGATCGTCAACATCGCGTCCGTGGCGGGCCTGCGGTCGACCGGGGTGATCGCGGCCTACGGCACGTCGAAGGCGGCGCTGATCCGCCTCACCGCCGAACTCGCCTGGGAACTGGGGCCGAACATCCGGGTCAATGCGATCGCCCCGTCGGTCGTGCGGACGAAGTTCGCCTCGGTGTTCACCGAGGGCGACAACGAGGCACGCGTCGCGAGTTCGTATCCGCTGAAGCGCATCGGCGAGCCGGAGGACGTCGCCCGCGCCGTCGCGTTCCTCGCGAGCGACGAGTCGGCGTGGATCACCGGCGAAACCCTCACCGTCGACGGTGGCATGCTGGCCACCGGCGGTTCGTGAGCCTCCTGCCCGACGGCGCGTGCCCGTCCGGATCGCCGCCCGCGACGAAGGACGGGATGTGAGTTCTGGAGTCATCGTCGCGGGGGCCGGGCCGGCCGGGCGGGCCCTCGTGCACCGACTGGCACGCGCGGGTGTGTCCGTGACCCTCGTCGACCCGTCTCCCGAGCGGATCTGGCGGTCCACGTTCGCCTGCTGGTCCGACGAGCTGCCTGACTGGATCGATCCGGCCGCGATCGCCGCCGGCACCGCGCGCATCGGCGTCGCGGGTCGCGACCTCGAGGAGATCGCCCGCGGCTACACCGTCTTCGACACCCCCGGGCTGCAACGGTCGCTGACCCTCGACGGGGTTCCGGCCGTGGCCGCACGCGTGGTCGAGATCGACGGTGCGCGTGTGCATCTCGACGACGGAAAGGTCCTGACCGGCGAGGCGGTGGTCGACTGTCGTGGTGCGCTCCCCCACGACGCACCCCGGCAGACCGCGTACGGGATCGTCGTCGGCGCCCGGACCGCCGAGCCGATCCTGGCCGGACACGAAGCGCTGCTGATGGATTGGCGGGGCGGCGCGAAGCATCGTCGGGCGCTGCCGTCGTTCCTGTATGTCGTACCCCTCGGCGGGGGCGAGTATCTCCTCGAAGAGACCTGCCTCGCCGGATACCCCGCGCTGGGCCTCGACGAACTCCAGCGGCGGCTCGCCGACCGCCTGGGCGGTATGCCGTCGGAGATCCTGCGGGTCGAGCACGTCGACTTCCCGCTGACCGGCTCGTCGCCACAACCGTGGCGCGATCCCACTTTCCGGTTCGGCGCCGCGGGTGGTTTCAAGAACCCGACGACCGGCTACAGCGTCGCGACATCCCTGATGTGCACGGACGCAGTGGTCACCGCTCTTGCCTCGGGTCGCGACCCCGCCACCGAGCTGTGGCCGTCGTCCGCCCGCGCGGTACACAACCTCCGTCTGCGCGGGCTCAGCGCGCTACTGCGGCTGAGTCCTTCGCAGACCATCGCCTTCTTCGAGGCGTTCTTCGCCATGCCCATCGCCGCCCAGCGCAGCTATCTCAGCGGACGCGACGATCTCACCGGCACGATGGGCGCGATGACGCGTGTCATCAAGGCCGTCGACATGCGCACCCGCGCCGTGGTGGCGCGGGGTGCGATGTCGACGCCGGCGTGGGCCGGCGACACCGACTGACCGCTCGCGCAGGTGTCAGGGTTGCGCGCGCAGCGCGGGCGCCATGATCTCCTCGAGCGGACCCGACAGGTGGCGGGCGTACTGCCCCGTCACGTGGAACTTGCCGGAGTACACCAGCCGGTCGGCGATCACCGCGGGGCACGTCTGAGCGCAGAACCAGGGGTCGACGTCGATGAAAGTCTGTCCGGTGAGCTCCGCGGCAGCCGACCACCCCGCCTGGACCGGGAGGGCGTCGCTGGCCGGTTCGGCGCACCGGATGAGGTCGGCGGGGTTGGCCGCCACGCACTCCGACGGACTCTGTGACGGACGCGGGACACCGCCGAGCAGAAATGCCCTCGCGCCCGCCGGCAGGTCGTTGATCGTGGAGACCAGGCCGTCGCGCCACACCTCCGGCGTCGTGTCCCGTCCTGGTCCCTGGTTGCCGCCGTCGTGCCAGCCGGCCATCACGACGATCTCGGCGTTCTCGCGGGCGATGGTCTCCATCCGCCAGTCCTGCCAGTCGTCACATTCGGTGTAGGCCCGCTTGAGCTGCCACTGGTAGTACGTCAGCGCGGCCGGTCCGCAGTTGCTCTTGGTCAGCGCGAGTACTCGCCAGCCGTGGCGTTTGCCGACGAGATCGAGCGCCGAATGCCACATCGATGCCGCCGAGTCGCCGATCAGCGCCACGGTCCGGTCGCTGGTCGTGTCACCGAGGATGCACGGTCCGATGTCGTCGAGACGGCTGACCTCCAGGGGTGGTTCGCACCCCTCGATCGACCATTGATCGGAGTAGTCACCGCTGGCGGCGAGCAACTCGTCGGTGGTGATCGTCGGCGGGAGGTCTCGCACCGCGGTCGCGGCCCGGACCGCTGCGAGAACATCGGCGGTGGACACCGCCGCCGGGACCGCCTCGGACTCCGACGTAGCGGCGGCGGGCCGTTCGGGCACCGCCTGGCAACCGGCCACCATCACGGCCACACACAACGACACGACCGCCACGACCGTGGCGGTGACTCTCCTGGTCATCCGCTGACCCTTTCGTGAAACTCTCAGAACAGTTGTTGGACAAGGGGAACGGGGAGCGCCCATCGATAGCGCTCGAATGCTGCGACCGCGAACACGACCGCGATGCTCACCGGGATGACGGCCAGGCTCCACCACGGCCGGCCGGCGAGTCCGCGCGACCGGCGGATCGGGTTCTCGAACGCGTGGTAGATGACCGCCGCGCACACGACGGTCACACCGACGAGAAGCAGCTGCATCGGCAGCGTGAAGTCGGCGCCGATGCGGGCGGCGGTGAGGGTGAACAGCGGCCAGTGCACGAGGTAGAGCGAGTACGAGATGTTCCCGAGGTAGACCAGCACGCGGGTGCCCAGCACCGACACGGGAACCGTGCCGCGACTGCGCATTCCGGCGATCAGCACCGCGGCGGTGCCGAACACCGGGACGACGGCGACCCACCCCGGGAAACCGTCTGTGCCGTCCAGGGCCCCGACCGACCACGCGATGGCCGCGAACCCGGCCCAGCCTAGCGCGGAGGCCACGACCGGCCGATCCGCGACAGCGTTCATCAACCACGGGCCCGCGACGGCGAGCAGACAACCGACTGCGAGCTCCCAGGCGCGGGTGAACGGCGAGAAGAAGGCCTCGGTCCCGTTGACCGGCGTCAGCACGATCGAGTAGAGGTAGGCGGCCACCGCAAGCACGATCAGAAGAGCGAACAGCAACTGTCGCAACGTCACCCGGCTCGTCCGGGCGGCGACGCCGATCGCCACGATCATCAGCGCCGGCCAGACCAGATAGAACTGCTCTTCGACGGCCAGCGACCAATAGTGCTGCAGCGGTGACGGATCGGCGCCGAGCCGGGCATAGTCGGACCCGGTCTCGATGAAGTGGACGTTCGCGAGGAACAGCGACGCGGCCGTCGCGTCCGGCAACACCCGGGCGCCCCGGACGAAGTTCGTGAACTCGAATGTCGCGATGACGGTGAGAACGATGACCAGGGTCGCCGCGGGCACGATACGTCGCGCACGTGCGGCGTAGAAACCGAGGAACCAGGCGCCGCGCGATTCGGTGGACCGCCGCAGGAGCATCTGGGTGATGACATACCCGGAGATCACGAAGAAGACGTCGACGCCGATGAAACCACCTGGGAAACCGGGCATTCCGACATGGTCGAGGATCACCACCAGAACCGCGACCGCGCGCAGGCCCTGCACGACGGGACTGCGAAGGTGTCCGGAAACGGCGGGCTGATCATCGCGCGCGGCACCGACTGCGACTGCCACCGGCCCCTGCCTTCGCTCCCCTGTGAGCTACCCGCGCAGCTCCTGAGGCGAAGCTAGCATGCAGGTTAGGCTAACCTCAAATCCTGGCATCCCGGGCACTACCGATCAGCGCGGCAGTGCCCGCCAGCGCCTGATCATGTCGTCGACGTCAACGGTGTGCGCGACGACACTGTGCGGCAGCGCGATCTGGCGCGACGCGAGATGTGCTTCGCGCACACGGCGATTGAAGTCGACGAGGATGTCACGGACCGCCGCCTCGTCGGCGATGTCGCGCAACGACTCCGGGAAGTCCTGCGCCTCCCGGCGCAATTGCAGCGGCGCGGGAAGCAGCGCCGACGAGTCCAGGTTCTCGTCGCGGATCTTGCGTTTGACCCACCAGTCGGGGTCGTCGCTGTCGGTGAGATCGAGCGGCTTGCCCGCGCCCGGCAGATTGTCGAACTCGCCGCGTTCGGTTGCCTCGCGGATCATCCGCTCGACTCGCGACTCGAAACGTCTCATGCGATCAACTCCTCGCACGTCCAGCACCATGATCAAAAAAACGCCGGCACCCGGTCACCGATGGTGACCCGAGTGCCGGCGCGTGGGAGTTCCCGACCGTCGGCTAGACGGTGAAGCCCAGGGCGCGCAGTTGCTCGCGACCGTCGTCGGTGATCTTGTCGGGGCCCCACGGCGGCAGCCAGACCCAGTTGATCTCCAACTCGGTGCACAGACCACTGCTGACCAGTGCCCCGCGGGACTGGTCCTCGATCACGTCGGTCAGCGGGCAGGCCGCCGAGGTGAGGGTCATGTCGATCTTCGCGACCGCGTCGTCGGTCACCTCGATCCCGTAGACCAGCCCGAGGTCGACGACGTTGATGCCCAGCTCTGGATCCACCACGTCGCGCATGGCCTCCTCGACGTCCTCGATGGCCGGCAGCGAGGTCGCCGGTGCCGGGGGTGTGCCCGTCACGCCGGTGTCGGTGGTCGCTGTCTCGGTGGTCGCTGTATCGGTGGTCGCTGTATCGGTGGTCACTGTGTCGTCAGTCATGCTGTCTCCGCTCGTGTCTCGTGGCTTTCCATCGTCTGCGCGAGTGCGTCCTTGAAGGCCATCCAGCCCAGGAGTGCGCACTTGACGCGCGCCGGGTACTTGCTCACTCCGGCGAAGGCGATCCCGTCGCCGATGACGTCCTCGTCCCCGGCGTCCTTACCGCGTGAGGTCATCATCGAGCTGAACGACTCGACGGTGGCCAGGGCTTCCCCGACCGGGCGGCCGACGATCAGATCGTGCAGCACCGACGTCGACGCCTGCGAGATCGAACACCCCTGTCCGTCATAGGACACGTCGTCGATCCGGGAGCCGTCGTCGGACACCGCGACGCGTAGGGTCACCTCGTCACCGCAGGTCGGGTTGACGTGATGGACCTCGGTGCCGAACGGCTCACGGAGTCCGCGGCCGTGCGGATGTTTGTAGTGATCGAGGATCACTTCCTGGTACATCTGTTCCATCCGCATGGCTCAGACCGTCCCGAAGAACTTCTGCGCCTTCACGATCGCGGCGGCGAGTGCATCGACCTCGTCGAACGTGTTGTAGGCGGCGAACGATGCGCGTGCGGTCGCTGCGACACCGAAGCGACGATGCAGCGGCCACGTGCAGTGGTGACCGACCCGGATGGCCACGCCCTCGTCGTCGAGGATCTGACCGAGGTCGTGGGCGTGGATGCCGTCGACCAGGAAGGCCACGGCCCCGCCGCGATTCTCCGCGGTCTGCGGTCCGATGATCCGTACGCCGTCGATGCCGGCGAGCTGCTCGAGCGCCCGCGCCGTCAGCGCGTGCTCGTGCGCGGCAACGGTTTCCATGCCGAGATCGGTGAGGTACCGCACCGCAGCACCGAGTCCGACGACCTGCGAGGTCATCGGCACGCCGGCCTCGAACCGCTGGGGCGGCGGAGCGTAGGTCGACGCCTCCATCGTCACGGTCTCGATCATCGACCCGCCGGTGATGAACGGCGGCAACGCGTTCAACAGGTCCGACCTGCCGTACAGCGCGCCGACGCCACTGGGACCGAACATCTTGTGGCCCGAGAAGGCAGCGAAATCGACGCCGAGGGCGCGGAAGTCGACCGCCATGTGCGGCACCGACTGGCACGCGTCGAGCACGACGAGCGCGCCCACCGCGCGAGCGCGTGAGACGAGCTCGGCCACATCGGCGACCGCGCCGGTCACATTGGACTGGTGTGTGAAGGCGACGACCTTCACCGACTCGTCGAGGGTCAGCGAATCCAGGTCGATGCGGCCGTCATCGGTCACCCCGAACCACCGCAGGGTCGCACCCGTGCGTCGGCACAGCTCCTGCCAGGGAACGAGGTTCGCGTGGTGTTCGAGCTCGGTGATGACGACGGTGTCGCCGGGTCCGAGTGCTGAACCGCCGAGAACATCGGCGGCCCGCGGGTCGCCGAGGGTGTAGGTCACGAGGTTGAGCGCCTCGGTCGCATTCTTGGTGAACACGAGTTCGTCGGCGGATGCCCCGACGAAACCCGCGATGACCTCGCGGGCGTCCTCGTAGGCGTCGGTCGCCTCCTCGGCGAGCTGGTGCGCACCGCGATGCACCGCGGCGTTGTGATGCGTGAGGAAGAACCGCTCGGCATCCAGCACCTGGACCGGACGCTGCGAGGTCGCGCCGGAATCCAGATACACCAACGGCTTCCCGTCGCGCACCGTGCGGGACAGGATCGGGAAATCAGCCCGCAACGCGTCGACGTCCAGTGCCGCGGGAGCCTGTGTCGTTGCCTCTGTCGAGAGTGTCACCTGGTACACCTCCTGTACTGAGGGACTCGGACCGGTCGGGTGACTCAGACGGCCTTGGCCGCCGAGGTGAACCGCTCGTACCCGTTCTCCTCGAGCACGTCGGCGAGCTCGGATCCACCCGACTCGACGACGCGCCCGTTGACGAACACGTGCACGAAGTCCGGCTTGATGTATCGCAGGATGCGCGTGTAGTGGGTGATCAGCAGCACGCCGCCGTTGTCGCGCTCCTTGTAGCGGTTCACGCCCTCGCTGACGACGCGCAGGGCATCCACATCCAGGCCCGAGTCGGTCTCGTCGAGGATGGCGATCTTCGGCTTCAGCAGATCCAGCTGCAGGATCTCATGGCGCTTCTTCTCGCCACCGGAGAAGCCCTCGTTGACGCTGCGCTCGGAGAACGACGGATCGATCTCCAGGGCGGTCATCGCCTCCTTGGTCTCCTTGACCCAGTGACGGAGCTTGGGCGCCTCACCGCGGACGGCAGTGGCGGCGGTGCGCAGGAAGTTCGACATCGAGACACCGGGCACCTCGACCGGGTACTGCATGGCGAGGAACAGGCCGGCGCGTGCGCGCTCGTCGACGCTCATCTCGAGGACGTCTTCGCCGTCGAGCGTGATCGACCCGGAGGTCACCTGGTACTTGGGGTGTCCGGCGATGGCATAGGACAGCGTGGACTTGCCCGAGCCGTTCGGGCCCATGATCGCGTGCGTCTCACCGGACTTCACGGTGAGGTCGACACCCTTGAGGATGTGGATGGGCTCGGCGTCGGTGTCGGTCTGGACGACGTCGACGTGCAGGTCACGGATTTCGAGTGTGGTCATGTGTGTTCTTTCTCAGGCTGTGGAATGTTAGTGGTCCGGCGCGCAATGCGGTCAGGCGTCGGCGAGCTCGAGCTCTCGCTCGACAGCTGCGGACAGGCGTTCGCGGAGCTCCGGCACGCCGATCTTGGCAATCACCTCGCCGAAGAAGCCGCGGATCACCAGTCGACGCGCCTGATCCTCGGGGATGCCGCGCGCCTGCAGGTAGAACAGCTGCTCGTCGTCGAATCGTCCGGTGGCACTCGCGTGTCCGGCGCCGACGATCTCGCCGGTCTCGATCTCGAGGTTGGGCACCGAGTCGGCGCGCGCATTGTCGGTGAGCACCAGGTTGCGATTGAGTTCGAAGGTGTCGGTGCCCTCGGCCTCCGCGCGGATCAGCACATCGCCCACCCAGACGGTGTGGGCCTCGCGGGTCCGATCACCGGAGGTGTCGCCCTGCAGCGCACCCTTGTAGACCACGTTCGAGCGGCAGTGCGGCTGACTGTGGTCGACGAGGAGACGCTGCTCGAGGTGCTGGCCGGCGTCGGCGAAGTACAGACCCCACAACTCGACGTCACCACCCGGTGCGTCGTAGTGGACGATCGGCGACAGGCGAACCAGGTTGCCACCGAAGCTGATCGCGAAGTGCCGCACCACGGAATCGCGACCCGCGCGCACGTGGTGTGTCGCGACATGAACGGCGTCGTCTGCCCAGTCGTGGATGTTCACGACGGTCAGGGCCGCGCTGTCGCCGACGACGAACTCGACGTTCTCCGCGTACGTTCCGCTGCCCCTCTGGTCGAGGACGACGACTGCGCGGGCGAACGCCTCCAGACGGACCTGGGTGTGGCCGAAGCCGGTTTCGCCCTCACCGGGGCCGGTGACCGTGACAGTGACCGGCTCGGCGAGTTCGACCTCGCGGCCGACGGTCACCACGGTCGCCTGCGTGAACGACGAATAAGCCTGCGCGGCAACACGATCGAACGGCACACCGCCATCGCCGAGTCGCTTGTCGTCGCGACCGACGGTCTCGACGGTCACACCGTCGGCAAGCCCGGTCACCTCCACGTTCGCCTCCGCGGTGCGTACCGCGGAACCGTCGTGCAGACCACGGAGACGACGGAACGGGGTGAACCGCCAGGCCTCCTCCCGGGGACTCGGCACCTCGAAGGCGTTCACGTCGAACGAGGTGAACAGCTCACCCTTGTTGACGACGGGCGCCTGGGAGCCGGGGGTGGACACGGGGAGTGTGGGATCGGCCATCAGCCGACAGCTCCTTCCATCTGGAGCTCGATCAGGCGGTTGAGCTCGAGCGCGTATTCCATCGGGAGTTCCTTGGCGATCGGCTCGACGAAGCCGCGAACGACCATGGCCATCGCCTCGTCCTCGGTCAGGCCACGACTCATCAGATAGAAGAGCTGGTCGTCGCTGACCTTCGAGACGGTCGCCTCGTGGCCCATCGTCACGTCGTCCTCGCGGATGTCGACGTAGGGGTAGGTGTCACTGCGGGAGATCGTGTCCACCAGCAGCGCATCACATTTCACCGTCGACCGGCTGCCGTGAGCACCGTTGTTGATCTTGATCAGGCCGCGGTAGGACGCGCGGCCACCGCCCCGCGCCACCGACTTGGAGACGATGTTGCTCGAGGTGTTCGGCGCCAGGTGGACCATCTTCGATCCGGTGTCCTGGTGCTGGCCGGGACCTGCGAACGCGACCGAGAGGACCTCGCCCTTGGCGTGCTCACCGGTCAGCCAGACCGCCGGGTACTTCATGGTGACCTTGGAGCCGATGTTGCCGTCGACCCACTCCATCGTGGCGCCGGCCTCGGCCTTGGCGCGCTTGGTCACCAGGTTGTAGACGTTGTTCGACCAGTTCTGGATGGTCGTGTACCGGCAGCGGCCGCCCTTCTTCACGATGATCTCGACGACCGCCGAGTGCAGCGAGTCGGTCTTGTAGATCGGCGCGGTACAACCCTCGACGTAGTGCACATAGGCACCCTCGTCGACGATGATCAGCGTGCGCTCGAACTGGCCCATGTTCTCGGTGTTGATCCGGAAGTAGGCCTGCAGCGGGATGTCGACGTGGACACCCGGCGGCACGTAGATGAACGAGCCGCCCGACCACACCGCGGTGTTGAGTGCGGAGAACTTGTTGTCACCGGCCGGGATGACGGTTCCGAAGTACTGCTGGAAGATCTCCGGGTGCTCCTTGAGCGCGGTGTCGGTGTCGAGGAAGATGACACCCTGCTTCTCGAGGTCCTCGCGGATCGAGTGGTACACGACCTCGGACTCGTACTGCGCCGCGACGCCGGAGACCAGACGCTGCTTCTCCGCCTCGGGGATGCCGAGCTTGTCGTAGGTGTTCTTGATGTCCTCGGGCAGGTCGTCCCACGTGGCGGCCTGCTTCTCGCTGGACCGCACGAAGTACTTGATGTTGTCGAAGTCGATGCCCTCGAGCCCCGCGCCCCAGCCCGGCATCGGCTTCTTGTCGAAGATCTTGAGTGCCTTGAGGCGCTGCTCGAGCATCCACTCGGGCTCGCTCTTCTTCGCCGAGATGTCGGCGACGACCGCCGGGGACAGCCCGCGCTTGGCGCTCGCGCCCGCGACGTCGGAGTCGGCCCAGCCGTAGCCGTACTTGCCGAGGGCGGCGATCGTCTCCTCTTGCGTGAGGGGCGCCGCTGGGGTCGGGGTGGCGGCCGGATCGGTGACAGTCATCGCGTGGCCTTTCGGGTTGTCGTGGCGGTCGGGGTGGGAATCGGGGTGGCGCGGCGCGATACGGGCTGCGTATCGGACACCGCGACGGCCCCGGATCGATCGGGTCTCTCGTCGGTGGTCCCGCCCGGCGGCGGGTGGATCGGCACGTGGGTCGTGCAGGCGCAGTCACCGTTGGCGATGGTCGCCAGGCGCTGCACATGCGTGCCGAGGAGTTCGGTGAAGACCGCGGTCTCCGCCTCACACAGCTCCGGGAACTCGGTGGCGACGTGCGCCACCGGGCAGTGGTGCTGACAGATCTGCAGGCCGGTGCCCACCTGCCGGGTGTTGGTGGAGTATCCGGCGCTGGTGAGCGCGTCGGCGATCTCCTCGACCGTGTCGGCCACCGTCACCGGGTCGGTGTTGGGACGGACGCCGGCCACGATGCGTTCGACTCGCTCGCGGGCGAACTCGGTGACCGCGTCGGATCCGCCGAGGTCGCGGAGCTTGCGCATCGCCGCGCCGGCCAGATCGTCGTAGGCGTGGCGCATCTTGCCGCGTCCGGAAGCGGTGAGCTGAAAGTATTTCGCCGGCCGGCCGCGACCGCGCTGGCCGAATCCCGGAGAGGCGACCTCGATGTCCCCCGCGCCTTCGAGGGCGTCGAGGTGACGTCGGACACCCGCCGCGGAGATCCCGAGGCGCTCGCCGATCTCGCCCGCGGTGAGGGGGCCGTCCTCGACGAGCAAGGTGACCACGGCCTCACGGGTCTGACCGTCGTGGTGCGGGTCGGCACCACCGGTCGTCGTGGCACCGGTACCAGCGGATGGCACGGCGCCGGAGCTGTCTGAAGACAGCACAACATCGTTCCGCATGGTTTTCACAACACGAGTGTGACGTAATTGCTTCCCAGCTGCCAGCAAGGGTGCCCTAATCGCAGGGGGTCGTGAGGCCCCCACGTCCGCCGATTACAGTCGTCGTGTGCCCGAAACCACAGCTCCGCGCCGCGTGCCGGACTACTTCGGACTCGTGTGGACGCGATTGCTGGCGGTGCTGAACTATCTCGGACTGCGCAAACAGCGCCCTGCCGACGCCGCGTCCGCCGACACCGCCCGCGGCGACTACGGCAAGACCGTCGCCCGCCTGCACGACGACGAGCGCGAGGTCGGGCCGCTCAACGCCGAGGAGAACCGCAGGCTCCGCCGCATCAAGCTGTTCGGTGCCACCGGGTCGGTCCTCATCCTCATCGGCGCCCTCGGGACCGGCGCAGTACCCGTGCTGCAGAATCCGGTGGCCGGGATGCGGGTCCTGTCGTTGCCGTCACGGATGTTCGGCACCGCGCTCGCCCTGTCCATCGGCGGCGCGATCACCCTGGTCGTCGCATGGCTGTTGCTAGGGCGGTTCGCGGTCGGCCGGTTCAGCGTCGAGGTGCGCCACGGGCGGAGCCCCGAGCGCCGTATGAGCCGCCGCCAGGCCGACCGGACCCTGATGCTCTGGATCGCCCCGATCATCGTCGCGCCCCCGCTGCTCAGCAAGGACATCTACTCCTATCTCGCCCAGAGCGCGATCGCGTTCCGCGGCATGGATCCGTACTCGGTCAGCCCGGTCCGGGGACTCGGGGTCGACCACATCCTGACCCGGTCGGTGCCCAACCTGTGGCGTGACACCCCGGCGCCCTACGGTCCCTTCTTCCTGTGGATCGGCGAGGGCATCACCAAGGTCACCGGCGACAACATCACCGCCGCGATCTTCCTGCACCGCATCGTCGCGCTGATCGGAGTGGCACTCATCGTGTGGGCACTCCCCCGGCTCGCCCGGCGATGCGGGGTGTCGTCGGTGGCCGCACTGTGGCTCGGCGCGATGAACCCGCTGGTCATCCTGCATCTCGTCGGCGGCATCCACAACGAGGCCCTGATGCTCGGGCTGATGCTCGTCGGTCTCGAGTTGAGCTTTCGCGCGATCTACGGCGCCGAACGCCTCCGCAGACCCGGCACCCTCGTCCCCACCCGCGCGGGCTGGTTGCTCATCGCCGGGGGCGCGGTCCTCGCGGCGTCGGCGATGATCAAGGTCACGTCGATGCTCGCGCTGGGCTTCGTCGGCATCGCCCTCGCCATGCGGTGGGGCGCGACCCTGCCCGCGCTCCGGCACGCGCCGGTCCGCGAATGGTGGGGCCGGTCGCGGTGGTCGGTGTTCATGCTGAGTGCGTCCGCGGCCTTCTACGTGGTGGTCCTCGGCGTCGTGATGATGGCCATCTCCCTCGGCACCGGGCTCGGCTTCGGCTGGACCGGCACGCTGTCGACGGGTGAGATCGTCCGCTCCTGGATGTCGATGCCGACGCTGCTGTCGGTGACCACCGGGCGGATCGGGGTGACCCTGGGCCTCGGTGAGCACACGCAGGCGATCCTCGAGGTCGCCCGGCCGATCGCGCAACTCGTCGCCGCGCTCTTCATCGTCCGGTGGATGCTCGCCACGCTCGGCGGCCGCCTCCATCCGCTCGGCGCGCTCGGTGTGTCGATGGCCACAGTGGTGTTGTTCTTCCCGTTCGTCCAGGCCTGGTACCTCCTGTGGGCCGTGATCCCGCTGGCCGCGTGGGCGACCGGCGCCTGGTTCCGGATCTCGACGATCGCCGCGTCGGCGATCATCGCCATCGTGGTGATGCCCACGAGTTCGAACACCAGCGGAGTGGTGCTGGCACAAGGACTTCTGGCCGGCGTGATCATGGTCGCGGTCCTCACCGCGCTGTTCTTCGAGGACCGCGCGCCGCGACGCCGACGTCGGCGTGCATCCGCTCCGGATGACGACGAGACCCCGGCCGCGTCGGCCTCGACGCGCCGATGACGACGTGCGTGGTGGGCCGGGTCACCGTTTTTCGTCCCTGGGCTCCGAGCGCCTAGTCTGACCTGTGTGCGAAGCACGACCTCTCGGCAGATCAACGACGACGATCGGGTGAACGATCGTCGGCTCCGCGATCCCGGGTCCACTTCCGGAGAAGTGACCGCGGACCGGTCGGACTCCGCCGGTCCCGCGGTCGAGATCAGCGGCCTGGTCAAACGTTTCGGCGACCGTGCGGCCGTCGACCGGCTCGACCTCACGCTCCGACGCGGCGAGATCCTGGCTCTCCTGGGGCCCAACGGGGCGGGCAAGACGACCACCGTCGAGATCTGCGAGGGATTCACCGAGCCCGACGCCGGTACCGTCCGCGTCCTGGGACTCGACCCCATCGCCGACAACGATGCACTCCGGCGCCGCATCGGCGTCATGCTCCAGGGCGGCGGCGCCTATCCGGGAGCGCGTGCCGAGGAGATGTTGCGCCTCGTCGCGGCGTACGCGGCAGATCCCATCGACCCCGAGTTCCTTCTGGACGCACTCGGCCTGACCGAGGTGCGGCGTACGTCCTACCGGCGACTGTCCGGCGGGCAGCAACAGCGCCTGGCGCTGGCGTGCGCCGTCGTCAACCGGCCAGAGCTGGTCTTCCTCGACGAGCCGACCGCCGGGCTCGACGCCCACGCCCGGCTCGTCGTGTGGGAACTCATCGACCGGCTGCGGGCCGACGGCGTATCGGTGCTCCTGACCACGCATCTGATGGACGAGGCCGAGGAACTCGCCGACCACGTGACGATCATCGATCACGGCCGGGTCGTCGCCGACGGGACACCCGCCGACCTCACCAGCACCGGCGCGGAGAACGAACTGCGTTTCACCGCTCCCCGCGGACTGGATCTGTCGATGCTGGTGCTGGCCCTGCCGGAGGGGTATCACTGCACCGAGGCCACCCCCGGTTCGTACCTCGTGATCGGTCCGATGACGCCGCAGGTGCTGGCGACCGTGACGGCGTGGTGCGCGAAGATCAACGTCCTGGCCACCGACCTCCGGGTCGAGACCCGCAGCCTCGAAGACGTCTTCCTCGACCTGACCGGACGGGCCCTACGACCGTGACCTCACCTGTTCCCACCGACGCGCAGCGGTCCGGCACGTTCCCCGACGGCCTGTTCCGTCCGGCTCCTCGTCCGGCGTCGCTGCCGGCCATGATCGCCGCGCAGTCCGGACTCGAACTCAAGCTCCTGCTCCGCAACGGCGAGCAGCTACTGCTCACCATGTTCATCCCCATCACGCTGCTCGTCGGCCTGTGCCTGCTGCCGATCGACACCGGTTTCGGCGCGGGCCCGGCGGAGCGCGCGGCTCTGTTCGTCCCGGCGATCCTGACCGTGGCGGTGATGTCGACGGCGTTCACCGGGCAGGCGATCGCGGTGGGCTTCGACCGCCGCTACGGAGCCCTCAAACGGCTCGGCGCCACCCCGATCCCGCGTTGGGGGATCATCGTCGGCAAATCGATCGCGGTGCTCGTGGTGGTCGCGTCGCAGTCGGTGATCCTGGGTGCAATCGGTGCGACCTTCGGCTGGCGGCCGAGTCCCGTCGGCCTGCTCATCGGCGCGGTGGTCCTGGTGGTCGGCACCGCGTGTTTCGCGGCTCTCGGTCTGCTCCTGGGCGGCACGCTCAAGGCGGAGGTCGTCCTGGCCCTGGCGAATCTGCTGTGGTTCGCGTTGATCGGCCTCGGCAGTCTCGTCGTCGTCGATTCCAATGTCCCCGACGCCGTGTACTGGATCGCGCGGTGCCTCCCGTCGGGGGCCCTGAGTGAGGCGCTCGAGATGGCTTCGGAAGGTTCGTTCGACGCCTTCGGGGTGGGTGTCTTGCTGGTGTGGGCCGCGGTGGCCGGCACCTTGGCGGTGAGGTGGTTCCGATTCCGATGACATCCGATACTTCGAACGCGCCGGCGGCATCCCGGTCCGGCGAGCGACCGGCGCCGACCGACGAACCGCGTCCGCTGACCGGTCCGTGGCGGTTCATCCCCGGCTTCGGCCGGCCGACCGCCCGATTCGTGCACCGCTGGGCGATCGCCCTGCTCATCTCGAACGTGGGCATCGTCGCCACCGGCGGCGCCGTCCGCGTCACCGGCTCGGGACTCGGTTGCCCGACCTGGCCGCGATGCACCGACGAGTCCTTCGTGCCGCACGGCGAGCTGGGCGTGCACGGCGCGATCGAGTTCGGCAACCGCATGCTCACCTGGGTGCTGATCGTCATCGCCATCGCGACCTGGGTGGCCGTTCTCCGGTTCGCCGGGTCGGCGCGACGGGACAAGTGGCTGGTCACCCTCATCGCCCTGGGCATCCCTTTCCAAGGGGTCATCGGCGGCATCACGGTGCTGACGCAGCTCAACCCGTGGGTCGTCGCACTGCACTTCCTTCTCTCCATGGCCTTGGTGTCCGCGGCCACGGTGCTGGTCTACCGGATGCGGCCGTATCCGACGCCCGTCGCGCCCGAGTCGTCCGACTCCGACGCTCCTCCCACCGCAACCCGCCGACTCGGTATCTACCTCGCCTGGCTCGTCTACCTCGTCACCTGGGGAACGATCTACCTCGGCACGGTGGTGACCGGCTCCGGGCCGCATGCCGGCGACGCGGACGCGCCACGCAACGGCCTCGACCCCGACAACGCGACCCAGCTGCACGCCGACGCCGTCTTCGCCCTCGTCGGACTCGCGATCGCAGCTCTCGTCTACGCCCGCGTCTTCGCTCGCCCGCAGCAGCGATCGGCAGTGGTGTTCATGCTGCTCCTGCTGCTCCAGGGCCTGATCGGGTTCGTCCAGTTCGCCACCGATCTGCCCGTCGCTCTCGTCATCGCGCACATGTTCGGCAGCGCTCTGCTGCTCATCGGCGCCACCTGGCAGCTCGTGGTCGCGAAGAACACAGACGTGAGTAACTCAGGCACGAAAAAGGCAGACCCGCTGCGCGAGTCTGCCTGATCGACGCCCGGCCTCAGAGGATGGCGCGGTTACGCGCTCGGGGGAAGCGCTTCTGCCGAGCGACCCAGCCCGCCATCTTGCGGTAGTGCGAGGTCGACACCGTCGTCTCCGAGGTGAGGTCGCGGTCCCACTCGGCGATCTCGAGACCGTCGACCGCATCGACCACGGCCTGTGCGGTCGCCAGGTCCGGCACCACCCGGTCACCGAGGATGCCGTTCGCGTCGCCCACCATGGTGATCCGTACCCCGGCGTCCCCGATCGCCTGGAGAACCACCTTCGCGCTGCCACCTTCGCGCTCGACGAACTTGCGTACCGAGGCGACGACCTCGGTGGGTGCCTCGACCTTCTTCTGCTGGCTCGAGTTCTCGTCGGCGGTGGTGTTCGTCATGGGGGTCAGCATACCGGGGCGGTTTCGGCGTGTAGAACGGTGTCGTGCGAGCGATTCAGGTGACCCGCCACGGCGGACCCGACGTCCTGACCTTCGGCAGCGTCGACGACCCCATACCCGCGCCCGACGAGGTGATCGTCCGGACATCTGCGGTGGGCGTCAACTTCATCGACACCTATCTGCGACGCGGCCTCTATCCCTCGACCCCGCCCTACATCCCCGGCAGCGAGGGCGCCGGCGTCGTCGTCGCGACCGGCTCGGACGTGACGTCGCTGCGGGAGGGTCAGCGTGTGGCGTGGTGTGCGGCGCCCGGTTCCTACGCCGAGCTCGTCGCGGTCCCGGCGTCGAAAGCCGTTCCGGTGCCCGACGCGGTCGACGATGCGGTCGCCGGTTCGTCGCTGCTCCGCGGCCTGACCGCGCACTACCTCCTCGACGGAAGCGCTCATCCCCGGTCCGGTGAATCGATTCTCGTGCACGCCGGTGGCGGCGGTGTCGGGCTGATCCTGACCCAGCTGGCCAAACGCCGCGGACTGAGGGTCATCACGACGGTGTCGTCCGACGAGAAGGAGGAACTCTCCCGGGCGGCAGGCGCCGACCACGTGCTTCGCTACGGCGAGGACCTGAGCTCGCGGGTCCGTGAACTCACGGACGGGCGCGGCGTGCCCGTGGTGTACGACGGCGTCGGCGCCGACACCTTCGAGCAGTCACTGGCGTCGACCGCGATACGTGGGATCGTCGTGCTCTTCGGAGCGGCGAGCGGACCGGTTCCGCCGTTCGATCTGCAGCGTCTCAACCCGGCGGGATCGCTGTCGGTGACCCGCCCGACACTGGGCCATTTCACCGACACGGCCGAGGAACTCCACTGGCGAGCGGGCGAGTACTTCGATGCGATCGTCGACGGCAGCGTCGAGGTGCGCGTCGGGCAGCGGTACCGACTCGCCGACGCGGCGGCGGCGCACACCGATCTGGAGGCACGCGTCACGACGGGCACCACGGTGCTGTTGCCCGCCGGGATCTGAGCGGGGCTCAGAAGTAGGACGAGATGGTCTGCAGTCCGACGACCGCGTCGATCGCGAGTCCGCAGAACACGATGGCGAGATACTCGTTGGACTGCAGGAAGACCTTCAGCGGAGCGACTTCGGCGCCACGCTTGGTATCGCGGTACAACTTGTGCACGCGCTCGAGGAACCAGCCGCCGGCTGCCAGCGCGATCACGGTGTAGATCCAGCTCGTCGCCGGGATGAGCAGGAGCGAACTCACCACGGTGAGCCACGTGTAGATGAGCATCTGCCGGGTGACGCGTTCCTCGGTCGCGATGACCGGGAGCATTGGCACGCCTGCCGCCTTGTAATCCTCCTTGTAGCGCATCGCGAGCGCCCAGGTGTGCGGCGGCGTCCAGAAGAAGATGACGGCGAAGAGAACGATCGGCTGCCAACTCAGCGAGCCGGTGACCGCAGCCCACCCCACCAGGGTCGGCATGCAGCCCGCAGCACCACCCCAGACCACGTTCTGCCAGGTCCGACGCTTGAGGATGAGCGTGTAGACACCGACGTAGAAGAGGATGGTCGCCGAGACGAGCAGGGCGGACAGCAGATTGGCGGCGAAGTAGAGAACCGCGAAGGACGCCGCCCAGAGGACGAGACCGAAGATGAGGGCACTGCGGGTCGCGACGGCACGGCGGGCCAGCGGACGCCGGGCGGTGCGCTTCATCTTCTTGTCGATGTCGGCGTCGGCCACCATGTTGAGAGTGTTCGCACTCCCGGCTCCGAGCCAGCCGCCGATCAGGGTGAAGGCGATGACCGCGATGTCGACGTGGCCGCGGTCGGCTTGCAGCATGACCGGGATCGTCGCGACGAGAAGCAGCTCGATGACGCGCGGTTTGGTCAACGCGATGTAGGCGAGCACCGTCGCACGCACGCGCCCGGCCCACGACTGATCGGCCGGTGCGACCGGATCGGTCGATACCTGCGGATTCGATGCGGTGTCGGTCGAGTGAGATGCGGCGGAACTGTCCCCGCTCACACGCTCCCCTATCCTCACGAACACTCCTCGTCCGCCCGCACAGACGCCCGCGGGCTACTACACAGCATGGTAGACGTTTGCCTTTGCGAACCGTGAATCGAGGCACGGCGACGACGCGGGCGGGCCCACGACCGGCGCGGACGCATGAACTCGCCGGTAACCATCGGTCGGCGCGCAGTGCGAGCCCGGCGCCGATTACTCTGGACCCGTACGCGCCGACGGGCGTCGGTCGCCCGAGCGCCGACAGCCCCAGTACCGATCGCCACTTGTACGAATCGCACCGAGCAGGCACAGGAGACAATCAGCATCGTGGCCGACACAGACGAGATCCGCGCATTGACCACCCCCCGTCACCCGGACGACTGGACCGACCTCGACACCCGCGCCGTCGACACGGCCCGGCTCCTGGCGGCCGACGCAGTGCAGAAATGCGGAAGCGGACACCCCGGCACCGCGATGAGCCTCGCTCCACTCGCCTACACCTTGTTCCAGCGGGTGATGCGCCACGACCCGACCGACACCGACTGGGCCGGCCGCGACCGTTTCGTCCTCTCGTGCGGGCATTCGAGCCTGACGCTCTACATCCAGCTCTACCTCGGCGGATTCGGCCTCGAGCTCTCCGACATCGAGGCGCTGCGGACCTGGGACTCCCTCACCCCGGGCCACCCCGAGTTCCGTCACACGCGCGGCGTGGAGATCACCACCGGCCCGCTCGGTCAGGGTCTGGCCTCGTCGGTGGGCATGGCGATGGCCGCCCGTCGCGAACGCGGCCTGTTCGACCCGGATGCGGCCCCCGGGCAGAGCCCGTTCGACCACTACATCTATGTCGTCGCCTCCGACGGCGACATCGAAGAGGGCGTGACCTCGGAGGCCAGCTCGCTGGCCGGAACCCAGCAGCTCGGCAACCTGATCGTGTTCTACGACCAGAATCAGATCTCGATCGAGGACGACACCGACATCGCGCTGTCGGAGAACGTCGCCAAGCGGTACGAGGCCTATGGCTGGCACGTCCAGACGGTCGAGGGCGGCGAGGACATCGTCGCCATCGAGGCCGCGGTCGAGGCCGCCCGCCAGGTCATCGACAAGCCGTCGATCATCTGCCTGCGGACGATCATCGGCTACCCGGCACCCAACATGATGAACACCGGCATGGCCCACGGTGCGGCGCTCGGCGAAGACGAGGTCGCGGCGACGAAGAAGGTCCTCGGCTTCGACCCCGCCAAGAACTTCGAGGTGAGCGACGAGGTCATCGGGCACACCCGCAAGCTCATCGACCGCGGCGCCGAGCAGCGCAAGGCGTGGACGTCGTCGTTCGACGCCTGGGCGGAGAAGAACCCCGACGCCAAGAAGCTGTTCGACCGGCTGACCGCCCAGGAGCTCCCCGAGGGCTGGACCGACGCCCTCCCGAGCTGGAACGTGGGCGACAAGGACGTCGCGACGCGAAGCGCGTCGGGCAAGGTGCTCGGCGCCCTCGCGCCCGTGCTACCCGAGCTGTGGGGCGGTTCGGCCGACCTCGCCGGCTCCAACAACACGACGATGGACGGCGAACCGTCGTTCGGACCGACCTCGATCAGCACCAAGAAGTGGTCGGCGAACCCGTACGGCCGCACCCTGCACTTCGGTGTGCGCGAGCACGCGATGGGCTCGATCCTGTCGGGCATCGTCCTGCACGGTCCCACCCGCGCCTACGGCGGCACGTTCCTGCAGTTCGCCGATTACATGCGTCCCGCGGTCCGGCTCGCCGCCCTGATGGAGATCGACCCGATCTACGTCTGGACCCACGACTCGATCGGTCTCGGCGAGGACGGCCCGACCCACCAGCCGATCGAACACCTCGCCGCGCTGCGTGCGATCCCGAATCTCGATGTGGTGCGTCCCGGCGACGCCAACGAGACGGCGTTCGCATGGCAGCACCTGCTGACGCGACGCAACCATCCGGTCGGCCTGGCACTCACCCGGCAGAACATCCCGATCCTCGAGGGCACCTCGGCGCAGGGCGTCGCCAACGGCGGGTATGTCCTGAGCGACTCCGAGGGTGACCCGCAGGTCGTGCTCATCGGCACCGGTTCCGAGGTCCACCTGGCCGTCGACGCGCAGAAGGCGTTGGCGGAGAAGGGAATCAAGGCGCGTGTCGTCTCGATGCCCTGCGTCGAGTGGTTCGACGAACAGCCGCAGGGCTACCGGGACGACGTGCTGCCGCCGTCGGTCCCGCGCGTCGCCGTCGAAGCCGGTATCGCGATGCCGTGGTACCGCATCGTCGGCGCCGGTGGCGAGATCGTCTCGATCGAGCACTTCGGGGCTTCCGCCGACTACAAGGTGCTGTTCACCAAGTTCGGTATCACCGCCGAGGCCGTGACCGCGGCCGCCGAGCGCGTCGTCGCCGGCTGACAAAGCCGTAGACAACACCGGCTGACAAGCCAACCCCATGAGGAGAGAATCGTGACCCAGAACGAGAAGCTCGCCGAACTGTCCGCTGCCGGAGTCTCGGTGTGGCTGGACGACCTGTCCCGGGACCTGATCAGCTCCGGCGACCTCGCAGACCTGATCGCGACCAAGTCGGTCGTCGGGGTGACCACCAACCCGTCGATCTTCCAGGCCGCGCTGTCCAAGGGCAACGCCTACGACGATCAGGTCAACGAGCTGGCCGCACGGGGCGCCGATGTCGACGCCACCATCCGGACGGTCACCACCGACGACGTCCGCAACGCCTGTGACGTCCTCGCCCCGACCTTCGAGGCGACCGACGGCGTCGACGGCCGGGTATCGATCGAGGTCGACCCGCGCCTGGCCCACGACACCGACGCCACGGTGGCCCAGGCCGTCGAACTGTGGAAGATCGTCGACCGGCCGAACCTGCTCATCAAGATCCCGGCCACCGAGGCGGGCCTGCCGGCCATCGCCAAGGTGATCGCCGAGGGCATCAGCGTGAACGTCACGCTGATCTTCTCGGTCGAGCGCTACGAGAAGGTCATCGACGCCTACCTCGACGGCCTCGACGCCGCCGCCCAGGCAGGCCATGACCTGTCGCGCATCCACTCCGTCGCGTCGTTCTTCGTGTCGCGCGTGGACACCGAGATCGACAAGCGGCTCGACGCCATCGGAACCCCGGAGGCCGTGGAACTGAAGGGCAAGGCCGCACTGGCCAACGCCCGCCTCGCCTACTCGGCCTACCAGCAGGTCTTCGAGGTCGAGTCCCGCTTCCCCGACCTGCTCGCCAAGGGCGCGCGGCCGCAGCGCGCACTGTGGGCGTCGACGGGTGTGAAGAACCCGGACTACCCGGACACGCTGTACGTGAGCGAGCTCGTCGCGCCGAACACGGTCAACACGATGCCCGGCAAGACGATGGACGCCTTCGCCGACCACGGCTGGGTCAACACCGGGTCCATCATCGGTCTCGCCGCCGAGTCGCAGGAGATCTTCGACAAGATCTCGGCGGTGGGCGTCGACGTCGCCGACGTCTTCAAAGTTCTCGAGGACGAGGGCGTCAGCAAGTTCGAGGACGCGTGGAACGATCTGCTCAGCGCGACCGCCGAGCAACTGTCCGCAGCGAACGAGGGCTGAGCGCAGGTGGCCGGAGGCGAGCAGTCGGTCGGGTCCGGTTCGTGGACCAATCCGCTCCGTGACCCACAGGACAAACGGCTGCCACGCATCGCGGGACCATGCAGCCTGGTCATCTTCGGGGTGACCGGTGACCTGGCACGCAAGAAATTGATGCCGGCGGTCTACGACCTGGCCAACCGCGGCCTCCTGCCACCCTCGTTCGCTCTCGTCGGGTTCGCCCGTCGCGACTGGACCGACGAGGACTTCGGCGCCATCGTCCACGACGCCGTCCGCGAGCACGCACGGACCGGATTCCGCGAAGAGGTGTGGGAGCGCCTCGCCGAGGGATTCCGTTTCGTGCAGGGCGCCTTCGACGACGACGCCGCCTTCGACCGGCTGCGCGACACCCTCAAGTCGCTCGACGTCGAACGCGGGACCGACGGCAATCACGCCTTCTACCTGTCGATCCCACCGAAGGCGTTCCCCACGGTCTGCGAGCAGCTCGAACGCAGCGGACTCGCCGCCCCGACGGGCGACAGCTGGCGCCGGGTGGTGATCGAGAAGCCGTTCGGTCACGACCTCGAGTCCGCCCGCGAGCTGAACGCGATCGTCAACAACGTCTTCCCGGAGTCGTCGGTGTTCCGCATCGACCACTACCTCGGCAAGGAAACCGTCCAGAACATCCTGGCCCTGCGGTTCGCCAATCAGCTCTTCGACCCGCTCTGGAGTTCGCACTACGTCGACCACGTCCAGATCACCATGGCCGAGGACATCGGTCTCGGCGGTCGGGCGGGTTACTACGACGGCATCGGCGCGGCGCGCGACGTCATCCAGAACCACCTCATGCAGCTCATGGCCCTGGTCGCGATGGAGGAGCCGATCTCCTTCGAGCCCAAGCAATTACAGGCCGAGAAGATCAAGGTCCTCGCCGCGACCCGCAACGTCCTGCCGATCGACGAGAACACCGCCCGCGGTCAGTACGGACCCGGTTGGCAGGGCAGCGAGAAGGTCCCGGGCCTCAAAGAGGAAGACGGCTTCGCGAAGGACTCGACGACCGAGACCTTCGCCGCGATCGCACTCGAAGTCGACTCCCGACGCTGGGCCGGTGTGCCGTTCTACCTCCGTACCGGTAAGCGTCTGGGCCGACGGGTCACCGAGATCGCGCTCGTGTTCAAACGCGCACCACACCTGCCCTTCGATCAGACGATGACCGAGGAGCTCAGCCAGAACGCGCTCGTCATCCGGGTCCAGCCGGACGAGGGCATCACCCTGCGCTTCGGCTCGAAGGTCCCCGGGTCGAGCATGGAGGTCCGGGACGTCAACATGGACTTCAGCTACGGCACCGCCTTCACCGAGGCCTCGCCGGAGGCCTACGAGCGGTTGATCCTCGACGTCCTGCTGGGTGAACCCTCGCTGTTCCCCGTCAACGAGGAAGTCGAGTTGTCGTGGCGCATCCTCGATCCGGTGCTCGAACACTGGGCCGCGTCGGGGTCCCCCGACACCTACGAGTCCGGCACGTGGGGTCCGCCGTCGGCCGAGGAGATGATGGCCCGCACCGGTCGCGCGTGGCGCCGGCCGTGACGAGAAGCCCGCACGTCCTCACCGACCGTTCCGTTCAGGAGGCCACCCGATGATCGTCGAACTGCCCGACACGTCGACCGGAAAGGTCGCGAAGAAGATCATCGAGGTGCGGGCCGCGGGTGGTGCGCTCAGTCTCGGACGCGTCCTCACTCTCGTCGTGTGCGTCGAACTGGGCGAACCGATGGAAGGCGCCATCGAGGCGGCGGTCGGCGCCAGTCGCGAGCATCCCAGCCGCGTCATCGTCGTGTATCGGGGTGTGCGCGAGGGTGACTCACGGCTCGACGCGCAGATCCGCGTGGGCGGCGACGCCGGCGCCTCGGAGGTTGTGGTGCTGTCGCTGCAGGGCGAACTGGCCGACCATCCCCACAGTGTCGTGACTCCGTTCCTCCTGCCCGACACCCCGGTCGTCACCTGGTGGCCGGGCAAGGGTCCGGTGCGTCCCGCCGACGATCCACTCGGCAGGCTCGGACATCGGCGCATCGTCGACGCGAGCAAGGCCGACGACTCGCTCGCGGTGCTCGCGCAGCGCCTCGAGACCTACTCCCCCGGCGACACCGACCTCGCCTGGACCCACGTCACGCACTGGCGCGCGATCCTCGCCTCCGCATTCGATCGTCCGCCGCACACCCCGGTCACCGAGGTCCAGGTGACGGGAGCGCAGAACTCGCCATCGGTCGATCTGCTCGCCGGGTGGCTCCGGTCCACCCTGCGCGTGCCGACCCGGCGCCGGCGTGGGAGTTTCGAGATCCGCCTGTTCCGCGACGACGGCCCGACCATCCTCGCCGTGGACGAGGAGAACAACGCGGTGCTCTCGATGCCGGGTAAACCCGACGGGCGCGTCGCGATGGGCCGGCGCGAACTGCCCGCCTGTATCGCCGAGGAGTTACGACGACTCGACACCGACGAGGTGTACGTCGAAGCACTCAAGGGAGTGCCCGAGGTCGAGTTCGCAGACGACGCCGAAGGAGTTGCCGCCCGATGACCACCGAGACCCTCGTCTTCGACTCCAAGCAGGAACTGGTCGAGACCGCAGCCACCCGTTTCGTGGACCTCGTCACCCGCGCCCAGGCCGAACGCGGTGTCGCCAGCGTGGTGCTGACGGGCGGCAGCAACGGGATCGGACTCCTCTCGGCGCTCGCGGCGGACAGCGGCACCATCGACTGGTCGAAGGTCGACATCTACTGGGGCGACGACCGATTCGTGCCCGCCGACGACCCGGAGCGCAACTCCGGTCAGGCACGTGAGGCGCTGCTCGACAAGGTGCCCGTCGACCCGTCGCGGGTGTTCCCGATGGCGCCGTCGGACGGTCCGCTCGGTGACGACATCGAGGCGGCGGCAGCCGATTATGCCGCGATCCTCGCCGGCCGGTCGAGTGACGGTATGGCCCCGGACTTCGATCTCCACCTGCTCGGCATGGGTGGTGAGGGGCACGTCAATTCCCTGTTCCCGCACACCGCGGCAACTGCGGAGACCACCAAGTCGGTTGTCGCCGTCGAGGATTCGCCGAAACCACCACCGCGCCGGATCACGCTGACCCTGCCCGTGGTGAACCGCTCGCGACAGGTGTGGTTCCTGGTCGCCGGGGCCGACAAGTCCGAGGCGGTCGGCGCCGCCCACCGCGGCGCGGATCCGGCCGACTGGCCCGCCGCCGGCGCCCGCGGCACCGAGGAGACGATCTGGTTCCTCGATGACGCGGCCGCCGCCGACCTCAAGTGATCGGCCGACTGGCCCCATTTGCCTTGTGATCAGCCCGAATTGCGCAGCGCGGTCGCGAGACCGTTCATGGTGAGCTGGATCCCGCGTCGCACGATGGGGGTGTCCTCCCCGGCCCGGAAACGGCGGAGAAGCTCGACCTGTAGCAGGTTCAGCGGTTCGAGGTACGGGAACCGGTTGTAGACCGACCGCTTGAGTGCGGCGTTGTCGTGGAGCAGGTCGTCGGTACCGGTGATCTTCGCGCACATCGCGATGGTCCGTTCGTGTTCGTCGACGATCATGCCGAACACCCTGTCGCGCAACTCCTCGTCGGGAACGAGCTGCGCGTACCGGTGAGCCAGCCCCATGTCGGATTTCGCCAGCACCTGGGCCATGTTCGACATGACGGTGCGGAAGAACGGCCACTTCGCGTAGTACCGGCGCAGTGTCTCGAGGCGGTCCGGGTCGTCACCGACCCACTCCTCGAACGCCGACCCCGTGCCGTACCAGCCGGGCAGCATCACCCGTGACTGGGTCCACGAGAGCACCCATGGGATCGCACGGAGGTCGGAGATCTTCTCGGTCTGCTTGCGCGACGCCGGGCGGCTGCCGATGTTGAGGGCCCCGATCTCCGACAGCGGTGTCGAGGTGGTGAAGTACTCGACGAACCCCGGTGTCTCGTGGACCAGGCGGCTGTAGGCGGCTCTGGCCTTTGCTGCGATGTCGTCCATGATCTCGTAGGCGGAATCGGATTCGTCACCGAGACCCTCCACGTCCAGGAGTGAGGACTCGATGGTCGCGGCGAGCAGCGTCTCGAGATTGCGACGAGCCGTGACCGGTTCGGCGTACTTCGCGGCGATGATCTCGCCCTGCTCGGTGATGCGCAGCGAACCCTGGACCGCGCCCGGAGGCTGGGCCAGGATGGCGTCGTAGCTGGGACCGCCGCCACGTCCGACGGTGCCGCCGCGTCCGTGGAACAGGCGCAGCCGGATCCCCGACCGCGCCGCCGCGTCGACCAGATCGAGCTCGGCTCGATAGAGTGCCCAGTTCGCGGCCATGTAGCCGCCGTCCTTGTTGGAATCGGAGTAGCCGAGCATGATCTCCTGAATCCCGTTCTGGGACTGGACCATCGCGTGGTAGAACGGGACGTCGAGGACTGCGAGCAGCGTCTGTGCACCCTGCTGGAGATCCTCGATGGTCTCGAACAGCGGAACCACCCGGACCGTACAGCGAGGCGTACCGCCATCCGGGTCGTAGAGTCCGGCCTCTTTGAGGAGGATCAGCGCCTCGAGCATGTCACTCACCGAGGTGCACATGCTGATGATGTAGTTCGGTACGGCCGCCGGTCCGAAGGTCGCCACAGCCCTGGCGGCTGCCCGCACGATCCCGAGTTCCTTGGTCGCGAGTTCGCTGAGTTCGGCGTCGGGGCTGGTCAGCGGACGACGCGCACTCAGCTCGGCCGACAGGATCCTCACCCGCTCGGACTCCTCGAGCGACGCGTAATCCGGATGCACCCCCGCCCACGCCAGGAGTTCGGCGACGACTTCCTCATGCATGTCGGAGTTCTGCCGCATGTCCAGTCCCGACAGGTGGAAACCGAACGTGCGCACCGCTTCCCGCAAGGCGAGCAGCCGATCGTCGGCGATCGAGTCGTCGTTGTTGGCGCGGAGCGCACCGTCGATCACGTCGAGATCGGCGAGAAGCTCGGCCGCATGGCCGTACGGTTGCCTGCCGTCGATCAGGGACTCCTCGCTCGAGGTGAGGAAGTCGTCGTCGAACATGTCCCGAGCGGTCGCCAGCAGACGGGAGCGGATGGCGCGCAAGGCGAGCCGGAAGGGTTCGTCGGCGCCCGGATCATCGGCCGACGCGCCGGCGAGGTCGAACAGGGTATCGCTGGCATCGATCAGTCGCGCCGACATGCTCAGTTCCTGAGCCAGACTCTCGAGCTCGGACAGATGATGTCCGACGGCGGTCTGCGCGGCGAGGGTCGTGGCCAGGGTCACGACCTCGGAATTCACGAACGGGTTGCCGTCGCGGTCGCCGCCGATCCACGACCCCATCTGGATCATCGGCTCGTCGGCGAGCCCCGCATCGGGGTACGTCGCGCGCAGCGCGGCACGCACCGCGGTGTTGATGGCCGGCACGACCTCGAAGAACGACGCATCGTAATACCGCAACCCGGAACGGATCTCGTCCTGGATGGTGAGGCGTTCGAGTCGGATGAGAGCGGTCTGCCACAGCGTCAGGATCTGACGTCGGATGGACTCCGTGACCTCTGCGTCCTCGTCCGGTGTCAGCTCGGTGCGGCCGCGGAACCGCATGAGCTCGGTGATGCGGTTCTGGGCCTCGAAGACGGTGCGGCGGCGGGTCTCGGTGGGGTGCGCGGTGATGACCGGGACCACCGCGGCGTCGGCGAGGGTCCGGCCGACCTCCTCGTCGCCCAGGCCCGCGGCGGCGAGTTTGCGGTAGGTGGCGGCGAGACTGCTGTCCTGCGGCGGGTCTCCGGCCCGGACGTGGATGGCCCGACGCCGCTCGCGGTGGATGTCCTCGGCCAGATTGGCCATCAGGGCGAAATGGCTGAAGGCCCGAATGACCGGGACCGCGGTGGAGATGTCCAGATCGACGAACATGTCCGCGAGCTCGTTCCGGTCGATCTCGTTGCGGCGCACGCGGAACGCGGCGACGCGGGCGGCTTCGACGAGATCGAACACGTCGGCCCCGGAGTGCTCTCGGACGACGTCACCGAGGATTCCGCCGAGCAGGCGGATGTCCTCGCGCAAAGGTTCGGTGAGCGCACGGCCCTCGTCGTCGACGACGATGTGGTCGACGATCGAGATGGACGGGCGCCAGTCCGGGACTCCCCGTGTGGGGACGGTTTCACTCATGCCGACAAGTATCCCGGCATCACCCGGGAGCGGCATCCCGAGATGCTATCCGGACAGTTTGATGTCGACGCCGACGCCGACGATGAAGATCACCCAGATCAGTCCGACGAAGATGGTCAGCCGGTCGAGGTTGCGCTCGACGACGCTCGAGCCCGACAGGCTGGACTGGACACCGCCGCCGAACAGCGACGACAGACCGCCACCCTTGCCGCGGTGCAGCAGGATGAGCACGATCAGCAACACGCTGGTCACGATCAATCCGATGTCGAGTGCACCTTGCACAGTCACGAGTCGAAACGCCCTTCCGTAAAGCCCTTTACATACAGCTGTGGCAGGCCGGCCCCCGATCGAGACGACGTGAATCGCATCGACTCGAGGCCAACCTGCCACAGTGTACGCGTGGGTATGACCCGTCAGGGCAAGGGGCCACCCGCGGCGATCGCCGACAGCGTCGCGAACTCGTCGGACTTCAGCGAGGCCCCGCCCACCAGCGCGCCGTCGACGTCCGGCCGTCCGACCAGGTCGCCGACATTCTTGGCGTTGACCGATCCGCCGTAGAGGATGCGCACCGATGCCGCGGTGTCGGCGTCGGCGATGTCCACCAGGGCATCGCGGATGGCCTTGCACACCTCTTGGGCGTCGTCCGCGCCGGCCACCCGACCGGTGCCGATCGCCCAGACCGGCTCGTAGGCGATGACGGTCTTGGCGATCTCGGCGGCGGACAGACCGGCGAGCGAGCCCTTGAGCTGCGCGACGTTGTACGCCACGTGCTCGCCGGCCTCGCGGACGTCGAGACCCTCGCCGATGCACACGATCGGCGTGAGCTCGTGCTTGAGGGCGGCCTTGGTCTTCGCGAGCACGACCTCGTCGGTCTCACCGTGCAGCGTGCGCCGCTCGGAGTGCCCGACGACCACGAACGTGCAGCCGAGCTTCGCGAGGAACGCGCCGCTGATCTCGCCCGTATAGGCACCCGAGTCGTGTGCGGACAGATCCTGCGCACCGTAGGTGAGCAGCAGCTTGTCCCCGTCGACGACAGTCTGCACGCTGCGGATGTCGGTGAACGGCGGGATCACCGTCACGTCGACCTTGTCGAAGTACTTCGCCGGCAGCGCGAACGCGATCTTCTGCACCAGCGCGATCGCCTCGAGATGGTTCAGGTTCATCTTCCAGTTGCCCGCGATGAGCGGCTTACGCTGTGCCATGGTTCAGCTCTCCAGGACCTTGAGACCGGGCAGTTCCTTGCCCTCGAGGTACTCCAGCGACGCGCCACCTCCGGTGGAGATGTGCGAGAAGTCGGAGTCGGGCAGGCCGAGCGTGCGCACCGCGGCGGCCGAGTCGCCGCCACCGACCACGGTGAACGCGCCGTTCCCGGTCGCGCCGGCGATGGCCTCGGCGACACCGCGGGTGCCCGACGAGAACTTCTCGAACTCGAACACCCCCGACGGACCGTTCCAGAAGATGGTCTTGGCACCGGACAGCACCGCGGCGAACCGCTTCACCGACTCCGGCCCGATGTCGAGTCCCATCCAGCCGTCCGGAATCGCGTCGGAGGCCACCGTGTCCGACTCGGCGTCGGCGGCGAACTTGTCGGCCACCACGACGTCGACGGGCAGGTGGATGACGTCGCCGAACCGCTCGAGCAGGCTCTTGCAGACATCGATCTGATCTTCCTGCAGGAGCGAGGTGCCGACCGAATACCCCTGCGCGGCAAGGAACGTGAACGCCATTCCGCCGCCGATGACCAGGGTGTCGACCTTGGGTGCCAAGGCCTCGATGACGCCGAGCTTGTCCGAGACCTTCGAGCCGCCGAGGACGACGGCGTAGGGACGCGTGACCTCGTCGGTGAGCTTCGACAGCACCTCGACCTCGGCGGCGACGAGCTCACCCGCGTAGTGCGGGAGCAGCTTGGCGACGTCGTAGACCGAGGCCTGCTTGCGGTGCACCACTCCGAAACCGTCGGAGACGAACGCGCCGTCATCGCCGACGAGCTCGACGAGCGCCTTGGCGAGCGCCTCGCGTTCGGCATCGTCCTTGGAGGTCTCCCGCGGATCGAAGCGGATGTTCTCCAGCAGCAGGACGTCGCCGTCGGTGAGCCCTTCCGCGCGTGCCAGCGCGTCGGTTCCGACGACGTCACCGGCGAGCTGCACGTTGCGGCCGAGTTCCTCGCCGAGCCGGGCGGCGACCGGGGCCAGCGAGAACTCCGGGTCCGGCTCGCCCTTCGGACGACCCAGGTGCGCGGTGATGATCACCTTCGCACCGGCGTCGATGAGCGCGTTGAGCGTCGGCAGGGACGCGAGGATGCGACCCGGATCGGTGATCGTCGACCCGTCGAGCGGGACGTTGAAATCCGACCGGACCAGCACACCCCTGCCCGAAACACCTTCCTCCAGAAGGTCTTTCAGAGTGGGAACACCCATGAGGCGTTGACTCCTAAAGTCGTTGGGGGTGGATCAGAGCGACTTGCCGACGAGACCGATGAGGTCGACGAGGCGGTTGGAGTAGCCCCACTCGTTGTCGTACCAGGACACGACCTTGGCCTGGTCGTCGATCACCTTGGTCAGGCCGGCGTCGAACAGCGAGCTGTGCGGGTCGGTGACGATGTCGGACGAGACGATCGGCGCGTCGTAGTACTTGAGGATGCCCTTGAGCGGACCGTCGGCAGCTGCCTTGAGCGCTGCGTTGATCTCGTCGGCGGTGGCGGTCTTCGACAGCTGTGCGGTGAGGTCGGTGACCGAACCGGTGGGGATCGGGACACGCAGCGCGTAGCCGTCGAGCTTGCCCTTCAGCTCCGGGAGGACCAGGCCGATGGCCTTGGCGGCACCGGTCGAGGTCGGCACGATGTTGATGGCCGCGGCGCGCGCGCGACGCAGGTCCTTGTGCGGGCCGTCCTGCAGGTTCTGGTCCTGGGTGTAGGCGTGGATCGTGGTCATGAGGCCCTTGACGATGCCGAACTCGTCGTTGAGGACCTTCGCCAGCGGGCCGAGGCAGTTGGTGGTGCACGAGGCGTTGGAGATGATGTTCTGGCTGCCGTCGTACTTGTCGTCGTTGACGCCCATCACGATCGTGATGTCCTCATCCGACGCCGGGGCGGAGATGATGACCTTCTTGGCGCCGGCATCGAGGTGTCCCTGCGCCTTGGCGCGCGCGGTGAAGATACCGGTCGACTCGACGACCACGTCGACGCCCAGGTCGCCCCACGGGATCGCGGCCGGGCCTTCCTTGACCTCGAGGGCCTTGATCTTCTGCTCGCCGACGACGATGGTGTCGTCGCCCTCGAGGGAGACGTCGTCGGAGAGGCGACCGAGGATGGAGTCGAACTTCAGCAGGTGCGCGAGGGTCGCGTTGTCGGTCAGGTCGTTGACCGCGACGATCTCGATGTCGGTGGTGCCCAAAGCTTTTTGCGCTTCGACGGCGCGGAAGAAGTTGCGGCCGATCCGGCCGAATCCGTTGACGCCTACCCGAACAGTCACAGTTGTGCTCCTTAGCGGTATTCATGGTCGGGCCTGGTGGTCAAGCCCTGTCTGGCCGCGCGTGCGCGGTCGGCGAGAGCACACCTGAGTGGTCACGCCTCCGCGCACGTCGCCACCAGCCTAGTAGGCGACCCTGCGCTCGGCACACCGCAGGTCCGGGTCACGCACGCCGGTGGTGCTCCGGTGCGGGTCTCAGGCCTCGTCGAGCAGCTCGGAGGTGACCGCGGACTCGGTGTCGGGGATCCCGTCCTGGCGGGCCTTCTTGTCGGCCATCGACAGCAGCCGGCGGATCCGTCCGGCGACGGCGTCCTTGGTCATCGGCGGGTCGGCGAGCTGACCGAGCTCCTCGAGAGACGCCTGCCGGTGCGTGATGCGAAGCTGCCCAGCCGCGATGAGATGGTCGGGCACCTCGTCGCCGAGGATGTCCAGCGCGCGTTCCACCCGGGCTGCGGCCGCGACGGCCGCGCGCGCCGATCGACGCAGGTTCGCGTCGTCGAAGTTGGCGAGGCGGTTGGCGGTGGCGCGGACCTCCCGCCGCATGCGGCGTTCTTCCCAGACGAGCCTCGTGTCGTGGGCACCCATGCGGGTCAGCAACGCGCCGATGGCCTCGCCGTCGCGGATGACGACCCGGTCGGCGCCGCGGACCTCGCGCGCCTTGGCCGTGACACCGAGCCTCCGGGCCGCGCCGACCAGGGCGAGTGCCGCCTCCGGTCCGGGACAGCTGACCTCCAGAGCCGACGACCGACCGGGTTCGGTGAGCGAGCCGTGCGCGAGAAACGCTCCGCGCCAGGCGGCCTCGGCGTCGGCGACGCTGCCGCCGACGACCTGTGCGGGCAGTCCGCGCACCGGCCGGCCGCGCAGGTCGAGCAATCCGGTCTGCCGTGCCAGGCCTTCGCCGTCCTTGGTGATCCGCACGATGTAGCGCGCCGATTTCCGGAGTCCACCGCCGCGCAGGACGTGGACATCCGAGGCATAGCCGTAGAGGTCGTGGATCTCGCGGCGCAAGCGACGCGCCACGTTGCCCATGTCCACCTCGGCCTCGACCACCACGCGACCCGCGACGATGTGCAGGCCGCCGGCGAAACGCAGCAATGCCGACACCTCGGCTCTCCGACAACTCACCTGAGTCACCGACAGGCGACTGAGTTCGTCCTTCACCGCCGCCGTCATCGCCACCGGTACCTGTCCTCCTGTCAACAGACCACACGTCCCTCGAGAAAGTCGCGGAACATCGCCCGGGTCAGGCGTCCGCTCGGCCAGAGTAACGGGTCAATTCACCTTCGCACAGTTCGTTCACCACGGCGGCGACTTTCGCCGGGTCATGGACCTGACGGCCGGGCACCGCGACGTCCCCGACATTCAGCTCCGCGCCGAACAATCCGGCCGCACGCTCGAGGTGATCACGTTCACGCCCGGCCGGGACCGACGACGCGTCCACGAGGACATGGTCGACGCGGAACGTGTTCGCGTGGGCGTGCAGCACGTGGAGGTGTCGCTCGACCGAGAACCCGGGGGTCTCCCCCGGCTCGGGAGCCAGGTTGACCACGAGCACCTTGCGAGCACGGCTGCGCTGCAAGGCCTTCAACTGCTCGGGCACCAGGACGTGCGGGATCACGCTCGAGAACCACGAGCCCGGGCCCAACATCACCAGATCGGCCGATTCGATTGCCGCGAGGGCCGATTCGCAGGCCGGCGGATCGTCCGGCAGCAGCCGAACACGACGCACCTTGCCGGGGGTGGTGGCGACCGCGACCTGCCCACGGATCTCACGGCTGATGCGCGGATCGGCCTCGAGTCCCGAGACGTCGGCCTCGATGTCGAGCGGCACGGTCGACATGGGCAGCACGTGCCCCGTGATGCCGAAGATCGCCCGCAACTCCGCGAGCGCACCGACCGTGTCGCCGAGCACCTCGGTGAGTCCGGCGAGGAGCAGGTTGCCGATGGGATGTCCGGCCAGGGCCCCGCGGCCGCCGAATCGGTGCTGGAGGACCTCGGCCCACAGTTCGTGGCGGCGGCGGACGACCGGATCGGCGGGCTGTGCATCCTCGAGCCCCTCGGGGGTACTCATCAACGCGGCGAGCGCCATTCGCAGGTCACCGGGTGGGATGAGTCCGAGTTCGGCACGCAGTCGCCCCGACGATCCCCCGTCGTCGGCGACGGTGACCACCGCGGTGATGTCGGCACTGAGGTAGCGCATCGCGGTCAGCGTCGCGTAGAGGCCGTGTCCGCCGCCGAGGGCGACGATCCGCGGCTCGGCGGAACTCATTCGCGCCCCAGGTCGCGGTGCATGACCCGTACGTCGTAGGACGCGAGCCCGGCGTCGTCGACGGCGCGGCGCAGACGAGCCGACAACTCCTCGGCGATGGCCACACTGCGGTGCTTGCCACCGGTGCATCCGACGCTGATCGTCATGTAGCGCTTGCCTTCTCGCAGATACCCGCGACCGACGATCGAGACCAGTCCGGTGTAGAGGTCGAGGAACCCGTCGGCGTCCGGCTGACCGAGCACGTAGTCGCGGACCGGCGCCTCCCGGCCGTTGTGGTCGCGCAGCTCGTCGATCCAGTGCGGGTTGGGCAGGAACCGGACATCGGCGACGAGATCGGAGTCGATGGGCAGCCCGTATTTGAAGCCGAACGACTGCACCACGATCGACAGGCGGGGTTCGGTGTCGCCGGGCGCGACGCCCTCGACGATCGCGCGCAGCTTCGCCGCGGTCAGCGCCGAGGTCTCCACCACCAGGTCGGCGACGTTCTTGATCGGGGCCAGGATCGCGCGCTCGCGGGCGATCCCCTCGACGAGGGTCTCCTTGCCCTGCAACGGGTGACGGCGGCGAACCTGTTCGAACCGGCGCACCAGCACCTGATCGCTGGCGTCGAGATACAGCAGTCGGGTGCGGATCCCGGACTGTTCGAGACGGTCCCGCAGTTGCTCGAGTTGGTGGGCGAGGTTGTCGTCGGAGGCGCGCAGCACCATGGCGAGCCGCGTGATCGAGGGATCGTCCTCCCGCACCATCCCGACCATCGTCGAGATCAGTGAGGGCGGCACGTTGTCGGCGACGTACCAGCCGTCGTCCTCGAGCACGTTCGCCGCGGTGGATCGTCCCGCGCCGGACATCCCCGTCACGAACAGCACGGTGAAGTCGGTCCCGGTCTGCTCCGCGGTCACCGTGCCCTCCACTTCGGTGTGGTCACTCATCGACACCTCGTCCCGCGTCACCGGTTGCCACCGTCATCTCCTTCTCGGCCTCCGCCGGGGCCGGGGTCGGGGCCTGCTCCGGCACCGGCGCCTCGTCGGAGAGCGCGGACTTGACCGCGCGCGCCGTGGTGAGGCCGATTCCGTGTACCTGGGATATCTCGTCCAAGGATGCCTCACGCAGGCGTGCGACCGAGCCGAAGTGGGTCACCAGCGCGGTGCGGCGGGTTCGGCCCAGACCGGGAACGCCGTCGAGCACCGACTCGGTCATGCGCTTGCTGCGCTTGCTGCGGTGGAACGTGATGGCGAAGCGATGGGCTTCATCACGCACTCGCTGCAGCAGGAACAGGGCCTGGCTGTTGCGCGGCAGGATCATCGGGTCGTCGTCGCCGGGGACCCACACCTCCTCGAGGCGTTTGGCCAGCCCGATCACCGAGACGTCGGTGATGCCGAGCTCGTCGAGTACCGCGGCCGCGGCGTGGACCTGCGGCGCACCACCGTCGACGACGAACAGGTTCGGCGGGTAGGCGAACTTCCGCGGCTGTGCCGGCGTGTCGGCGGCGGCGCTGATCTCCCCGGACACCGGTGGCGGTGCGTCACGGTCGGTACGGTGCCGCAGGAACCGCCGTCGCGTGACCTCGGCGATGGACGCGACGTCATCGGAGTGACCCTCGCCGGCGGCATGGCGGATCGAGTAGTGCCGGTAGTCGGACTTGCGCGGCAGGCCGTCTTCGAAGACGACGAGCGAGGCGACCACGTCGGTGCCCTGGACATGCGAGATGTCCACGCATTCGATGCGCAGCGGTGCCTGATCGAGCAGCAGCGACTCCTGCAGCTCGGTGAGGGCCGCCGAACGGGTCGTGAGGTCGCCGGCGCGCCGGAGCTTGTGCTGCGCAAGGGCTTCGGACGCGTTACGGGCGACGGTCTCGAACAACGCCTTCTTGTCGCCGCGCTGGGGAACCCGCAGCCGCACGCGGCTTCCCCGGAGACCGGACAGCCACTCCTCGAGTTCCTCGGCGTCGGAGGGCAACTCCGGGACCAGCACCTCGCGCGGTATGGACTCCCCGTGTGCCCGGTCGGTCCCGACGTCGACCGTGGCGTCGAAATCGACCTGGGCGCCGTAGAACTGGGTGACGAACTCCCCCACCACATCGCCGTCGGTTCCGTTGTCGCTGCGCTCGACAACCCATCCGCGCTGACCGCGTACCCGCCCGTCGCGGACGTGGAAGACCTGGACCGACACCTCGAGCTGGTCGCCGGCGAGGGCGATCACGTCGGCGGTGGTGCCGTCGCCGAGCACGACCGCCTGCTTCTCCATCGCGCGTCGCATCGCGCCGATGTCATCGCGCAGCCGTGCGGCGCGCTCGAAATCGAGTTCCTCGGCGGCGACGGTCATGTCCCGTTCCATCCTGCGGATCATCAGGTCGGTGCGGCCGGCGAGGAAGTCGCAGAAGTCCTCGACGATCTCCCGGTGCTCCTCGGCGTCCACCCGCCCCACACAGGGGGCCGAACACTTGTCGATGTAACCGAGCAGGCACGGCCGGTCGATCTGGCGATGCCGTTTGAACACACCGGCCGAGCAGGTCCGGGCCGGGAAGACCCGGGTGAGCAGGTCGACCGTCTCGCGGATCGCCCAGGCGTGCGCGTACGGGCCGAAGTAGCGCACGCCGCGCCGGCGCGGGCCCCGGTAGACGAACAGCCGGGGATACTCCTCGTTGAGCGTGACCGCGAGCATCGGGTAGCTCTTGTCGTCGCGATAGCGGACGTTGAAGCGCGGGTCGAACTCCTTGATCCAGTTGTATTCGAGCTGCAGCGCCTCCACCTCGGTGCCGACGACGGTCCATTCGACCGACGCGGCGGTGGTCACCATCTGGCGGGTGCGCGGATGCAGGGAGGTGATGTCGGCGAAGTACGACGTCAGCCTCGACCGGAGATTCTTGGCCTTGCCCACGTAGATGACGCGACGATGCTCGTCGCGGAATTTGTACACCCCGGGATCGGTCGGGATGGACCCCGGCGCGGGGCGGTAGGTAGTCGGGTCGGCCACGTGTTCCAGGCTAGTGGCCGGGCCGGACAGTCCCGCGGTAGCGCTCCTCCAGCTCGCGGAACCGGCCCATCGCGTCGATGGCGCGCTGGCCGTCGCCGGCCTGAACAGCCAGGACGGTGATGTGTTCGTCGGCCGGGAACAACAGCCACGCCCCGAAACCCTTCTCCGGGTAGGTGAGACCGAGAACACGGTCCCACTCGAAGAGTCGCACCGAGACCAGGTTGCGGACCTCGACCCCGGCGGCGCCGACACGCAGGCGCGGGCGGGTGAACAGCAGGATGGCCGCCGAGATCAGGACGCCGATGAGGATGATCGCGACCTGGTCGGAGCCGCCCAGATTGCGGACGCCGACGTCGTCGATGGTCAACAGCAGGCCGAACGTGATGTGGATCGCGAGCACCACCGCGGCTGTCACGATCGCCCATCGCGGCAGGTTGCGGGGCCGGTACACCAGGTCCCACCCGGCCGCGTCGGTGCCGGCCGGGTGGGAGTCCGCAGAACTCACGCCGACGCTCCTCCGACCGCCACCGGGAGGGTCTCGCCGCGCTGCAGCGCGCGCAGGGTCAGCGCCGACGCCAGCGCGGCGACGGTGGCCTGTGCGCCCTTGTCCTCCGTCGAACCCGGGAGCCCGGCACGGGCGATCGCCTGGTCCTCGGTGAGCACGGTGAGCACCCCGTTGCCGACCGGTGTCGACTCGTCGAGGGACACCCGTGTGAGACCGGCGGTCACCGCGTCGCACACGTACTCGAAATGCGGTGTCTCACCCTTGATCACGACGCCAAGCGCCACCACCGCGTCGTGGGTGCGGGCCAGCGCCTGCACGATGACGGGCAGCTCGATCGCGCCGGCGACCTGCACGATCGTCGGTTCGGTCACGCCGTTGTCGCGTGCGGCCCGGATGGCGCCGTCGAGGAGTGCACCGCAGACGGTCTCGTGCCATTGCGACGAGACGATGGCCAGACGCAGCGTGCCGGCATCGGCGAGTTCGAGGGTCGGCTCTCCGTGGCCGCTCATGCGGGTGCTCCTTCGGACGCGCCGTCGGTGGGCTGGGCGTGATCGTCGAGCCCGACGAGGTCGTGGCCCATCCGATCGCGCTTGGTACGCAGGTAGCGCAGGTTCTCGGCGTTGGCGCGCACCGGCATCGGGACCCGGTCGACGATGTGCAGACCGTACCCGTCGAGGCCGACGCGCTTCGCCGGATTGTTGGTCAGCAGGCGCATGGACCGCACCCCGAGGTCGACCAGGATCTGTGCGCCGAGTCCGTAGTCCCGCGAGTCGGCGGGCAGGCCGAGCTCGAGGTTGGCGTCGACGGTGTCGGACCCGGCATCCTGCAGCTGATAGGCCTGCAGCTTGTGCAACAACCCGATGCCACGGCCCTCGTGACCGCGCATGTACAGGATGATGCCCCGGCCCTCGTCGGCCACCATCTCCATCGCCGCGTCGAGCTGGGGCCCGCAATCGCAGCGGAGTGAACCGAACACGTCGCCCGTCAAGCACTCCGAATGCACGCGCACGAGAACATCGTGACCGTCGGCTTCGCCGGTGATGTCGCCCTTGACGAGCGCGACATGCTCGACGTCGTCGTAGACGCTGGAGTACCCGACAGCGCGGAAATCGCCGTGGCGGGTGGGGATCCGGGCGTCGGCGACGCGGACCACGTGCTTCTCGTGGCGGCGGCGCCAGGCGATCAGGTCGGCGATCGAGATCAGGGCGAGGTCGTGTTCGTCGGCGAACACCCGCAGCTCGTCGGTCTGCGCCATCGAGCCGACGTCCTTCTGGCTCACGATCTCGCAGATCACCCCGGCCGGCGAGAGGTCGGCCAGACGGGCGAGGTCGACCGCGGCTTCGGTGTGACCCGGGCGGCGAAGTACGCCGCCTTCCTTCGCACGCAGCGGAACCACGTGACCGGGTCGGGTGAAATCGGCCGCCGCAGCGTCGGGATCGGCCAGCAGGCGCATCGTCGTGGCACGGTCGGCGGCACTGATACCGGTGCCGATGCCTTCGCGGGCGTCGACGGTCACGGTGTAGGCCGTGCCGTGTTTGTCCTGGTTCATCGAGTACATCGGGGGCAGACCGAGCCGGTCGCACGCGTCGCCGTCGAGCGGGACGCACAGGTACCCGGAGGTGTAGCGCACCATGAACGCCACCAGTTCGGGGGTCGCCTTCTCCGCCGCGAAGATCAGGTCGCCCTCGTTCTCGCGGTCCTCGTCGTCGACCACGACGACGGCCTTGCCCGCCGCGATGTCGGCGATGGCGCGTTCGATCGTGTCGAACGCGACTCCGGTGCCCTCAGCTGCGGTCACGTCTTCACCGTCTCGCGACGACTCGCTCATCAGAACCTCACTCGTTGTGCTCATTTCGCCCCCGCAACATCAGGAGTACCAGTCGTGTCCGAACCCAGGTGGAGGCGCTCGACGTACTTGGCGATGACGTCGACCTCGAGGTTGACCACGGTGCCGGGTCGGGCGGCGCCGAGGTTGGTCTCGTTGAGTGTCGTCGGGATCAGGGAGATCTCGAACCAGGAGTCGTCGCCGGCCCCGCCGACGGCCGACACGGTGAGCGACACCCCGTCGACGGTGATCGATCCCTTCTCGACGAGGTAGCGCGTGAGCTTCGCGGGAACCGCGATCCGTACGACCGTCCAATTCTCCGACGGGTTGACCGCGGCGATCGTCCCGGTGCCGTCGACGTGTCCCTGCACGATGTGGCCGCCGAAACGACCGTTGGCGGGCATGGCGCGCTCGAGATTGACGGTGCTGCCGGCACCCAGGTCGGACAGCGAACTCCGGCGCAGCGTCTCGCCCATCACATCGACGGTGAACTCACCTGGGCGGAGGTCGACGACGGTCAGACACACGCCGTTGACGGCGATCGAGTCGCCGTGACCGGCATCGGCGGTGACCACGGGCCCGCGGACGGTGAATCGGGCGGCGTCGGAGAGATCCTCGCGGTCGGCGATGACGCCGAGTTCTTCCACGATTCCGGTGAACACGCACTCCTCCTGCTCGCTCGGAGCAGACAGGGCGGCCTCGTGTCGCCTGTTCTCTCGCATCCGGACTGTGACCGTCGGCTTCGGATTCGCACCGAATCTGCTGTCCCTACCTGGTGGCAGGCGCTCGCGGGCTGGACGATGCGGATCCACCGCACCCTCATCACCGCCGGTGGGGAGTTTCACCCCGCCCCGAGAACTGGTGACATCGACGCTAGCACGGTCCGAGATGTCAGTCGCATTGCGATTCCGGTGAGCGAAAGGCGCCGCGGGCATGTCGTGCCGCTCACCGTTCACGCGAGGCGGTCGAGGGTCGCGACAGTGTCAGGAGGACGTCGTCCCCGAGCCGCGTCACCGACGTCGTGCGGAACCGCAGGCCGTCGGTGAGGGTGGTCACGCCCGGGATCTCCACCGAGCCGCGTCCGGCGCCCAGCACCAGCGGGGCGACGTAGGCGTGCACCTCGTCGACGAGTCCGGCCGCGAAGAAGGCCCCCAGGATGTGCGGTCCGCCCTCGACCAGCACCCACAATGCGTCCGGCAGTGCGGCGAGCACGTCGGCCGGGTCGTGGGATTCGACCCGGATCAGCGGGCCGCCCGCCGGGTCTCGGAGACGGGCGTCGGCCGGGAGGTCGCGGTGACCGAGGACGACGCGGGCGGGCTGGTGCGTGTGCAACGTGTCGTCGGCTGTGCGCGCGGTGAGAGTGGGATTGTCGGCCAGCGCGGTACCGGTGCCGATGACGATGGCGTCGATGCGAGCGCGCTGCGAGTGCGCGTGGTCGCGGGCCTGCGGGCCGGTGATCCACTGGCTGGTGCCGTCGGGGGCGGCGATCCGGCCGTCGACTCCGGCGGCGATCTTCGCGGTGACGTGCGGCCGCCCGAGACGCTGCCGGGTGAGCCACGGGCGGAGCGGGCCGTTCTCGACGTCGTCGGCCGCGACTCCCCCGGTGACGCGCACCCCGGCGGCCCGCAGCGTGTCGGCGCCGCCGGCGGCGACCGGGTTCGGGTCACTCACCGCGTAGTGGACTTCGGCGACACCCGCCTCGACGAGTGCCTGCGCGCACGGGCCGGTCCTGCCGGTGTGGTTGCACGGTTCGAGGGTGACGATCGCGGTGCCGCCGCGCGCGGCGTCGCCCGCGGCTCGCAGGGCCATGATCTCCGCGTGCGGTCCGCCGGGCGGTTGGGTCGCGCCGATGCCGGCTAGGGTGCCGTCGGCGGCGAGGATGACAGCGCCGACCGGCGGATTCGGTGAGCTGACCCCCATCGCCTCCCGGGACGCGCTGATCGCGCGCTCCATGGCACCGGCGATGTCCATCGGGTCAGGCCTGGCTCTGCGCCCGTGCGGTGGCGGCCGACTCACGGAGTGCGGCGACGGCCTGTCCGGGATCGTCGGCGCCGTAGACTGCCGATCCGGCGACGAAGCAGTCGATCCCGGCCTCCGCGGCCTCCTCGATCGTGTCGGCGTTGATGCCGCCGTCGATCTCGACGAGAAGCCTCAGATCCTCGGAATCGATGAACTTCCGGATGGCGCGGGCCTTTTCGAGAACCTCCGGGATGAACTTCTGACCTCCGAAGCCCGGCTCGACGCTCATGATCAGCAGGGTGTCGAAGTCCCGCAGGATCTCCAGATACGGCTCGAGCGCGGTACCCGGCTTGATCGACAGCCCAGCCTTGGCCCCGGCGGCGCGGATGTCACGGGCGACGCCGATCGGGTTCTCGGTGGCCTCGGCGTGGAACGTGACGTTGTGCGCCCCCGCCTCGGCGTACGGCGGCGCCCACCGCTCCGGGTTCTCGATCATCAGGTGGCAGTCGAGCGGGATGTCGGTTGCCTTCAGCAGGCTCTCGACGATCGGTAGTCCCAGGGTCAGGTTCGGCACGAAGTGTGCGTCCATGACGTCGACGTGCAACCAGTCGGCCCGGGTCTCGCCCGGCCGCGCCACGGCAGCGGCCTCGGCCGCGAGATTCGCGAAGTCCGCGGACAGGATGGACGGGGCGATCATGGGCGCGGAACCGGCGGTGCACATGGTCGACAAGTGTAGGACGCGGGTTCCGGTACGGACGAAAGAGCTCCGCAGTCTCAGAGGCCGTTGACCGGCCAGCCGGGAGTGGGTGGCAGTACCGGCCAAGGCTCGGGACCGGGCTCGACCCCGAGTCTCGGCAGGTCGGGATTCGGCGGCAAAGCGTTGCACGCGACGACGTCGGCGCGGTTCTCCGGCCCAACCCCCAAGCGGTCGAAGTACGACACCCTCCAACTGCCAAACATCGAAGTCGAAGGCGTGATCTGGGAGCCGTGCTGATCTGCAGGCGGCAACCTCTCGCCCGTGCGTACGAGCTCAATCGTGATCGGAAAAGCCCAGGGGTCACCAATGTTCCGCCACTCGACGCCAGCGTCCGATCGTTGCTCGATGGACAACAGCTCGCTGCGACATATCGTCAACCGACTGCGGTCATCGATATCTTCGCGACGCAGTGGCCGCAGGAAAAGTGTGTTTACCACTCTGCTTGTCTGGCTGTTGCTCGCTACCAAGCGGATCCGCTCGTCGGTGCCTGGCGGCGATGCCGCCGCGAAGCCGGGATATCCCCATTCCATCGACTGCCCCTCGAAGGCAAGCTCGAATGACTCCGTGTACGCGCGAACAAACGTACCCTCTGAACTCGCAAGGTCCAGCATGCTGGTGGGAATCCAGCGGAAAGACATATCCAGACCAGGCGGCAAGCGTTTTCCTGGAGGAGCGACGGCAGAACTGCTAGTTGGCTGCTCATTGTGCGACGGAGCCATTGAACAACCGACTACCGCAAGGACCACAAGAAGCACCGGCGTCAGACGCAGACGATAACTGTGCCTGGCAGAGCGACCTGCGATGCGCTTACCGTTTGTATACATCTTCCAGATTCTCGTTGTGTCGTAACGCGAAAGAGTTGATGTCGGACATGAGTTTCTGCTGAATGAACGTTGCGGCCTCGCTTTCTTGAGTGACGCTAGCCATGACACCAGTCCGCTTCATTTCGGCGAAATCGGCGTCGCTCGAGAACAGATTTCGAAACTCAGGGTGATCCGCGAGTTCTGGATGGGTCTCGAAGTATCCCGCAAGGATCTGCACGTACTTCGCGTTCGGATTGATCTCGTCTTCGAACAACTCGGTCCGAAGCCGTTGGAGTTCCGGGTCGGCCTTGACCGTATCCGGGTCGACCGGCAGGCCAGACAAGTCCAGCTTCGCCTGGGGCGCCACGCCGTCGATCAAGACCTTCACAGCCGGGTCCAGACCTGGAACTGCCGTCAGCAGCGCCTTCGCGCTGTCGAACATCGCGCCGACGACTGCGGCGTCGTAGGCAGCCAGGTGCCGGCCGTCGACCTTTGTTTCCTCGATGTGCGCGTCCAATCCGCCGATCATGGCTCCTTCGAGGCGTCCGGTGACTTCACCGAGCCCGTAGTCGTGCGGGTCTTTTCCGAACTCCTGTTGCATCACATCGATCTGCAAGGCGGTCAAAGAGTTGACGATTCTTCCTGCGGTCGCATCCGAATTCAATACTTCGAAGGTCGACTTCAAGTCGCTCGCGTCGACTTCCGACACACCATGCGTGTGAAAGAGCTGTGGATCGGCGCCTGCCATAACAGCAGTGTGCGAGCCGATCGCGGAGGCCAGCGTGCGGGTCAGCTCGGGGTTGAGTTCGCCCAGAGCCGGTTTCCGGTCTCCGATGTCAATCAGCGCGTCCTTGTTGTCGCCGAAGTACTGCGCAAGGGCGGTCGAAATGTTGCCGGCACGTTCGCTCTCGAGCACCGCTTCGGGAGAACTACCATCAGGCGCGTAGGCAGCACCGGGCATCCAGTTGAACAGCCTGTTGATTCCGTCCGAGTCCTTGCCCGCTTCATCAGTCCAGTCGAACGTCAACAGATGCTTGAGGGCCTCTGCGTCCTTGAACGACCGTTCGGCGCCGCCGAGATCGTAGGTCGTCGGCATCGAACTGCTGGACGGGTTACCGGTTGCCGACATCACTGCATCATGTACCGCGATGTGATCGGCGCCCGCGACACCGAGCATGTCGACGAGGAGGCCCTCGGCTTCGCTTTTGCCAACGATGTTGTGGTCCAACATGCTTGGATTCGACGCGTATTCCGTGGCGCCTGCAGCTGCAATCTCACTGGCCCTCGCGATCAATGCCCGGTCGACGTCGCTTCCCAACTGCACGGACCCCGAGCCGTACGCACCCCCCGGCGGGTCGACGGAGCGGTGCTCCAAGATGCCCATGATCGACTTGAGGTCGGCGAAGGTCTTCAGATCGGTGACCGACCTGTGGCCGCCGGAGTGCGCGCCTGAGTCCGGAACCGTCAGTCGTCCCCTACTCGCAGCAGCTTCGGACAGCGCGTCCCGGATCGGCGCCGGGAGTTGACTCATCCCGCCGGTCACGAACGGGGCATCCGTCCCCCAGATCTCGGCGAACACGTTCGAGTCTGTCTGGCCGGTCCGCAGATGTCGGTTTCCCAGCAGATACACGCCGTCAGCGAGACTCTGTTTCAAAGTCTCTCGCTCTGCGCCGGTGTACTTGTCGCCGAACGACTCCAGGGCGCCGAGGGACAGCGGCTGCCCTTGAGGTCCGCCACCCCAACTCGGTGTGTAAATCGCCTTCAGGTAGTCGAACTGCTCCTTCGGGATGACTGCGAAATCACCGCGGGCGAGTGCTGCTCGCTGCTCTGGGGTCAGGCTGGTCGCGCGGGAGAAACGGTCCTTCTGCTCGGTGGTGGCGGTGCCACTCATGATGGCCTGGACATCGATGCTCGCCTGGCCCGGTGAGTAGCTTGACGCGAGTGGCGCATTACCTTCGGCATCGCCAAAAGCTGCCGCGAGAACTCTCGCCCCGTTGCGATCGTCCTCACCCATCTGATCGGCCAGGGACTGGAGCGACAGCGTCGCCGTCTTCGCCTCCTCCGCTCGGGCGGCCTGAGCGTCGAGAATCGCGCGCTCCGTTGCGCTGCCCGCCTCCACGCCCTTCAGCTCGGCCGCATAGTCGCGGGTGTCGCGCACCGTCCAGTCGTCGGCAACGCTGAACTTGTCGCGTTCCAGGCCGAGCGCGCGGACCAGCGCCGTGGTGCGATTCGGACTGATCGCGGCCGACGTGTTTCGCAAGACGTTGGCGGCGTGCGTGAGGTCGGCCCCCAGTTTGTTGATCTCGGCTCGATCCGAGTCGGTGCGGCTCTCACACCCGAGTTGGGAGGCCCCCACCCATCCTCTGGAATCGCCGGCTCTCATCGGCGCTTCGGCCATCCGCTGGGTCAGACTCCCCAGGTCATTCACCGCCGTATCGAGCGCACTGGCCGCAGCATCGAGAGACATCAGGTCCCAGCCGTTGACGATGGAACGCGATGGACGCGACATCAGAATTCGCTGATCGCGCGGAAACCACTGGCGAGCGACTCCTCCGTGTCGGCGACTTCGCCGGCTGCCTGGTAGCAGGTCTGCGACACCAGGTCCATCCTCGCCGCCGCCCGGCCGAGCAGCGACCGGACGGTCTCGTCCTTGCCGGCGCACGCAGCCCCGATGGCCGAGGCCGGCATCGCGTTCGAGGCGTCGCCGAAAGCGGACTTCCCGGTCCACAGGGCGCGCGTCTCCGAGGAACACCGAGCCAGCGCATCTCCGACGCCCGTGATGACACCCAGTTCCTCGACACCAAAGCGCTCAGCCATACAAACCCCCGAGTTTGCAGCAATCCTCGTCGTGGCACACCGCCACGACGAACAACTTAGTACGACTCGGCCCCACCGTGCGTCGGTCATCCACACTCAGGAGGCGGCCAGTATCTGGATCAGCCGAGTCTCGACACCACTCCGCGCTGCCGGCGTGTGTCCGATCGCAGGCGGAGGCACGCTCCGATGTCGGGCCTCGGTCGGGGTGATCACGTCGATCACGCGCACCCCGTCGACGACTCTGACGTCGTAGAACCACCCGGGAGCCTCCTTGGCGCGGTTGTGGGTCACGCACGTTCCGTCGGCGTTGACCGCGCTGGTCGGGCCGTTGCGACGGTGCGGTCTGGCGTGGTCGATCTCGGCGACCGGCGCACCGCAGTACGGGGTCCGGCATCGTTGATCACGCAGGCGGATGTAACCGGCGAGTGAAGGCGGGAAGACACGCGATCGCGATTCCATCGTCACCAGCGATCCATCCGACGGTCGCGCATACAGGCGGCGAAGTGTCGACGCTGTCTCGCCCCCAGGTGTCACCGAATCGGCAACCAGGTGCCGCGCGACGGTCGCCGGGATGGGTCCATACCCGGGGACGTCCGCAGCCGAGTCGTCGAAACCCAACAGAGATTGCTCGGACATAACAAGATTCAGCGCGATCGGCGTCGGCTCGGCAATCGAGCGACCGGTGACACGCTCCACGAGAGTGTCGGCCATGACTTCTGCATGCGAGCGGTCATCGGAACCGCACACGGCGTCAGCGTGCTTCTTGAGCGCGGCGTACACCGCGATCCCGTCTGTCATCGGCAGAAGCGCCGAGAACTGCGTCATCAGGTCGGGCGCAGGCCGGACGGTAACGTGACGGTCCTTCTCCGCCTTGGCCTTCCGAGCCACGACCGCTTCAGGTTCCAACCCATAGGCATGAGACTTGGCCAGCACCTCGATCTCACGATCGGACACGCCGACCACCGCCACGGGATCACCGCAGATCCGACGGTCGATCTCTTCACGCGATTCGCGTGTCAGGTATGCGGTCTCACGCACCAAGATCGTCGCCCGCCACTCCGTGAGGACTCCTGTGGTGAGTGCCGCCAGGGTATGCGGCATCTCGTGCGCCAGCGCACGGGCGAACCCGAGGCACTGGCTTCCCTTGCGCGGCGAAACCTTCCGCGCCAAACCCACTTCGGCGGCCAGTCCACGACCACGTCTGCGCTCTGGGATGTTCCGTGAGGCTTCATCCGCTGCACGCAGGTCGTCGAGGTTTGCCGTCTCACGCACCTGAGCCGCCGTGCACGCCGACTTGATCTCCTCGAGGAGAGTGAGTCGGCTTACCGATTCCGCTTCGTCGAGGCCAACCGGCATCACCGACATACCATCAACGATCGATCGCAGATGGTCGGTTCCCAAGGAGGACTTTGTGTCCGGCCTAGCCTCGTTCATACATTCGATAGTACCGAAGTATGCGCGTTTCAGGAGGCACTTTCCACAGCACATCCAAAGATATTTTCACTTAGCCATTGAGATCAGTGACGGGATCTGCAACACTTAGCCATATGGCACATAGTACGGCCCCTTTGGACGACATCTTCGGCGCGCTCTCCGACCCGACGCGCCGCGCCGTCGTCGAGCGGCTGGGGCACGGACCGGCGAGCGTCGGCGAACTCGCCCACCCCTTCCCCATCACTCTGCCGTCCTTCATGAAACACCTACGCGTACTGGAGGACAGCGGGCTGGTTCTGACCAAGAAGGTGGGCCGCACGCGTATGTGCACGCTCGACCGACGCCGTCTACGTCGGTTGTCCACCTGGCTGGACCATCAGCGGACCGTCTGGACCGAACGCACCGACCGACTCGAACACTTCGTCACCGACACCGACACCGACACCGAGGAGACATGATGATCGACCCCGAACTGGACCTCACCCTGCACCGGGTGATCCGCGCTCCGCGACAACGTATCTGGGACGCGTGGACTCAACCCGATCAGTTTGCCAAGTGGTGGACTCCGGCCCCCACGGTCACCCGTGTCGACCGCCTCGAGCCCGCGCCCGGCGGTGCGCTCGTGACCCGGATGAGCGAGGACGGAACCACTTTCGTCCCGCACATGGATGCCGTCTTCCTCGTTGCGGACGTGCGCGAGCGTCTGGTGTTCACCAATGCCGTCGACAGTTCGTGGCGTCCCGCCGAACCAGCACCCGTCGCCATGACCGCAGAGATCACGTTCGCCGAGCATGCGGACGGAACCGAGTACAACGTCGTGGTGCGCCATCGCAGTCCGTCTGACCGTGACCGCCACGACGAACTCGGCTTCTACGACGGCTGGGGTTCGGTCACCGCCGCACTTGCCGAGCTCGTGGAACGCGAAGTCTCACAGTGAAGATCACCATCACGCAGTTCATCACACTCGACGGGGTCACCCAGGGTCCCGGTGCCACCGACGAGGACACCTCGAACGGATTCCTCGCGGGCGGTTGGCTGGTGCCTCACATGGACGAGCAGTTCATCCGCCAGGCGTCGCGGTGGCTCGATCTCGCCGACGGGCTACTTCTCGGACGGCGCACCTATGAGGCGTTCGCCCGCGACTGGCCCGCGATCACCGATCCCGACGACCCGTTCATGGTGCGGATGAACGGACTGCCGAAGTATGTGGTGAGCCGCTCACTCACCGAGACTGATCTGGCATGGCAGCCGGCGACACTGCTGGTCGACGACCCGATCGGCGCGATACGGGACCTGCGCACAGACTCCGACCGTGAGCTGCAGGTCCACGGAAGCGCGACGCTGGCGTCGTCGCTTCTCGAGGCGGGTGTCGTGGACACCCTGCGCCTCGTGGTTGCGCCCACCCTGTTGGGCTCCGGGCGAACGCTGTTCGGCCGCAACAGGGTCGGGACCGGCTTCCGACTGGCCGAACACCACGCCACGACCGGAGATCTGATGATTCTCGAGTACGAGGCGGTGGGACCGCCGGCGGTCGCGGACTACGCAGGAGCGAGCGCCGTGACCCGATAGACCGCGAGCTGGCGGCTAGTCCCGCGTCAACGCCGCCAGGAACATGGCGTCGGTGCCGTGGACATGCGGCCAGAGCTGTACGTGGGGGCCCTCGCCCAACAGATCCGGGCCCAGCTTGCCGACCGTCACGAGCGGGCGGGCATCGAGCTGGCGCGCGCCGTCGACCGACGCCACCACGTCGGCCACCACCGCGGTGGTCTCGGCCGGGTGCGGCGAACAGGTCGAATAGACCACGACGCCACCGGGTTTCACCAACCGTAGGGCCTCGGTCAGCAACTGCTTCTGCAGAACGACGAGTTCGTCGACGTCGGAAGCGGTCCGGCGCCAGCGGGATTCGGGTCGTCGGCGCAGCGAGCCAAGCCCCGAACACGGGGCGTCGAGCAGAATCCGGTCGTAACCGGTGTCGAGTCCGCTCGACCGTGCGTCGGCGACATGGATGGTCACGGGCAGATCGGACACGACCTTGCGGATCAGCCCGGCTCGATGCTCGGACACCTCGACCGCGTCGAGCCGGGCACCGTCGATCTCGGCGAGCGAACCGATGAGTGCGGCCTTCCCGCCGGGGCCGGCGCACATGTCGAGCCATCGCCCGCCGTCATCGACGACCTCGGCCACGGTCACCGCACGTGCGACGAGCTGACTGCCTTCGTCCTGCACGCCCGCGTACCCCTCGCGGATCGCCGCGACGTCACCGGGATCACCACCCGGGAGATACACGCAGTACGGGGAGAAGTCGCCGACCTCACCGTCGCTCGTGAGGGCGAGTTCTTCGGCGGTGATGAATCCGGGGCGGGCCACCAGATGCACCGGCGGTCGCTCGTCATCGGCGGCCAGCGCCGCCTGCAGTTGTCCCGCCGAGCCGCCGAGCGCATCACGGAACACCTCCGCGATCCATCTCGGATGCGCGTACTGGAAGGCGAGGTAACCGATGAGATCGTCCGCGGGTGACGGGGCGAGCTCGTCCACCCACAGGTCCTCGTCCTTCTGCGACACCTTGCGCAGCACCGCATTCACGAAGCCCGACGGCCCCATCCCGTTTTCCGCGCGCACCAGATCCACCGACGTCGACACCGCCGCGTGCGCGCCGACCCTCGTCCGCAACAACTGATAGGTGCCGAGGCGCAGGACGTCGAGGACAGTGCCGTCGATGTCGGCGACGGGCCGTTGGGCCGCGGCGGAGATCACTGCGTCCAGCAACCCCTGCGCCCGCGCGGCGCCGTAGGCCAGTTCGGTGGCGAAGGCGGCGTCGCGGCCTTCGATTTTCCTGTCCCGCAGCATCTTCGGGAGGACGAGATTGGCGTAGGCATCACGTTCACGCACCGCGCGCAGGGTGTCGCGGGCAGCCACACGCGCGGGATCGAGATCCTTCTGCCGGAACTTGCCGCTCATCGCAGGACCGTCCCGTCGGTCAGCCGTGCACCGCGCGCCCAGTCGGCGGCGGGCATGGGTTTCTTACCCGGCGGCTGCACGGTGCCGAGAGTGACCGGCTGCGAACCGGTTCCGACGAAGACCGCCTTCTTGGTGACCGCGAGCACACCGGGCGCGAGCGCACCGTCCCGCACCGCATCGGGCAGACCGGGATCCTCGGTCGACGCGACGACCGACACCGGCCCGACCTTGATCCGAGCCTCGTCGAGACTCGTCCACGGCCCGGGCGCGGGGGTGTATGCGCGGATCAGGCGATCGATGATGTGCGCCGGCAGATCCCACCGGACCCGCGCGTCGTCGACCTCGACCTTCGGCGCATGGCTCACCCCGGTCGTCGGCTGCGGTTCGGGGGCGAGTTCGCCGGCCTCCAGACCGTCGAGGGTGGACAGCAAGAGTCCCGAACCGGCGTCGGCCAGGCGTGCCAGTAGGTCACCGCTGGTGTCGGTGGGTCGGATGGTCTCGGTCAGCACGCCGAAGACCGGGCCGGTGTCGAGGCCTTTCTCGAGCCGGAACGTGCTGGCTCCCGTCACCTCGTCGCCGGCCGCGATCGCGGCCTGAACCGGGGCCGCACCGCGCCAGGCGGGCAGCACCGAGAAATGCAGATTGATCCAGCCGTGCTGCGGGAGGTCGAGCAACCCGGGTGGCACGAGCCCGCCGTAGGCCACGACGGCCCCGCAGTCGGGCGCCCAGCGCCGGAGAACATCATCGACCTCCGGTTCCGACAACCGCTGCGGGGTGATCACCTCGAGCGAATGCTCGTCGGCGAGCCGGCCGACGGGAGACCGCATCACCTTGCGACCGCGGCCGGACACGGCATCGGGGCGGGTGATGACCCCGACCACCTCATGCGACGAGGCGATGAGGGCCTGCAACGACGGCACGGCCACCTCGGGGGTCCCGGCGAAAACGATGCGCATTCATCCGATCGTAGGCGGGTCGATCTGCACCCGGATCGGCCCGGTCTGCCGATGCGTGTTGCGCCGGACCTGACCGGCGACAAGGGCCTCGGCCAGCAGGCGTCCGTGCTTGCGCGGCAACCGCACCAGGATGCGATCCATCTCGTCGTCCGGAGCGGCCTCCCACTCGGCGCTGCCGGCCGGCGGGCGCACCCCCGGCGGCAACGGAACGGGCCCGAGGACGTCGGCGTCGGTCGGCAACTCCAGGTGCTCGACGAAGTCGGTGATCACCCCGGTCGGTCCGTCGACCGATGCCATCGTCACGGCGGGCGGGAACCCGAGCTCCACTCGTTGCCGAAGCTGGATGGAGGCGAAACCCACCGGGTCCCAACGGATCAGCGCCTGCACGGGTGCGAGTGAGGAATCGGCGACGATCACCACGCGACCGCCGTCACCGTGCGGCGTGACCATGGCGGCCAACGCCATCCAGCGGCGGACCGCATGCTCCTCGGCACGCAGATCGGCACGGTCGAGTTGCGCCCACGTGTCGACGACGATCGCCGCGCCGTACCCGCCCGGCGCGACCGGCTCGGCGCCCGGTGTCGCGACCACGAGCCGTGCACCGGGTTCGATCTCGTCGAGGATGGTGTCGCCTCCGCTGGTCAGCACCGGCACACCGGCGAAAGCGCGCCCCAGCTCCTCGGCGGTCCGGCGCGCACCGGTGACCGTGGCGCGCACCGAGGTGTTGCCGCACTCCGGACAGCGGAAGGAGCGCTCGGGGCGCCCGCACCATCGACAGCTCAGCCGTTGGTCGGAGTCGAGCTGCAATGGACCGTGACAGGCGCGACAGCGCGCGTGTTCGCGGCAGCGCGTGCACGCCAGCGACGGCACATAGCCGCGCCGCGGCACGCTGAACACCACCGGACGATCGGCGGCGAACGCCGACCGCGCCGCGTCGAACGCGACTTCGGGGATGCGTGCGGACCTCGCCATGGGGTCGCGGGCGATCTGGCGGTCGTCGTCGGAGATGGCCTGGACCCGTGGGCTGCGGGTGCGGACGGTCGCGCGGTCGGCGACGAGATCGTGTGCCCAGCCCGACGCCACCAGCGCCTGTGCCTCGGCGGTCCGGGCGAAACCGCCGAGCAGGAGACCACACCGTTCGTGATGGGAACGCAGCACCGCCACCTCGCGGGGATGCGGATAAGGCGCCCGCGGGTCCGACATGCTGTCGTCACCGTCATCCCAGACGACGACGAGCCCGAGATCGGCGACCGGCGCGAACACCGCGCTGCGCGTACCGATCACCAGTTGCGCCGCGCCACGACGCACGGCCAGCCATCGCCGGTAGCGAGCGGTGGGTCCGAGTCCGGCGGACAGCGCGACACCGCGGTCGCCGATCAACGGCTCGACCTCGGCCCACACGCGGTCGAGATCTCGCTGATCGGGGACGGTGAGGATGCACCCCCGTCCGGCGGCGAGGGTTGCTGCGGCGAGTTCGGCGAGACGCCGTGGCCAGTCCTCCCCCGGCAGGGCCTGCCAGACGGCACGAGGATGACCGTCGACGAGGTTCTCGACGTAGGAATCGGCGAGCGGGTACCGGTGCCAGTCGGTGAGTTCGGGGGTCTCGACGACGGCGGTCGGTTCCGGTGTCGTCTCCTTCTCGGTGCGCGCGTGCCGCGGCGGTATCGCCAGGCGCACGACATCGCCCATGGTGCCCGCGTACCGGTCGGCCACCGCGCGACACAGCGTGGCCAGCTGCGGGGTCAGGACCGGTTCGGCGGACACGACACGGTCGAGCCAGCCCAGCTTGCCGGGATGATCGCTCTTGTCGATCCGCTCGAGGAGGTATCCGTCGACGAGACGGCCGGAGAATCGCACACGGACGCGCACGCCGGGCTGCGCGGCCTCGTCCTGGTCGACGTCGATGAGATAGTCGAAGGGTCGATCGAGGTGCGCGAGTCCCAGAACAGGCAGAACACGGGCCACCGGCAGCTCAGCCGCCGGGACCCGTGCTCCTTTGGGTGTCAGTGAGAGTACTTCCGCAGAGGGTCTACAGACCCGCGGCGGCCCGCAGCTTCTCCGCGCGGTCGGTCCGCTCCCACGGCAGGTCGACGTCGGTGCGGCCGAAGTGGCCGTACGCCGCGGTGGGTGCGTAGATCGGGCGCAGCAGGTCCAGGTCGCGGATGATCGCGAGCGGACGCAGGTCGAAATTCTCCGCGATGACGCGCTCGATGACCGCGGGGTCGACCTTCTCCGTGCCGAAGGTCTCGACGAACAGGCCGACCGGGGCGGCTTTGCCGATCGCGTAGGCGACCTGCACCTCGATGCGGCTGGCCAGGCCTGCGGCCACCGCATTCTTGGCGACCCAGCGCATCGCATAGGCCGCGCTGCGGTCGACCTTCGACGGATCCTTGCCGGAGAACGCGCCGCCGCCGTGACGGGCCATGCCACCGTAGGTGTCGACGATGATCTTGCGGCCGGTCAGACCCGCGTCACCCATCGGGCCGCCGAGGACGAACTTGCCCGTCGGGTTGACCAGCAGGCGGTAGTCGGTGGTGTCGAGGCTGGGCAGGTCGATCTCGGCGAGCACCGCGTCGACGACGTGCTTCTTGATGTCCGGGGCCAGGAGGTTGTCGAGGTCGATGTCGGCGGCGTGCTGGGTGGAGAGCACGACGGTGTCGAGGCGGACCGGGGTGTCACCGTCGTATTCGATGGTGACCTGGGTCTTGCCGTCGGGGCGCAGGTACGGCAGGGTGCCGTTCTTGCGGACCTCGGTCAGGCGGCGCGACAGGCGATGCGCCAGGGCGATCGGCACCGGCATGAGTTCGGGGGTCTCGTCGGTGGCGTAGCCGAACATCAGGCCCTGGTCACCGGCACCCTGGCTGTCGATCTCATCCTCGGAGATGCCGCTGCGGCTCTCGTGCGAGTTGAAGACGCCGCCCGCGATGTCCGGGGACTGCGCGCCGATGGCGACGTTCACGCCGCACGACGCGCCGTCGAAACCCTTGGTCGACGAGTCGTAACCGATCTCCAGGACCTTGTCGCGCACGATCTTCGGGATGTCGGCGTAGGCGGTGGTGGTGACCTCGCCGGCGACGTGCACCTGTCCCGTGGTCACGAGGGTCTCGACCGCGACACGCGCCTTCGGATCGTCGGTGAGGATGGCGTCGAGAATCGAGTCGCTGATCGCGTCACAGATCTTGTCGGGGTGTCCCTCGGTAACGGATTCGCTCGTGAACAGGCGTGACGAGGTGGTCATCAGATCCTCTCGAGATCTACGCGCGTCGATGGTCGCCGCGCCGCTGGCAGTGTCGGCCAGGTGCGACTGGCCGGGGGAATACATCCAACCTAATCGGTCGGTCGAGCTCCTCGACCATCAGGCACCAGTTGGCGCACTTCGTCAAGTATCCGACTCGACATGAGTGTTTTCGACCCGAAGGGCAGTGCGGTCTCGTCGCCGTTGGCGGCGAGCAACCAGCCGGTGTTGTCCTCGGTTCCGAAGGCCTTGCCATCGCCGACGGCGTTGACGACGAGCAGGTCACAGCCCTTGCGGGCGAGCTTCGCGCGACCGTGGTCGAGGACGCCGCCGGACTCGTCGCCGGTCTCGGCGGCGAAACCGACGATCACGGTGTCGCGCGGGATCCGGCCATCGTCGCGGGCGGTGACGAGGCCGCGCAGGATGTCGGGGTTGGTCGTCAGCCGGATCGGCGCAGGGCCCTCGTCGCCCTTCTTGATCTTGGACTCGGCGACGGCGACCGGGCGGAAGTCCGCGACCGCGGCAGCCATGATCACGACGTCGGCGTCTGCCGCGCGCTTGGTCATCTCGTCGGCGAGTTGTTCGGCGGTCGAGATCCGCACGATGGAGACACCGGCCGGGTCACCCGCGCCGGACGTCGATCCCGCGACCACGGTGACACTCGCCCCGCGCTGCGCCGCGGCCCGGGCCAGCGCGAAACCCTGCTTGCCCGAACTGTGATTGCCGAGATAGCGGACCGGGTCGAGCGGCTCCCGGGTACCGCCGGCACTGATGAGCACGCGGACACCGTCGAGGTCGTACGGCAGGGCGTCGACGCGGTCGAGGAGCAGCTCACCCAGAAGAGCGATCTCCTGAGGGTCAGGAAGACGGCCGCGACCGGAATCCGTTCCTGTCAGGCGTCCCGACGCGGGGGTCATCACCACCGAGCCGTGGGCCCGGAGCGTCGCCACATTGGCCTGCGTCGCGGGGTGCTCCCACATCTCCGTGTGCATCGCCGGGACGAACAGCACCGGACATCGCACGGTCAGCAGCGACGCGGTCAGCAGATCGTCGGCGCGACCCTGGGCGGCGCGGGCCATGAGGTCGGCGGTGGCGGGGGCGATGACCACGAGGTCGGCGCCCTGCCCGAGACGGACGTGGGCGACCTCGTCGACATCGTCGAACACGGTCGTGGAGACGGGATTGCCGCTCAGCGCCTCGAAGGTCGCCTTACCGACGAACTCCAGCGCGGCCGGGGTGGGCACGACGCGGACGTCGTGGCCGGCCTCGGTGAAGTGCCGGATGACCGAACAGACCTTGTAGGCCGCGATCCCGCCGCCGACGCCGATCAGGACGCGGCGTCGGGTTCCGATCGCAGTGCTCATCAACGGCGCCGGAGACTATTCGCCCTCGGTGTGCTCGAGAAGGTCGGAGTGGATCTCGCGCATCGCGATCGACAGCGGCTTCTCCTGGAGGCCGGGCTCGACCAGCGGGCCGACGTACTCGAGGATCCCGTCGCCGAGCTGGTTGTAGTAGTCGTTGATCTGGCGCGCGCGCTTGGCCGCGTAGATGACGAGCGCGTACTTCGACGACGCGCGGTCGAGCAGATCGTCGATCGGCGGATTCGTGATGCCCAGCGGCGTGTCGTACGCCGGTGCGTCGCTGATCTCGGAGATGTCGAAATTGGTCGGGGTGCTCACACGAACTCCTGCGTCGAGGTCTGGGTGTCGGAAAAGGCCGGTCAGGTCGCGGATGCGGCCGGCTGTTCGGGTCCGACCAGCAAGGATACCAACTGATCGGCGGCCCGGTCGACTTCGCTGTTCACGATGACGTGATCGAACTCGTCCTGGGCGGCCATCTCGGTCCGAGCGGTGGCGAGTCGGCGCTCGATCGCCTCGGGCGTCTCGGTGGCCCGGCCGGTCAGGCGGGACACGAGTTCGTCCCAGCTGGGTGGTGCGAGGAAGACGGTGACCGCCTCGGGGAGTCGGGCCACCACATTGCGCGCGCCGACCAGGTCGACCTCGACCAGAACCGGCTTACCGGCTTCCAGTGCGGCCAGGACCGGCGCGATCGGGGTGCCCGAGCGCTGCAGCCCGCCGTGGATCTCGGCCCACTCCAGGAGCTCGTCGGCGGCGATCATCCGGTCGAACTCGCCGGCCGAGACGAAGTGGTAGTCGCGGCCGTCGACTTCGCCGGGCCGCGGGTCGCGCGTCGTCGCCGACACGCTGAAGTAGACGTCGGGCACCGCGGCGCAGACCTTCGCGACCACGGTGGACTTGCCGACGGCCGAGGGGCCGACCAAAACGATCAGTCGACCCCTCGTGCGTCCGGTTCCCTCGTGGTTCGGGCGGTTGTTCACCGTCCGGTCCACGGGTTCGTCTCGCTGCCGTATTCGGTTCGGTTGCTCACGCTCAGGAGCTGAACTTCTCGAGCAGAGCCTTGCGCTGACGGTCGCCGAGACCGCGCAGGCGGCGGGTCGGGGCGATCTCGAGCTCGGTCATGATCTCCTGTGCCTTGACCTTGCCGACCTTGGGCAGGGCCTCGAGCAGGGCCGAGACCTTCATCTTGCCCAGGATCTCGTCGTTCTCGGCATCTTTGAGCACCTGCTGGAGATCGGTGCCACCGCGCTTGAGGCGCTCCTTGAGCTCCGCGCGGACACGACGAGCGGCAGCTGCCTTCTCCAACGCAGCGGCGCGCTGCTCATCGGTCAACTGGGGAAGGGCCACGGGGTTCCTCCGTCTTTCGTTCTCGAGTGGGACTGCATCGTTCGCCCTGGGGCGTCCGAGGCGCTGTTGCCGTGCGACCGCGGCTGGATCGCCATCGCCGGCCTGTCAGCCGGGTCTGCACCCGGCCGACGCCATCAAATGTTGGCGGCGAATGCGACCGTACCGACGTGAGCAGGCATTTGCGAGTGCGACCCCCCGTTTTCGCGGCGTTTTCTCATGTTGTAGGGCAGTCGGTGCGTTCACGGGAGCACAGCACCGATTCACTGTTCCCGTCGTCGTCCTGACTACGCGTTTTCCGGTGTTCTCGCAGGTCAGCAGGTCGGCTGGAGAGGGCTGGGTCGATAGCACGACGAAAGACCTGCATTGTGAACATGCACCAGGTGATACGCGTGTGACGCCAGAGGTGTGACGGAATCCGTGCGAAATCGGCGACGCTCCGCGCGTGTCGCAGGCCGACCGATCCTCGACCGGACCGTCAGCCCAGTGCGGCCTCGACCTCGTCGCGGGTGCGGACGAACGCGTCCCGCAGCGCGGTCGCGTCCGGCCCGGCGCGGAGCACACCACGGGAGCTGGCGGGCAGCAGCCATGCGGGGTCGGCCCCGTCGAACACGACCGGCAGGTCCGCGGGAGTGGCCCCCTGCGCGCCCAGGCCGGGGGCCAGGATCGGGCCCCGGAGGTCCGCGAGATCCAGACCGTGCTCACGCGTGGCCCCGACGACCAGACCGACCGTGGCCGTGCCGTCGGCGTTCTCGGCCGCGGCGGCGTCGACGATCGACTGCGCGACCGTCCGTTCGCCCGCCCGGGCCCGCTGGATGTCGGCGCCCTCAGGATTCGACGTCCGCGCCAGCACGAAGACCCCCCGCTCCCCCTGGCGTGCGAGATCGAGGGCCGGGCGCAGGGCTTCGTACCCAAGATAGGGAGAGGCGGTCACCGAATCGGCACACAGCGGCGACGACTCGGACAGCCAGGCCTGCGCGTACGCGGCCATCGTCGATCCGATGTCCCCGCGTTTGGCGTCGGCGATGACGAGCGCCCCGGCCTCTCGGCAGGCGGCGACGACGCGTTCGAGGACGGCGAAACCAGCCGCCCCGAACGGCTCGAAGAACGCCACCTGGGGCTTGACGACGGCCGCCACCGGGGCCAGCGCCTCGACGCAGAGATCGGCGAACGCCGACAGCCCGTCGACGTCCACCGACAGACCCCACTCGTCGAGCAGCGCCGCGTGTGGATCGATCCCCGCGCACAGACGCCCGCGTTCGGCGACCGCACGGGCGTAACGGCCCCCGAAACCGGGGCCGCCCGAACCTAAGTCGCCGATACCGGACGTGTCCGTCACGACCGCCCGGCCAGGTCGGCGTGGCGATTCTGCAGCGAACGCACGCCGATGTCACCGGTCATCGCGGCCTCGATGCCCTGCACGGCGGCCGAGGCACCCTGCACCGTGGTGATACACGGGATGTTCACCGACACCGCGGCGCTGCGGATCTCGTAGCCGTCGACACGCGGGCCCGAGTTTCCGTACGGGGTGTTGATGACCATGGTCACCTCGCCGGCACGGATGATGTCGACGATGGTGCGCTGCCCCTCGGCGGCCTCGAAGTGCTTGCGCACCGTCTCGCACTTGATCCCGTTGCGGCGCAGCACGTCCGCGGTGCCCTCGGTGGCCAGGATCTCGAATCCCAGGTCGGCGAGGTGTTTGACCGGGAAGATCAGCGCCCGCTTGTCCTTGTTGGCCACCGACACGAAGATCTTGCCGCTGGTGGGCAGCGATCCGTAGGCGGCGGTCTGCGACTTGGCGAACGCGCGCCCGAAGTCCGCGTCGATGCCCATGACCTCACCGGTCGACTTCATCTCCGGGCTCAGCAGGTTGTCGACCCCGCTGCCGTCGTGACGCCGGAACCGGTTGAACGGGAGGACCGCCTCCTTCACCGAGATCGGGGCCGTCGCCGGGGCCTCTCCGCCGTCGCCGGTTGCGGGCAGGATGCCCTGCTCCCGCAGGTCGGCGATGGACGCACCGAGCATGACGCGCGCGCACGCCTTGGCCAGCGGCACGGCGGTCGCCTTGGAGACGAACGGGACCGTCCGGCTCGCGCGGGGGTTGGCCTCGAGCACGTACAGGACGTCGTCCTTGAGCGCGTACTGGACGTTGAGGAGTCCCTTCACGCCGATCCCCTTGGCCAGGGCCTCGGTCGAGGTCCGCACCATCTCGAGGTCCGCGCGTCCGAGGGTCACCGGCGGCAGCGCACACGCCGAGTCACCGGAGTGGATACCGGCCTCCTCGATGTGCTCCATCACGCCGCCGATGTAGACCTCGTCACCGTCGCACAGGGCGTCGACGTCGATCTCGATCGCGTCCTCGAGGAACCGGTCGACCAGCACCGGGTGGTCCGGGGTCAGCTCGGTCGCGCGAGAGATGTAGTCCTCCAGCGACTTCTCGTCGTAGACGATCTCCATGCCGCGACCACCGAGGACATACGACGGCCGGACGAGCACCGGGTAGCCGATCCGGGCGGCGGTATCCCGGGCCTCGTCGAAGCTCGTCGCGGTGCCGAACGCCGGAGCCGGTAGACCGGCCGCGGTCAGCACCCTTCCGAACTCACCACGGTCCTCGGCGAGGTCGATGGCGGCCGGGCTGGTGCCGACGATCGGCACGCCGGCCTCCTCGAGACGGTGCGCGAGGCCGAGGGGGGTCTGGCCGCCGAGCTGCACGATCACACCTTCGACGGTGCCCGACTGCGATTCGGCGTGGTAGACCTCGAGCACGTCCTCGAAGGTCAGCGGCTCGAAGTAGAGGCGATCGGCGGTGTCGTAGTCCGTGGACACCGTTTCCGGGTTGCAGTTGACCATGACGGTCTCGTATCCGGCGTCCGACAGCGTGAGCGCGGCGTGCACACAGGAGTAGTCGAACTCGATGCCCTGCCCGATGCGGTTGGGGCCCGACCCGAGGATCAGCACCTTGGGCCGGTCGGTCTGCGGGGCGATCTCGCTGGTCGCCCCGGGATCGAGCTCGTAGCTCGAGTAGTGATACGGCGTCTTCGCCTCGAACTCGGCGGCGCAGGTGTCCACGGTCTTGTAGACGGGACGCACGCCCAGCTCGATCCGCCGTGCGCGAATGGCCGCCTCATCGGCGAAATCCGTTCGCAGAGCGGCGATCTGACGGTCGGAGAAGCCGGTGGACTTGGCTTCGCGCAGCAACGCCTCGTCCAGTGTGTCGGCGTCGCGGATCTCCGCACCGAGCGCGGCGATCCCGCCGATCTCGGCGAGGAACCACGGATCGATCGCGGTGGCCTCGTAGAGGTCCTCGATCGTCGCGCCGGCCTCGAAGGCGAGCATCAGCTTGTACAGCCGCCCGTCCCGGGGCGTCTTGACGTCCTCGAGCAGCGCGGGCAGGTCGACGGTCGCCGGGTCGGGACGGTTGGGCTCGGCCCAGAAACCGCCCGCCTTGGTCTCCAGCGACCGCATGACCTTGCCCAGGGCCTCGGCGAAGCTCCGGCCGAGGCTCATCGCCTCGCCGACCGACTTCATCGTCGTGGTGAGGGTGTCGTCGGCGCCCGGGAACTTCTCGAACGCGAACCGGGGCGCCTTGACCACGACGTAGTCGAGGGTGGGCTCGAAGCAGGCCGGAGTCTCCTTGGTGATGTCGTTGACGATCTCGTCGAGGCTGTAGCCGATCGCGAGTTTCGCGGCGATCTTGGCGATCGGGAAGCCGGTGGCCTTCGACGCCAGTGCCGACGACCGCGACACCCGCGGGTTCATCTCGATGACGACGAGGCGACCGTCGCGCGGGTCCTGCGCGAACTGGATGTTGCAGCCGCCGGTGTCGACGCCGACCTCGCGGAGGATGTCGATCGAGAGGTCCCGCATGATCTGGTACTCGCGGTCGGTGAGCGTCATCGCCGGGGCGACCGTCACCGAGTCGCCGGTGTGGACGCCGACCGGGTCCAGGTTCTCGATCGAGCAGACGACGACCACGTTGTCGCGGTTGTCGCGCATGAGCTCGAGTTCGTATTCCTTCCACCCGAGGATCGATTCCTCTATGAGGACGTTCGCGGTGGGCGAGGCGGCGAGGCCACCACCGGCGATCCGGTCGAGGTCCTTGTCGTCGTAGGCCATACCCGAGCCGAGGCCGCCCATGGTGAACGACGGGCGCACGACGACCGGGAAACCGAGATCGGCGACGGTGTCGCGGACCTCGTCCATCGTGTGGCACACGCGCGACCGCGCGCTCTCGCCGCCGACCTTCTCGACGATGTCCTTGAACATCTGCCGGTCCTCGCCGCGCTGGATGGCGTCGAAGTCGGCACCGATCAGCTCGATGCCGTACTTCTCCAGCGAGCCGCGATCATGCAGGGCGACCGCGGTGTTCAGCGCCGTCTGACCGCCGAGGGTCGCGAGGACGGCGTCGATGGGATGTCCCGCGTCGCGCTCGGCCTCGATCACCTTCTCCACGTACTCGGCCGTGATCGGCTCGATGTAGGTGGCGTCGGCGAACTCCGGATCGGTCATGATCGTGGCCGGGTTGGAGTTCACCAGGCTGACCCGCAGGCCCTCGGCCTTGAGCACCCGACACGCCTGGGTGCCGGAGTAGTCGAATTCGCAGGCCTGGCCGATGACGATCGGTCCGGAGCCGATGACCAGGACGTGGTTGATGTCTTCGCGGCGCGGCATCAGGCACTCGCTCCTTGCTCACGGTCGCCCTCGAGCAGGGTGACGAACTTGTCGAACAGGTACGCGGCGTCGTGGGGTCCGGCGGCCGCCTCCGGGTGGTACTGCACGGAGTAGGCGCGGCCGGAGAGCAACTCGACGCCCTCCACCGTGCCGTCGTTGGCGCAGACGTGGCTGACGCGCGCGCGGCCGAAGTCGGAGTCGAACTCCTCCCCCGCCTCGCCCTCGAGCGCGAAGCCGTGGTTCTGCGAGGTGATCGACACCTTGCCGGTGGCGTGGTCGACGACCGGGATGTTGATGCCCCGGTGCCCGAACTTCATCTTGTACGTCGAGCGGCCGAGTGCGCGGCCCAGGATCTGGTTGCCGAAGCAGATGCCGAACAGCGGGATGTCCCGGCCGAGAACCCCGCGGGTGAGTTCGACGATGTCGTCGGCGGTGGCCGGGTCGCCGGGACCGTTGGAGAGGAACACCCCGTCCGGCTTGAGGTCGGCGATGGCGTCGAGCGCGACGGTCGCCGGCAGCACGTGGGTGCGGACGCCGCGTTCGGCGAACATGCGCGGTGTGTTGGTCTTGATCCCCAGATCGATCGCGGCCACCGTGAAACGGTGCTGGTCGAGGGGTTCGACGACGTAGCCGCTGTCGGTGGTCACCTCGTCGGCCAGCCGGGCGCCCTTCATGTCCGGCTGGTTGCGCACGCGGGAGACGAGTTCGTCGGTGTCGGCGAGCGCCGGGCCGGAGAAGATCCCGGCCTTCATCGACCCGTGGTCGCGGAGGATGCGTACCACGGTGCGGGTGTCGATGCCGCCGATCCCGACGATGCCCTGGCGGTCCAGTTCCTCCTCGAGGGAGGTCGTCGCGCGCCAGTTGGAGACGCGTCGGGTGGGGTTGCGCACGGCGTACCCCGCCACCCAGATCTTGCCCGAGTCACCGTCGACGCCGGTGCTCCCGGCGCTGCCCGTGCTCTCGCCGTCCTCGGTGTTCCAGCCGGTGTTGCCGATCTGCGGCGCGGTGGCCACCACGATCTGCCGGTGGTAGCTCGGATCGGTCAGGGTTTCCTGATAGCCGGTCATCGCGGTGCAGAACACCGCCTCGCCAAGGGTCTCGCCGACTGCGCCGTAGCTCCGGCCGGTGAACACCTGGCCGTTCTCCAGCACCAAGACCGCTGTGTTCATTCCTGTGCCCCTTGTCCACTGTCATGCGTCCCGGCGAAGGCGTTCACCCAGCCGGGGTAGATCGTTTTGTCGTCGGCGCGCAGCCCGGAGTCGATCTCGGTGCCGCTGGGCAGGACCCAGCGGATGGCGAGGACCCCGTCGGCGGTCATCACCTTGCCGGCGATACCGCGCTCCGTCCGGACCGCGGTGATCGACTCGCGCGGGATCCAGATGTCGCTCGCGCCCTGACGTGCGATGAGGATGCCCGTCTCGAATTCGGTCAGCACCGACGACGCGCGGTCACCGATGTCACCCACGGTCACCCGGTTCTGCCAGCTCGGCGCCATGGTGCTGCCGAGGTAGAGGCCGGTGTCTGGACCTCTGAGCACGGCGCCCGGGTCCGCGGGTATCACCGGGAGTGCACCGATCGCGTCCGCCTGCGCCGCGGTCTTCTTCTGATTCCCGGTGGCCAGCAGGTAGAACACCGAGACCACGCCGATGGCGAGCAAGGCGACGACGCCGATGAACCACGCGTTGAACACGATTTTGCCGTATCCGAGCACCGAGGCGATCACCGAGGCGATCACCAGCACCGCGAGGATCGCCGGCACCACCCCACGCCTGGAGATCGCGGTCATCGGGTCACCTCACCGTCGCGGGCGGTCACGACGCCGCGCAGCACGGTCGCGGTGATCGTGGCGGGCATGGTCATGGCCTCGAACGGGGTGTTGGCCGACAGGCTCGCCAGGTCGGGACCGTGCACCACCCAGGACGTCTCGGGATCGACGACGGTCAGGTTCGCCGGCTCGCCGACCTCGATCGGACGGCCCTGATCGGTGAGTTCGACGATCTGCGCGGGCCGCTCGCTCATGACGCGCGCGACGCCGCGCCAGTCGAGGAGGCCGGGCTTCACGAGGGTCTGGACGATGATGGGCAGCGCGGTCTGCAGGCCGAGCATCCCGGGCTTGGCCTGGGCGAACTCGCAGCACTTCTCCTGCGCGGCATGCGGGGCGTGGTCGGTGGCCACACAGTCGACGATCCCCTCGGCCAGCGCCTGCCGCAACGCCGTCTTGTCGCGGACCTCGCGCAGCGGCGGATTGACCTTGTTCACCGGGTCGTAGGTGTGGAGAACCGAGTCGTCGAGCAACAGGTGGTGTGGCGTCACCTCGGCGGTGATCGCGATCCCCTGGTCCTTGGCCCAGCGCAACAGTTCGACGGTGCCCTCGGTGGAGGCGTGGCAGATGTGGATCCGGGCGCCGGCGTCGCGCGCGAGGAGGGCGTCGCGGATGACGATGGACTCCTCGGCGGCGCGGGGCCAGCCCGCCAGGCCCAGGCGTGAGGCCGTCGGCCCCTCGTTGGCGACGGCACCGACGGTCAGCCGCGGCTCCTCGGCGTGCTGGGCGATGAGGACGCCGAGACCGGTCGCGTACTCCAGCGCGCGACGCATCAGGAGCGGGTCGTCGACGCACTTGCCGTCGTCGCTGAACATCCGGACGCCGGCGGCACCGGCGGCCATCATGCCCATCTCGGCGAGTTGCTTGCCGGCGAGACCGACGGTGACCGCGCCGACCGGGTACACGTCGACGAGTCCGACCTCGCGCCCGGACCGCCACACGTTGTCGGTGACGGTCGAGTTGTCGGCAACCGGACTGGTGTTGGCCATCGCGAAGACCGCGGTGTAACCGCCCAGCGCCGCGGCCGCCGAGCCCGAGCGGATCGTCTCGGTGTCCTCACGACCCGGTTCACGCAGGTGAGTGTGGAGGTCGACGAAACCGGGCAGCAGCACGCCACCCCTGCCGTCGATCGTCTCGGTGCCCTCGGGAGCGGTGACCGCCGAGCCCATCTCGCTGATGACGCCGTCGACGACGAGGACATCGATCGGGTCTCCCTCGCCATACGGGCGGACGGCACTGATGACGACGGACCCGGTCTGCGGTACGGATCCGGTGGAGGCGCTCACTGTCCAACTCCTGCAATGGTGTCGAGGGGGGTCATAGGTGGGCTCCCGCGGAATCCGAACCGACGAGCAGGCGGAAGAGAACCGCCATCCGGACGTGCACACCGTTGCGGACCTGTTCGAGAACGGTGGCCTTGGGCGAATCGGCCACCGAGTAGCCGATCTCCATGCCGCGCAGCATCGGCCCGGGATGCAGGACCACCGCGTCGTCGTGCAGCAGTCCCAGGCGGCGGTCGTTCAGCCCGAATCGGACCGAGTACTCGCGGGCACTCGGGAAGAACCCGCCGTTCATGCGTTCGGCCTGGACCCGGAGCATCATCACCGCGTCGACGGCGGGGAGTTCGGCGTCGAGGCTCCCCGAGACGCTCACCGGCCACTCGTCGACGCCGACCGGCAACAGCGTCGGGGGCGCCACCAGGACGACCTCGGCGCCGAGCGTCGACAGCAGATGGGCGTTCGACCGCGCGACACGGGAATGGATGATGTCGCCCACGATCGCGATGCGCCTGCCCTCGAGCGACCCGAGGCGCTGGCGGAGCGTCAGCGCGTCGAGCAGCGCCTGGGTGGGATGCTCGTGTGTCCCGTCACCGGCGTTGATCACCGCGGGGCCGTCGCCGTCCGGCGTCGTCGTCCAGTCGGCGATCTGGGCCGGCGCACCCGAGGCCGGGTGCCGGACGATCAGCGCGTCGGCGCCGGCCGCGTGCAGGGTCTTGGCCGTGTCGCGCAACGATTCCCCTTTGCCCGCAGAGGAACTCGAGGCACTGACGTTGATGACGTCGGCGCTCATCCACTTGCCCGCGACCTCGAAGGAGACCCTGGTGCGGGTGGAGTTCTCGTAGAACACGGTCATCACCGTGCGCCCGCGCAGCGTCGGCAGCTTACGAACCTCGCGCCCGGTGAGGGCCTGTTCGAAACGTTCGGCGTCGTCGAGGAGGGCGGTGGCGTCGTCGCGGCTGAGGTCTTGGGTCGACAGCAGGTGCCGCATCACGAATCACTTTCTGCTGCAGCCGAACTCGATGCCGACCCGAGGACGACCTCGTCGATGCCGTCGTGCTCGACGAGGTGCACCGAGACCTGCTCGTCGCGGGCGGTCGGGATGTTCTTGCCGACATAGTCTGCGCGCAACGGGAGTTCGCGATGGCCGCGGTCGACGAGGACCGCGAGTTGAACGGCCGCGGGACGACCGAGATCACGCAGCGCGTCGAGCGCCGCGCGCACCGTCCGCCCGGAGTAGAGGACGTCGTCGACGAGGATCACGATCGCGTTGTCGACGCCGCCGGCCGGCACCATCGTCCGCTCGAGCGGACGGTGCGGCTTACCGCGCAGATCGTCGCGGTACAGCGTGATGTCGAGGTAACCCACCGGTACGTCGACGCCCGCGAACTCACCGATCTTGCCACCCAGCCGGGTGGCGAGAGATGTTCCGCGAGTGGGGATTCCGATGAGAACGACGCGGGGTGCGTCGGGCGAGTCCAGAGCAGTCTTCTCGATGACCTGGTGTGCGACACGGGCAATCGTGCGCGACACGTCAGCGGCATCGAGCAGCACCCTGGGAGCGGGGCTGGCCACAGCCGACCTCCTTCTCCGCCTCTCGGGACGGATCGTTAAAGGATGTCTGTCTCGCGACACTCTACACCGGGCGGCGACGCGGACGAATTCCCGCGACCTACGCCACACCCGGTGCGGATCAGTTCGGCTCCGGCCGTCCGGGTGCGGCACCACCGGGCTCGGCGGACGCGGCCGCGCGGACCTGCGGAGCGAGTTCGGCGATCTTGGCCAGCACCCCGTTGACGAAGGCCGGCGAGTCATCGGTGGACAGTTCCTTGGCGAGCTCCACCGCCTCGTCGACGACCACGATCGTGTCGACGTCGAGAGAGTTGAAGAGCTCCCAGGTCGCCAGGCGCATGATCGCGCGGTCGACCGCCGGGAGTCGTTCGAGGGTCCAGTCCCGCAGGTACGAGGAGATGACCGCGTCGACCTGCGCCTGATCGTCGGCGAGGCCCTGGATCACGGTCGCGGTGTAGTCGTGGATCGAGCCGACGCTCTCGTCGGATCGCACGTACTCGCGGCGTTCGGCGACGAGCTGCGCGGGACTGACCTCCTTGGCCTCGGCCTCGAAGAGCAAGTCCACCGCGCGGCGCCGCGCCTTGTGTCGGGTTCCGGGTTGTTTCACAGGTCAGGAGTTGACGCGGCCGAGATAGCTGCCGTCGCGCGAGTCGACCTTGAGCTTGTCACCGGTGTTGATGAACAGCGGCACCTGGATCTCGGCGCCGGTCTCGAGGGTGGCCGGCTTGGTGCCGCCGGTCGAGCGGTCGCCCTGGAGTCCGGGATCGGTCTGGGCGACGATCAGCTCGACGGTGACCGGGAGCTCGACGAACAGCGGGTTGCCCTCGTTCAACGACACCTGCACGGTCATGTTCTCCAGCAGGAAGCGCGCACCGTCGCCGACAGTGGCCGGCGGCAGTGAGAACTGCTCGTAGTCCTGCGAGTCCATGAACACGTAGTCGGTGCCGTCGTTGTAGAGGAAGGTCATGTCACGACGGTCGACGGTGGCGGTCTCGACCTTGACGCCGGCGTTGAAGGTCTTGTCGACGGTCTTGCCGCTCAGCACGTTCTTGATCTTGGTACGCACGAACGCAGGCCCCTTGCCCGGCTTGACGTGCTGGAACTCCATGATCTGCCAGAGCTGGTCGTCCATGCGCAGCACGAGGCCGTTCTTGAAGTCGGCGGTGGATGCCATGTGGTATTCGTTCCCTTGCAGTCAGATGACGGTGAATGTCTTGTCGGTGGCGGTCAGCAGGTCGGGGTCGCCGTCGGTGACCACCAGAGTGTCCTCGATCCGGACCCCGCCCCATCCGGGCAGATAGACACCGGGCTCCACGGTGACCGCAGCACCGCATGGCAGTGTACCCGCCGCGAGTTTGCCGATTCCCGGCGCTTCGTGGATCTGCAACCCCACCCCGTGGCCGAGACCGTGCACGTAGTGCTCGCCGTGTCCGGCGTCGTCGATCACGTCCCGGGCCGCCGCGTCGACCGCCCGGAGGTCGGCGCCGGGCGTCAGCGCCGCCCGGCCCGCGGTCTGCGCGGTCGCGACGAGCTCGTAGAGGTCTCGCTGCCACGACGCGGCGCGCCTCAGGACGAAGGTCCGCGTCATGTCCGAGTGATACCCGCCGACGACCGAACCGAAGTCGATCTTGACGAGATCGCCGTCGGCGAGGGCGGTGTGGGTGGGCCGGTGGTGAGGGATCGCCGAGTGCGCGCCGGCCGCCACGATCGTCTCGAAGGCGATGCCGTCGGCCCCGAGCCGGTACATCTCCCACTCGAGGGCACGCGCGACCTGACGTTCGGTCGTCCCGGCCCGCAGCACGCCGTCGGCGACGATCTGCGCCAGGGCGGCGTCGTCGATCGCGCACGCCGCCCGCAGCAGTTCGATCTCCCCCGGGTCCTTGACCGCGCGCAGGTTCTGCACGATCCCGGACATGCCGACCAGCTCGACCCCGGAGTCCCCGACGGCCGTGGACAGCGCCCGATGCCCGGCCACCGTCTCGGTGTCGGACTCGAAGCCGACGCGACCCGCCCCGGCGGTCCGTGCGTGGTCGACGAGCGCACGGACCACCGCGCGTTCGATGATCGGTTCGACGTCGGGCACCTGTTCGGCGACCTGGGTGAGGTAGCGGCCGTCGGTGGCGATCCGATCGCCCGCGGGATCGTCGACGTCGATCAGCACAGCGGCATTCGAGCCGGTGAAACCGGTCAGATAGCGGACGTTGACGAGGTCGGAGACGACGAGGAACGAGACCGGGTCGGCTGCGGATCGCAGCTCGGTACGCAACCGGTCGCGGCGGCCACCGGTGTCATGGATGATCGGCACCCCCGCCACGCTACGGCGGGCGTCCGAACCGCGCGAACCCGACCACTTCGACCAGGTGTGTCCGCTGTCACGCGACCCGTGCGTAAGATGACGCGCATGTCTTCGTGGTTGGTGCGCGGTCTGACGATGACCGCAGTTCACGTCCTCGCCCGCGTGTTGCTCGGGTTCGCAGTGGTCCAGGCGCCGCTGAACTCGACCGTCTGGCGCACCATCGCGATCGCCGCCGTCGTCCTCATCGCCCTGGTGTGGGGTGGCTACGACGGTATCCGCGACGCCCGCGCGAACCCGGATCCCGACGACTACGAGGACCTCACCGTGCGCTGGCTGCAGGCCGGCGTCCTGGCGGGTGTCCTCGCCGGGCTGATCTCCTGGATCCTCGGCACGGTCGTCCTCGCCGGCATCGGGCAGGCCAGCCTGTTCGTCGAACTCATCGCCGGTGCGTCGTTCACCGCACTGCTCGTCTTCGTCCCGGCCTTCGTCGGCGCGGCGATCGGCCGGTTCCTCGTCCGGCGCGACCAGAACAAGAACGCCGCCGACGACGACTGGTCGGTCCACGAGGACGATTCACCCCGCCACGAGGACGGCACCCCCACCGACGCGGACGCGCCGACCCAGCGCATCCGCTGAGGCGGCACCGGTCGTGACCGCCGGCTGACGGCACCGGGTCCTAGAGCAGTACCGAGGTGCTCTTCGACGCCGGTCCGCCGGCCACCGCGGAGTAGGCGGCCGCGATCAGCCCGGGGTCCGGCCCTTCGAGTCGGCCGGGCTTGGCCAGCCCGTCCAGGACCACGAAGCGCAACACACCCGAGCGGTTCTTCTTGTCCCCCGCCATGCCCTGCAGGAGATCGGCGAACGCATCCGGGTCATAGGTCGTGGGGAGCCCCACGAGATCAAGGATCGCCTTGTGCCGATCCGCCGTGGCGTCGTCGAGGCGCCCCGCCAGGCGGGAGAGCTCGGCGGCGAACACGAGCCCCACCGACACCGCCGCGCCATGACGCCAGCGGTAGCGCTCACGGCGCTCGATCGCATGTCCCAGGGTGTGGCCGTAGTTGAGGATCTCGCGCAGCGACGACTCCTTGAGGTCGGCCGAGACCACGTCCGCCTTGACCTGGACCGAGCGGCGGATGAGCTCTGGCAGCACCCCCGACGTCGGGTCGAGGGCGGCCTCGGGATCGGCCTCGATGATGTCGAGGATCGTGGGATCGGCGATGAAGCCGGTCTTGATGACCTCCGCGAGCCCGGCGACGATCTCGTTCCGCGGGACGGTCTCCAGGGTGCCGATGTCGATCAGCACGGCGTCGGGCTCGTGGAACGACCCGACGAGGTTCTTGCCCGCCTCGGTGTTGATGCCGGTCTTGCCGCCGACGGCGGCGTCGACCATCGCCAGCAGCGTGGTCGGGATGTGGATGACCCCGACGCCACGCATCCAGGTGGCCGCGACGAACCCGGCGAGATCGGTGGCGGCTCCGCCGCCGAGGCTGATCACCTTGTCGTTGCGCTTGAGGCCGATCCGGCCGAACACCTCCCAGCAGAAGGACGCGACGGAGAGGTCCTTGCCATCCTCGGCGTCCGGGATCTCGATCCGATGGGCGTCGAACCCCTTCTCCGCCAAGAACTCTCGAACCTGCTCGGCTGTCTTGGCCAGCGGCGGCTGATACAGGATCGCGATGCGGTCGGCACCCTGTGCAGCTGCGGCCACCTCGCCGAGGAGTCCCCGGCCGATGATCACGTCGTAGGGCGCGCCGGCGTTGACGCGGATGGCCACCGGTTCGGTCCCTGCGGGTTCGTTCCCGGCCTGGTCGTTCCCGGGCTGTTCGTTCCCCGGCTGTGCGTTCACTGACATTCTCGGCTTCCTCACATCAGTTCGCGGGCGAGTCGGACGACGACGGCATCGGCCACGGTGTCGGGGTCGGCGTCGGCATCGACGTCGAAGGTGCACATCGCCTCGTAGGTGGCCGTCCGTTCGGCGAGCAGTTCGGCGTACCGGGCGGCAGGGTCCGCCGACGCCAGGAGCGGGCGATCGGTCCCGGAGACGCGCTCGTATCCGCGCTCGGGCGAGACCCGAAGGTATACAACGCGATGATCGGTCAGGGCCTCCCGGACGCCGGCGGTGGTGACCGCTCCGCCGCCGAGCGACACCACGCCACCATGGTTGTCCAGGACGTCGGTGACGACGTTCTCCTCGATCGTCCGGAACGCCTCGACGCCATCGGACACGAAGATCTCCGGGATGCTGCGCCCGGTCCGTCGGACGAGCTCGACATCGGTGTCGATGAAGTCGACGCCGAGCCGATCGGCGAGCACGCGCCCGACCGTGGACTTCCCGGCCCCCATGAAGCCGATCAGCACGGCCGCCGGACGACGACCCGTCGTCGTACGCGTCGGGGTCGGGGGCGGGGTCGGCGGTACCGGGGGCTGGGTCATGCCCGGGGCGGGCGCGCGTCGACGGCAGCCCGGTAGGCGGCGAGATTCGCGGCGGTCTCGGTGACCGAGTCCCCGCCGAACTTCTCCAGCGCGGCCTGGGCCACGACGAGTGCGACCATCGCCTCGGCGACCACACCCGCCGCGGGCACGGCGCAGACGTCGGAACGCTGGTGGATCGCGCTGGCCGTCTCCCCCGTCGACATGTCGATCGTCGACAGTGCGCGCGGCACCGTCGAGATCGGCTTCATGGCGATGCGTACGCGGAGGTCCTCGCCGTTGGTCATGCCGCCCTCGAGCCCGCCGGCACGGTTGGTCGAGCGCAGCACACCGTCGGCGCCGGGCACCATCTCGTCATGGGCCTCGCTGCCTCGGCGGCGGGCGGTGGTGAAGCCGTCGCCGACCTCGACGCCCTTGATGGCCTGGATGCCCATCACCGCGGCCGCCAGCCGGGCGTCCAGGCGGGTCTCACCGCTCACGTGCGAACCGAGGCCGACCGGCACTCCGGTCGCGACGATCTCGACCACGCCGCCGAGGGTGTCGCCGTCCTTCTTCGCCGCCTCGATCTCGGCGATCATCGACTTCTCGGCGTCGGAGTCGAAGGCGCGGACCGGACTGGCGTCGATGGCCTCGAGGTCGGAGATGCGCGGTGGCGGACCGACATACGGATCGCTCGCGCCGATCGAGATGACGTGGGAGACGATGTCGATGCCGAGCACCTGACGGAGGAAGTTACGGGCGACGGTGCCGGCCGCGACGCGTGCCGCGGTCTCCCGAGCGCTGGCGCGTTCGAGCACCGGGCGGGCGTCGTCGAAGCCGTACTTGAGCATGCCCGAGTAGTCGGCGTGGCCGGGCCGGGGACGGGTCAGCGGTGCGTTGCGGGCGCTGCCCTCGAGTTCGGCGGCGTCCACGGGGTCGGCTGCCATCACCGTCTCCCACTTGGGCCACTCGGTGTTGCCGATCTCGATGGCGACCGGGCCGCCCATGGTCTGGCCGTGGCGGACCCCGCCGAGCACGGTCACCTTGTCGGCCTCGAACTTCATCCGAGCACCGCGGCCGTAGCCGAGTCGGCGGCGAGCCAGTTGCTCGCCGATGTCGGACGAGGTGACCTCGACGCCGGCCACCATGCCCTCGACGATGGCGACCAGGGCGGGCCCGTGGGATTCTCCGGCAGTTATCCAGCGCAACACAGTGGACGATTGTTCCATGCTCCCGCGCCCCGTCCGACGGCGGCGCCGCCGAACCACGGGTAGCTCCTGTCACAGCAGACCGGCGACGACGATCGTCGCGGCGACGAGCGCCGGTCCGTGCGGATGCGCGCCCGTACCGGCGGGGTCCCGCCGACCCATCCGGTCGGTGACCACCGTGCCCGCCGCGACGAGCGAGGCGAGCGCCACCACGAGAAGCGCGGCATCCCAGCGCAGGGCGAGCGCGCCGCAGGCCGCGGCGAGCTTGACGTCTCCGCCGCCGCACCATCGCATGCCGAACGCGAACGCGTACGGGGTCGCCGCCGTCAGTGCGGCCACCGCCGCCCCCGGATGAACCAGGCACGCGCCCATCGCACCGCAGATGCCCGGCCAGACGAGCACATTCGGGATCCGGTGGGTGTCGGCATCGGTCACGGCGATGACCGACAGCCACAGCAGGATCGCGCACTCGCCCATGGGCCGAGCATGGCGCGACATCGGCACCTCGCCGCCGGTCCGTTCACAAGCCCCACGTCCTGTGGACGGTCTCGGAACGACCAGGCGTCAGTCTGCGCTCAGGGCCTCGATCATCGCGTCGCGGGGCGCGGGGAGCCCGGTGAACAGCTCGACCTGCCGGAAGGCCTGGTTGACCAGCATGACCAGACCGCCGACGACGGTTCCGCCGGCCGCGTCGACCGCGGTCGCGAGAGGCGTCGGCCAGGGGTCGTAGATCACGTCCACGACCTTGCGCGCCCGCGCCACCGCCGATGTCAGGCAGGCGGCCGCCTGGGCGGGCACGGTCGACACGACGACCGCGGAGTCGCGGCACCGGCGGTCGAGGGCCTTGCCGGGTTCGAAGGGCAGGATGTCGCCGCTCATGCCCAACCGTTCACAGAGGTCGAGGACGGGTGCGGCGCGCCCGGCGTCTCGGGCGACGACCACGACGTCGGTGACGCCGGCGTCGTCGAGCGCCATGATCGTCGGCAGGGCGGTTCCGCCCGCCCCGACGACCACGGCGAGAGGTGTTGTCCCGGAATCAATGTCGGCACCGATCGCGAGATCGTTGAGGGCACCCGACATGCCGTCGATGTCGGTGCAGTCGGCGCGCCATCCGGACGGCACCCGGACGAGGGTGTTGGCCGACCCGACCAACTCCGCGCGCTCGGTGCGTTCGGTGGCGAAGTCGAGGGCAGCGCGTTTGTTCGGCATGGTGACCGAGAACCCGATGAAGTCGGCGTCCGCGCGGGAGACGATCTCCGGCAGGCGCTCGGCGGTGCACTCGATCCGGTCGTACCGCCAATCGGCGAGCCCCAGCGCCCGATAGGCGGCGAGATGGACGCGCGGTGACCGCGAATGGGTGATCGGCGAACCCAGGACCGCGGCCCGACGGTGGTCGCCGTGCGGGGAACGGACGTCGGCGGGCACGGTGTTCACGGCGGGTCCGCTGGTCACTGACTACATCCCGTGGCCACCAGCTTGTTGCGGCAGGCGACCTCGCGATTGCGCTTGTGGTCTTCGAAGGTGTTGGCGAACAACGTGGTCCCGGCGGTGTCGACGGTGACGAAGTACAGCCAGCCCCCCGGGGCGGGGTCGAGCATCGCCTCGAGAGCCGGTACGCCCACCGCCGCGATCGGTGTGGGCGGCAACCCCTTGTAGCGGTAGGTGTTCCATTCGTTGTCGTTCTTGTACGCCTCGCCGTGCACATCGATGTTCGTGATGTCGGCGGTGTAGTTCTGCGTCGAGTCCATCTGCAGCAGCTGGTCGCGGTCGAGGCGGTTGCGGATGACCCGCGCGACCTTCGGCGCGTCCTCGACGTGGCGGACCTCACGCTCCACGATCGACGCCGCGATCAGCGTCTCGTACGGCTCGAGCCCGGAGTTGTTGCGGTCCAGCAGTCCCCACTGCTCGAACATCGACCCGCTCTGGGAGATCATCTCCTGCAGGATCTGCGTGGCGGTGTGATCGGGTTCCACGCGCTCCCAGGTGGTCGGTGCGATCAGCCCTTCGATCCGACGGTGATCGCCTGTCATCCCGGCGACGTTCTGACGGGCCCATTCGGGTACGCCGAGTTCCTCCGGCGTGGCCTCGGCCGCGGCCTTCTCGAGGTCGGCGACGGTCACACCCTCCTGCTGACCGTTGACCGAGAACGACGTGGCGTTCTCGATCAGCTGGAAGATCCCCGGGGTGACCTTGCCGTCGATACCGGTCTTCGAATCGAGTTGCAGCCCCGGCGGGATCACCACTCGCCCGACACGGTGCTCGGCTCCGTCGTCGGTGAGCATCTCCACGGCGGTGGTCGCCGGGATCTGGGTGCGCATCTTGTACAGCCCGCCGGAGATCGGCTGTCCGCCGGCGGCATCGACGAACGCCCGCACGCTGCCGACCACGTCGGCGTCGACGAGGATGCGGCCGAAGTCGGCGAGTGTGGAGTTGTCCGGGATGTCGACGACGACGTCGCCCGCACCGGCGGCGTTGGTGTAGTCCTTGCGGGACTCGAGCAGGCCGGTCGCGCGCACGCCGTAGTAGCCGACGCCGGTGATCAGCGCGAGCATGAAGACGATCGCGATCGCCAGCACCGCACGACGCTTCCCCCGGCTGCGCTTGCGGCGCGGAGCCCGGCGCGTCTGCTGCGCTGCCTCGGCGTCGTCGACCCCGGCCCACCAGTCGTCGTGCTCCTCGGCCTCCCGGACGGGTGCAGGGGTGACCGGGCCCGGGTCGCGCACCGTACGCGCGGTGTCGGCAGGCCGGTCCTGGCGCGGGTCGCCGTAGCTCTCTTCGGCGTAGCTCTCTTCGGGGTAGTGCTCGTCGCCGTGGTGTTCGTCGCGGTAGTTCTCGTTGCCGTAGCCAGGGTCGGCGTAGTCGTCCTGCTCTTTCCCCGCGGATTCGTATCCGGCGGGGGCAGAACGGAATCCCTCGTTGCGGGCGCCACGGACGGGCGGTTCGGGAGTGGCCGGGCGAGCCATCGTGAAGTCGGTGTCGACGTCGTCCTCGACCCGCGGCCGCTGAGGCGGGGCCGGTCGAGGCGGGGCGGGGGGCGGCGTGGGTGCCTGTCCCGGCGGGATGCGGACCGGTGTCGCGCGCGGTCCGGGCGTCCCGGTGACCGGTCGCGCCTGTTCGGCCGGCGGGACGGGCGGCGGGGCCGGCCGACGACCGGCGGAGTCCCCGGATTCCGGGCCGGTCCGACGCCGACGGTGCCGCGTGTGCGGGGACCCGGCGGCCGGCTGGGTGAAGTACCGCAGACGCTCGGGGTCCATGCCCTCGGTGCGGCGGCCCTGGCCGTCGCGGTGGCGTGTGCGACGCCGATCGTCGGTCACCGGAGGCTCCCCTGACTCACCGTCGTGCATCCAACCACCCCTGAAGAATAGCGACCGCCGCGGCCTGGTCGATCACCGCGCGTGAGGACTTCACCGTCCGGCCGCTGGCGTGCAGTGCCTGCTGTGCGGTCACCGTCGTGAAACGTTCGTCGTGCCAGTGCACTGCCACCGGGTCGATCCGGGTCGCGAGACGGTCCCCGAAGGCACGCGCGGTCTCCGCCGCCGCGCCCGCGGTGTTCTTGAGGGTCTTCGGCAGCCCCACGACCACGCCGACGGCCTCGTACTCGGCGACCAGGGCGGCGATCCGGTCGAGATCGTCTGCGCCCGTGGGAGTCCGACGCACGGTCTCGACCGGCGTGGCGAGGATGCCGTCGGGGTCACACACGGCGACGCCGATCCGCACGCTCCCGACGTCGATGCCGAGGAGTCGTCCTCGGGTCCGCGGCGCAGCGTCGGGCCGGGCTTGCGGGTCGGGCATCAGGCGACGAACTCACGGATGCGGATCAGCGCGGCGTCGATCCCGGACGGATCGGTGCCGGCGCCCTGGGCCAGGTCCGGCTTGCCACCGCCACGGCCGCCGAGCAGCGGCGCGACCTCCTTGACGAGGTCGCCGGCCTTGATCCCGGCATCACGGGCGGCCGCGGTGGTGGCGATCACGAACGGCACCTTGGCCTCCGGCCCGTCACCGCTCGGCGAGAAGAGCGCTATCACCGCCTGGCGGTCGGCGACCCGGCCACGAAGGTCGGTCACCACCGAACGCAGCCCGTTGGCGTCCAGGCCCGGCACCCGGCCCTCGACCACGAGGGTGGCACCGACGGTCGTCGCGGTGTCGAGGAGACCGGACACCGCGGCCCGCGCGGCTTCGGCACGCACCCGCTCGAGTTCCTTCTCGGCGTCGCGCAGTTTGGTGACGAGCTGCTCGACGCGCCCGGGCACCTCCTCCGACGGCACCTTCAACGACGAGGCCAGGCCGGCGAGCAGAGCCCGCTCCTTCGACAGGAATCGGAACGAGTCCATGCCGACATACGCCTCGACGCGCCGGACCCCGGAACCGACCGAGGACTCTCCGATCAGTGTGATCGGTCCGATCTGCGACGACGACGCGACGTGCGTGCCGCCGCACAGCTCCATCGAGAAGGGCCCGCCGATCTCGACGACGCGGACGACGTCACCGTAGTTCTCGCCGAACAGCGCCATCGCGCCCATCGCCTTGGCCTCGGACAGCCCGGTCTCGAATGTGTTGACCTGGTAGTTCGCCTCGACCGCGGCGTTGCTGATCTCCTCGATCTCGCGGCGCTGGGCCTCGGTCACCGGACCGGTGGCATTGAAGTCGAAACGCAGGTAGCCGGGACGGTTCAGCGAACCGGCCTGTGTCGCACCGGGGCCGAGGACCTCGCGGAGCGCGGCGTGGACCATGTGGGTCCCCGAGTGCCCCTGGGTGGCGCCGTGCCGCCACGCCGTGTCGACCGCAGCCAGGACCTCGTCGCCCTCCTCGATCTCGCCCTCGTCGATGCGCACCTTGTGCAGCCACACCGATTTGCCGACCTTCTGCACGTCGGTGACCGACATGCGCACACCCGAGCCGGTGGTGATGGTGCCGACGTCGGCCATCTGACCGCCGGATTCGGCGTAGAGCGGCGTCCGGTCGAGGACGACCGTCAGTTCCTGTCCGGCGGACGCGGCGGGCAGCCGGGCACCGTCGGCGACGAGGCCGAGCACCCGCGCCTCCGACACGAGCTCGTCGAAACCGGTGAACTCGGTGGGCCCGCGGTCGAGGAAGTCGCGGTACACACTGAGGTCCGCGTGTCCGGTCTTGCGGGCGGTGGCGTCGGCCTTGGCGCGCTGCTTCTGCTCGGCCATGAGGGAGGTGAAGCCCTCCTGGTCGACCGCGAGACCGGCCTCGGCCGCCATCTCCAGGGTCAGGTCGATCGGGAAGCCGTAGGTGTCGTGCAGCGTGAAGGCGTCAGACCCACTGATGGTCGTGCGCGACGCGCTCTTGGTGGCGGTCGCCGCGTCGGCGAACAGCTTCGAACCCGCGGCGAGGGTCTTGGAGAACGAGGTCTCCTCGCCCACCGCCACGTCGACGATGTGCCGGCGCTGCGTCTCCAGCTCGGGGTACGACGGCGACATCAGGTCGATGACCTTACCGATGATCGCGCCCATGGTGGGCTCATTGTCGGCGGTACCGAGAAGACGCATCGACCGCACGACCCGGCGCAGCAGACGACGCAAGACGTACCCGCGGCCGTCGTTTCCGGGCAGCACACCGTCGCCGATCAGCATGGCCGAGGTCCGCGCGTGGTCGGCGACCACGCGGAACCGGACGTCGTCGGCGTGCGAACCGGCACCGTATGCGCGCCCGGACAGCTGCGCGGCGAGGTCGATGATCGGCTTGCACAGGTCGGTCTCGTAGACGTTGTCCACGCCCTGCAGCAGACACGCCACGCGCTCGACGCCCATGCCGGTGTCGATGTTCTGCTTGGGCAGCGGGCCCAGGATCTCGTAGTTGTCCTTGCCGCCGCCGGGACCGCGGACGTTCTGCATGAAGACGAGATTCCAGATCTCGATGTAGCGGTCCTCGTCGGCCTCCGGGCCGCCCTCGACGCCGTAGTCGGGTCCGCGGTCGTAGAAGATCTCCGAGCACGGCCCGCAGGGGCCGGGCACGCCCATCGACCAGTAGTTGTCCTTCATCCCGCGCCGCTGGATGCGCTCGGCCGGCACACCGATCTCGTCGCGCCAGATTGCCTCGGCCTCGTCGTCGTCGAGGTAGACCGTCGGCCACAGCTTCTGCGGGTCGATCCCGTAGCCGCCGTCCTCGACGCTGTTGGTCAGCAGCGTCCAGGCGAACGTGATGGCCTCGCGCTTGAAATAGTCGCCGAAGGAGAAATTGCCCGCCATCTGAAAGAAGGTGTTGTGGCGGGTGGTGATGCCGACCTCGTCGATGTCGAGGGTCCGGACACACTTCTGCACGCTGGTCGCCCGCGAGTAGGGCGGGGTCTGCTCACCCAGGAAGAACGGCTTGAACGGGACCATGCCGGCGTTGACGAACAGGAGGTTGGGATCGTCGAGCAGCAACGAAGCGCTCGGCACCTCGGTGTGCCCGGCCTTGATGAAGTGGTCCAGAAAGCGCTTCCGGATGTCATGCGTCTGCACTGTGGGTCTCGTCCTCGCCGTTGGTGGTAGCGGCCGTTGATGTCGCGACATCCCAGACTACCGTCGGCGGGTCGCCGCAGAGCGGAGGGACTCTCGACCGCGACGACGTCGTCGCGGACCGTCAGCGGGACCGGCGCCGTGAGACCGCGCCGCGCACGATCGACCGCAACTTCGCGACCCGCGGCCCGATCTCGCGCTCCAGACCGTGGTCGGTGGGGACGTAATAGTCCCTGCCGACGAGTTCGTCGGGCGGATACTGTTGCGGTACAACACCATCGGGGTCGTCGTGCGGGTATCGGTAGGCGACGCCGTTGCCGAGCTTCTTGGCTCCCGGATAGTGACTGTCGCGCAGGTGGGCCGGAACCGCGCCGGCCTTGCCCGACTCGACATCGGCGAGGGCGGCGCCGATGGCCGAGACCACACCGGCCGACTTCGGCGCCGTCGCGAGATGGATGGTCGCCTGGGTGAGCGCCAGTTTGGCCTCCGGCATCCCGACGAGGTTCACGACCTGGGCGGCCGCGACCGCGGACTGCAGGGCCGTCGGGTCGGCCATCCCGATGTCCTCGCTGGCGTGGATCATCAGGCGCCGTGCGATGAAGCGCGGGTCCTCCCCCGCCGCGATCATCCGCGCGAGATAGTGCACGGCGGCGTCGACGTCGGAACCACGGATGGACTTGATGAACGCGCTCGTCACGTCGTAGTGCTGATCGCCGTCCCGGTCGTAGCGCACCGCGGCGCGGTCGATGGCGGTCTCCACGTCGGCGAGGTCGATGCGGTCGGTCGAGTCGGCACTGGCCTCGAGGGCGGTCAGCGCCCGGCGCGCGTCCCCGCCCGACACCGCGACGAGGTGGTCATAGGCGGCGTCGGTGACCTCGACCTTGCCGTCCAGCCCGCGCGGGTCGGCGACCGCCCGGGTGAGCACCTCCCGGATGTCGGAATCGGTCAGCGACCGCAGCTGCAGCACCAGGGATCGGGACAACAGCGGTGCGACCACGGAGAACGACGGATTCTCGGTCGTGGCGGCGACGAGCAGGACGATGCGGTTCTCCACGGCGTCGAGCAACGCGTCCTGCTGCGTCTTGGAGAACCGATGCACCTCGTCGATGAACAGGACCGTCTGCTGACCGCCGGACCTGGCATCACCGATGAGGCGGCGCCGGGCCACGTCGATGACCGCACGTACCTCTTTGACCCCGGCAGTCAGCGCGGACAGGGCCTCGAAACGGCCGCCGGTGGCTCGCGCGATGAGCGAGGCCATCGTGGTCTTGCCGGTCCCGGGCGGCCCGTAGAGCAGCACCGACGCCGCGCCCGAACCGCTGATCAGCTTCCGCAGCGGCGAGCCGGTCCCGAGAAGGTGTTGCTGCCCGACGATCTCGTCGAGGGTCTGTGGCCGCATCCGGACCGCCAGGGGTGCCGACGGAGACGGCGGGGCGGTGAGGCCCCCGGCGGCACCACGCCCACCGGAGCCGGCCCGAGGGTCGTCGGGTGGGTCGAACAGTCCGTCCACGAGCGGGTCAGGCCAGCCAGATGCGCTGTAGCGCGACGCCCATCGCGGTCGCGAACACGGCGATCTCGTCGTCACCCGCACGTCCCGCCGCGGCGGCGAGATCGGTCCAGCGGCTGACGATCACGCGCGGGTCGTTCGTGTGCAGGGCCCAGTCGTGGGTGAAACCGGACGCGCCGAAGTCGGCCACGTCGAAGTCGGCGTCGGCGTGATCGGCCTCCGGATCGCCCGGCAGCATCCACACCGTCGACAGCCACACCCAGAGCTGACGGGCGAGCAGCACCTTGCGCTGCATCTCCCGCTCGTGGGCGAGTGCCGGCCAGATCGAATGCACCTCCGAGCGCCAGGCGTCGACCATCGACACCTCGAGGTCGGTGGCACGAGCGGAGGCCCGGGGCGGCAGCTGCGCGGTGATGGTGACGACCGCGTAGGCGATGTCGAGGGTCGCGTCGCGGAATCCGCCCCACTCGTAGTCCATGAACTGCACGCCGTCGTCGTTCAGCAGGATGTTCTCCGGACCGACGTCGGAGGGACTGAACGCACGGTGGTCGCCCTCGTCGAACAGCGTGGCCGCGGTACGCAGGGATTCCACCACCCGGTCCGGGACCACGACGTCGAGGGCCGCGGCGTGCCCCACCACCGAGTCGATCGACCGCAGTGCCTCGTCGCGCAGGATGTCGCGTCCGTGCATGCCCGACGGTCCGCGGCGCAGCAGCGCGAGGAAGTCCCCTTCGCCGCCGACCGTCGCCGCGTGCATCCGGCCGAGGGCCTGACCCCAGGCGCTGACCGCGCGGGAGGTCTCGACCGGGTCGACGCCGGCGAGATACTCGAGCATCGAACGGCCGTGGCCGAGGTCGGAGAGGACCATGATGCGCAGGTCCGGATCCGACGCGATGAGCTGCGGGCCCGGGCGTGACTCGTTCGGCAGCGCCGTCGCGTACTTGTAGGACGCGATCTCCCGATGGAAGGCCTGCGGGTCCTCGTGTTCGGGAAGAGCCTTGATCACGAGTGATCGGTCCAGGCTCAGAGGATTCTGGGCGACCCGGACCCGCACCACCGTCGTGCGTCCGCTGCCACCGAGGTCCTCGGGATCGTCGAGGACCACTGCTGATCCGGCGCGGTGTGACAGCAGCGCCTCTGCCGCCCGCACCACGCTGGTGATGCGGCTTTCCGTAATGACCGTCATGTCGCCCACCAACCTACCCGTTGCAACGATGTCGCAACAGCAATATTCGTTCATCTGTATCACGTCGCAGCTGACAAATCGCCGAACCGGTTGCCGAACACACTGCGGCAGAACGGATCACCAGGTGGGTCATCAGACCGTGCCCCGTTCAGCCCGGCGTGAGGCCATCCGTCGGGCTGACGTCCACCGAGACGTCGATGCGGCTCTTCGTGGAGTCGGTGTAGATGACCCCGCGAAGCGGCGGCACGTCGTCGTAATCACGTCCCCACGCCAGCGTGACGTGACGTTCGTCGACCAGCTTGTCGTTGGTCGGGTCGAAGGGCAGCCACCGGCCGTCGGGCATCCAGACCGCAGCCCATGCGTGGCTGGCGTCGGCACCGTAGACCTTTTCTCTGCCGGGGGGCGGTTCGGTCGCGAGATAGCCCGACTCGTACCTGGCGGCCAGGCCCTGCGACCGCAGGCAGGCGATCGCGACCCGCGCGAAGTCCTGGCAGACGCCCTCGCGCCGCTGCAGGACGGTGTCGACCCGAGTGGTGATGGCCGTCGAACCCGACCGGTAGGTGAAGTCGGCGAAGATCCGTGAGGTGAGGTCGGTGACGGCCTCGACGAGCGGACGGCCCGGGGTGAAGACCCCGGCGGCGTACTCGCGGACCGCGTCGGTGATCTCGGGCGGATCGAGATCGAGGACGAATTCGGCAGCCAGGGCGCTCTCCCGGCCGTCGACGACGCAGGGTCGTGCCTGTTCCCACGGCGTCCGGGCCGCCGGGCTCAGGAGCACACCCGGGTCCACGGAATCCACCTCGACGACCGACCGCGCGGTGACGGTCAGCTCGCGATGCGAGGTCCGGACGTGGAAGTAGCTGTCGTGGTTGCCGTACACGTCGAGCCCGGTCGACCGGTCGTCGGGTTCGGGCTCGATCTCCAGCGATGTCGAGTGCACGCGCTGGCCCGGCAGGTCGCGCGGGGTCAGGTGACAACGCCCGTACGACGACGACACGTCGTCGTCGTAGGTGTAGCTCGTCCGGTGCATCACGCGGTAGACACGCGAACTCACGACTGCCCACCTGCCCAGATCGGTCGCGCCTGGCGCGGGGTGGCGAAGCGGGTCCGGGTCAGCAGGTCGGAGAGCTCGGTGGCACCGGTGCGCAGCGTCGTCATCAGTTCGACGAGTTCAGGGCGCCTGCGGTCGGCGTCGACGCGCACCAGGTCGGCGGGGTCACCGCGACGCAGCTCGGCGATCATGTCCTGGACGGCTCGTTCGGCACCGGCCGACCGAAGGGTCTCCGGTACCGAGGACAGGTCGGCGTTCATCCGCTCCAGGCAGAAGATCATCGATCTCGGATTGGTCGGGTCGAAGAGCAACAGCTCGGCGACACTGGCCGGTTGGTACAGACCGCGATTGCGGCGGCGATAGATGACCGACGACTCGTTGGCCACCAGGTACGACTCCAGCAGCGTCTGCTCGACGTCGGTGTCCTGCGCCTCGGCGAACATCGCGCGCGTGAGGTCGGCGAGGGTGACCGCCCGTTCGATGCGTCGGCCGACGTCCATGAACATCCAGCCCGGGTCGTGCACCATCGACTCGGCCTGCAGTCCGGTGAGGGCCAGGACGCCATGCAGGATCTCGTCATGTGCGCGGGCCAGGTCGGGTCCGAGATCGAGTGCGGCGTCGCCGACACCGGCGTCGGCGTCGGTGCGCGACCGGGCGACCAGCCGGGTCGTGCTCGCCATGATCCGTTCGACGGGCGCGAGCACCATCCAGGTGCTGGTCGACATCTGATCCCGGACCGCCCGGGCCGTACTCAGAAGCCGGTCGACCGAATACGCGATGGTCCCGGGCACCGACCGCGACACGGTGAGGTCGGCCATCTTCTCGATCGCCTCGTTCACCTGGTCGGGCGACGGCGGCCGGTCCGATCCCGACATCAGGAGATCGGCGGTGTCGAGGTAGCGCGCGGTGCCCGTCACCGTGGCGACGGCGTGCAGCAGCAGCGGCACCGCCGGTGTTCCCGACATCCACGGGCGGTACTGGAAGTCCTGATACCGCTCGCGGGACACCTTGGCCAGTCGCGTCACCAGCTCGGTCCGTTCGCCGTAGCGGCCCAGCCAGAACAGGTCCGCCAGCACACGAGGGCTGGCCGCGGCCGCGACGTCGGAGTATTCACGGGTCACCGGACGCCCCGCCGCACCCGCGGCGACCTCGGCGGCCGGCTCGCCGCGCGTCTCCGAACGGCGCGATATGTGCCCGCCCACCTCGGTGCTGGTGACCCAGACGTCCTTGGCGGCAACCACATGGTGAGCAGCACCCTCGACCCCGTCGGCGAGGACCGCGCCCAACCCGCCCGGCATCACCGCGTAGCCGGGACCCTGCGCGACGCTGAAGGCGCGGACCGACACCGGTGCCGCGCGCAGCGTCGCCGGTGGACCGCCGGAACCACTGCCGGGGGTGACCGTGGGGGCCACCGAGAACGCCTCGAGGTCGCGCGCCACCCACTGCCACGTCTGCGCCTCGATCCGGGCGTCGAGCTCGGCGCGATCGGCAGCGGCGAGCAGCGGACCGATGAACTCCTCCCCCGTGCACGTGTTGGTCAGCACCAGGGAGGCCAGCCGGTCACGGATCAGACCGCGCTGCAGCCGATCTCCCGCCCAGTGGGTGGTGACCGACCTCAACCGCAGATCCTCGTCGAGCAGGACCGGCGCCAGACGCTCCAGCACGGTGTGCAGCGCCGGGTTCTCCAGGACGCCCGAGCCGAGGGTGTTGAGGACCGTCACGGTGCCGCGCGAGATCGCCTCGACCAGGCCCGCGACGCCGAGCTGGGAGTCCGTCCGCAGGTCGAGCGGATCCGCGTAGGCGGCGTCGACGCGCCGCAACAACACGTCCACGCGCTTGTACCGGCCCAGCGATCGCATGTAGACCGCACCGTCGCGGACGGTGAGATCGGCACCTTCGACGAGCGGGAAGCCGAGCACCGAGGCGAGATAGGCCTGGTCGAACGCGGTCTCGGACATGCTGCCCGGACTGAGGACCGCCACCGTCGGGTCGTCGACCCCCGGCGGCGCGTACTCGGTGAGCGCCAGCCGCATCGTGGCGGCGAAGTTGGCCATCGGCCGTGGCGCGCACGCCTGGAACAGCTGCGGGAAGGTCTTCGACATCAGCCGGCGACCGACGATCGCGTACCCGACGCCCGACGGCGCCTGGGTGCGATCGCGGTAGGCGACGAATTCGCCGTCGGGGGTTCGCGAGATGTCGACCGCGTGCAGGAACAAGGCATGCGGGCCGGCGACCTCCAGGCGCGCGGCCTTGCGGATGTACCCCGGATGCCCGAAGACCATCTCGGGCGCGACGAGTCCGGCGGCGATTGTCTTCTGATCTCGATAGAGGTCACGCAGCAGCAGGTCCAGCAGCATAGAACGCTGCGTGATGGCCTTCTCGAGTTCGGCCCACTCGACGCCGTCGACGACCAGCGGCACCGCGTCGACCTCCCAGTCGCGGGTCACGGTGTCGCGGCCGTCGAACTCGTTGTAGACCACGCCGTCGTCGCTCACCGCGGCGGCTAGCCGGGCGGCGGAATCCCGGAGGCGGTCGGGTCCGCGCAGCTGGTAGATGCGGGCCAGGTCCGCCCATGCCGGGCGGATTTCCCCACCGGGTTCCAGGAGTTCGTCGTAGGAGTCGAGCGGCCGGCCCGGATCGAAGAGAGTGTGGCCCTCGGCGCGGTAGCGGTCGAACACCGCGGAAGCGCTGCCCGGCGAAGAGGTCACCGAAGAACTGTACGTGCCCGCCGGAGGTCGAGGATTCCGGGCACCCCGAAGTCGATGGCCTGCCGGGACTGCCGCTCGCGCAACAGTCCGACGTCGACGGTGCCCGTGGTGTGTCCGGCGGCCTCGAACCGCCCGTTGCGCCGCGATTCGGCCTCGACGGCGTTGACCGGCGGACGATCGTAGGCGCGTCCGCCGGGGTGCACGACGTGATAGGTCGCGCCGCCCACCGACCGGCCGTTGACCGTGTCGATCAGGTCGAAGGTCAGCGGGGTGTCGATGGTGATCGTCGGGTGCAGCGAGCTCGGCGGCTGCCAGGCCCGGAAGCGGATGCCGGCCACGCGCTCGCCGGTACGTCCCGTGGCACGCAGCGGGATCGGGAACCCGTTGCAGGTCAGCAGATATCGATCGTCCTCGCCGCCCAGGACCCGCACCTGTACGCGTTCGACGGAGGAGTCCACGTACCGGGCGGTGCCGGTTCCGGTCGACTCCTCCCCCAGCGTGTTCCACGGTTCGATGGCACTGCGCAACTCGATCTCCTGGTCGCGGATCTGCACGGTCCCCAGACGCGGGAAGCGGAATTCGGTGAACGGATCGAGCCACGCGGTCTCGAACGGGTAGCCGGCCTCGCGCAGTTCCTCGGCGACCAGCGCGATGTCGGCGATGACGTAGTGCGGCAACAGGTGTTTGCCGTGCAGGTCACCGCCGTGGCGGATCAGCCGGGCACGGTAGGGCTTCTCCCAGAACCACGACACCAGGCTGCGCACCAGCAGCGACTGCACCATCGCCATCCGGTGGTGCGGCGGCATCTCGAAGGCCCGCAGTTCCAGCAGGCCCAGCCGGCCGCGCACCGAGTCCGGACTGTAGAGCTTGTCGATGCAGAACTCGGCCCGGTGGGTGTTCCCGGTGATGTCGGTCAGCAGGTGTCGCAGCGCCCGGTCGGTGACCCAGGGATTGGGCGGCGCGCCGTCGAATCGCCCGCCGGTGGCGTTCTTGACCGCGAGCCGGTCGATCTCGGCGAAGGCGATCTCCAGTTCGTACAGCGCCGACTCGCGTCCCTCGTCGACGCGCGGTGCCTGCGACGTGGTGCCGATGAACCGGCCGGAGAACAGGTACGACAGCGCGGGATGACGCTGCCAGTAGGTCAGCATCGACACCAGCAGGTCGGGGCGGCGCAGCATCGGCGAATCCGCCGGCGTGACGCCGCCGAGAGTGATGTGGTTGCCGCCGCCCGTGCCGCCGTGGCTGCCGTCGAGATCGAAACTCTCCGTGCCCAGGCGCACCTGTCGCGCGTGCTCGTACAGCGATTCGAGCAGTTCGGACTGCTCGGCGAAACCATGGGTCGGCTGGATGTTGACCTCGACGACGCCCGGGTCCGGGGTCACCGACAACGAGACGAGGCGCGGATCGGCGGGCGGTCCGTATCCCTCGACGACGACCGGCGTCGATGTCGCGGCCGCGGCGTCCTCGACGAGTTCGACGATCGCGAGGTACTCCTCGAGCGTCGAGGTCGGTGGCATGAACACGTGGACCACGCCGCCGCGGACCTCGGCGACGAGGGCCGTGCGCGGGAGGAACTGCGCGGGGTCCACCGCGCGCACGGTGTGGCCCAGGGCCTCCGACGGGTCGGCCGGCAGGTCCTCGTGGCGTGCGGACGGGTCGGCCTCGAACAGTGTCGGCGCCGGACCCCACGACAATGAGTTGAGCGGCAGGCGCAACCCGGCCGGCGAGGTGCCGGGGGTCAGCACGATCCGTCCTCGCCGGGTCGTCCACACCGCGCTCTGCCACGCGGTCCGGTCCTCCGACCGGCTCAACGGCAACAGGTGGGCGCTCGGCTCGGTGACGGCGGCGTCGAGCCGGGCGATCAGCGCTCGCCTGCGGTTGACGGAATCCACTGCCGGCGCGAGGCTCTCGTCGTCGTCGCCCTCCGTCGAATCGGCGTCGACGGCGATCTCGGCCTGCGCGAACGACCGCGCGGCGGGCAGGGTCGGGTCGGTCCCGGGATCACCGGGTGGCATCGCGGCGAGCTCGCGCATGCGCACCAGCGGGTCCTCGTAGGCGGGCACGACCTGGCCGGCCGGGAGCCCGAGCGCCTCGGCGAACGCGGTGAGCAGTTCCCGCGCGGGGCCGGCATCGCCGATGTTCTCCGGATCCGGGCCGTGGGTCTCGGTCTCGATCGCGGCCGCGCACTGTTCCGGCGTCGCCCACGGATCGGCGAGCAGTTGCGGGTCCCGCCAGATCGGCAGACCGTCGGCGCGCCACATCAGTTCGAGCTGCCAGCGCGGGAGCGGTTCGCCGGGATACCACTTGCCCTGGCTGCGCCGGATCAGCCCACCTTGGGCATACGCCTGGTGCAGACGGCCGGCCAGCCGTCCGGCCAGCAACCGTTTGTGCGGGCCGTCCGCCGCGGTCCGCCATTCCGGATCCGTCTGGTTGTCGATGGACACGAATGTCGGCTCGCCACCCATCGTCAGGCGCACGTCGTTGCGTTCCATCCGCTCGTCGACCAGGGCACCGAGGTCGGTCACCCGGTTCCACTGTTCGGCGGTGTAGGGCAAGGTGACGCGCGGGTCCTCGTGGAACCGCGTGACCGTGTTGGTGAAATCGAGTGTCGCGTGGCACGGACCGGTCGATCCGGTGATCGGGGCGGCACCGACGGGGTGTGGGGTGGCGGCCAAGGGAATGTGCCCTTCGCCGGCGAACAACCCGGACGTCGGGTCCAGACCCACCCATCCGGCACCGGGGAGGTACACCTCGGTCCATGCGTGCAGATCGGTGAAGTCGGCGTCGGGACCCGACGGGCCGTCGAGCGACTTCACATCCGAGGTCAGCTGGACGAGATAGCCGGAGACGAAACGCGCCGCGAACCCGAGTTCGCGCAGCAGGGCGACCAGCAACCAGGCCGAGTCCCGGCACGACCCGATGGCGCTGGACAGGGTGTACTCCGGTGATTGAACGCCCGCCTCGAGACGAACCGTGTAGCCGACGGCGTCCCGGACCGCCGCGTTGAGGCGCACGAGGAAGTCGATGACGCGCGTACGACCGGCCGGACGGTGCTTGGCCGCGAACTGCGCGATCTCCGGATGTACTGGTGCACCGGCGAATTCACCTTCGGTGACACCGGCCGGGCGAAGGAAGATCTCCAGGTCGCGCCGTAGTTCCGCGGGATACTCGAACCCGAAGAACTCGGCCCAGTCCTCGATGAAGAAGTCGAACGGGTTGATCGCGGTGAGGTCCGCGACCAGGCTCACGGTGATCCCGAGGGAGTTCGACGGCTCCGGGAACACCAGGCGCGCCAGGTAATTGCTGAACGCGTCCTGCTGCCAGTTCAGGAAATGCGCACCGGGCTCGACGGTGAGCGAGTAGGCCTCGATGGGAGTGCGTGAGTGCGGCGCCGGACGCAGGCGGACGACGTGCGGGTAGATCCTGGTCGGCCGGTCGAAGGAGTACACCGTCCGGTGTTCGAGGGCGACCTTGATCGTCACCGACTGACCTCCCCGCCGGTGCGTGTCACCACGGTCCCGGCAGCCGACTCGGTCCCACCGCTGTGCGCCATGGAGGAGATCTCATCACAGATGACCGGAAGGCGCCGGGTGGCGAGCACCGCGGAAGGACCCGCGGTGGCCGAACTCACGTCCGGCCACCGCATTTCGGCTCAGGCCGAGGTACCTTCGGCGCCCGTCTCGGCACCCTTCTGCTCGCTGTCCGGCCGGCCGGCGCCGCCCCGCGGCGCGGGCTTGGCGTCGATCCCCGATTCCTTGCGCTGCTGCGCGGTGATCGCGGCCGGGGCATCGGTCAGCGGGTCGACGCCACCACCCGACTTCGGGAAGGCGATCACCTCGCGGATGGACGACTCACCGGCGAGCAGCGCGGTGATGCGGTCCCAGCCGAAGGCGATGCCGCCGTGCGGCGGTGCGCCGTAGGCAAAGGCATCGAGCAGGAAGCCGAACTTCTCCTGCGCCTCGTCGTGGCCGATGCCCATGATCTCGAAGACCCGCTCCTGCACGTCACGGCGATGGATACGGATCGATCCGCCGCCGATCTCGTTGCCGTTGCACACGATGTCGTAGGCGTAGGCCAGGGCCGCGCCGGGATCGGACTCGAGGGCGTCGATCGACTCCGGCTTGGGCGAGGTGAACGCGTGATGCACCGCGGTCCAGGCCGAATGCCCGAGTGCCACATCGCCGGAAGCGGTCGCGTCGGCGGCCGGTTCGAACATCGGCGCGTCGACCACCCAGGTGAACGCCCAGTCGCCGTCCTTGATCAGACCCAGCTTCGAGGCGATCTCGCCGCGGGCGGCGCCCAGCAGCGCGCGCGTCGACTTCACCTCTCCCGCACCGAAGAAGACACAGTCGCCGGGCTTCGCGCCGACGTGAGCGGCCAGACCGGAGCGCTCCTCCTCGGACAGGTTCTTGGCGACCGGCCCGCTGAGCGTGCCGTCCTCACCGACGAGCACATACGCCAGACCGCGCGCACCGCGCTGCTTGGCCCACTCCTGCCACGCGTCGAGCTGGCGACGCGGCTGCGACGCCCCGCCCGACATGACCACGGCACCGACGTACGGGGACTGGAACACCCGGAACGGGGTGTCCTTGAAGTACTCGGCGCATTCCACGAGTTCGATCCCGAAGCGCAGATCCGGCTTGTCCGAACCGAAGCGGCGCATCGCGTCGGCGTAGGTCATCCGCGGGATCGGGGTCGAGATGTCGACCCCGATGAGCTTCCACAGCGCGACCAGGATCTCCTCGGCGACCGCGATGACGTCGTCCTGGTCGACGAAGCTCATCTCGATGTCGAGCTGGGTGAACTCGGGCTGCCGGTCGGCCCGGAAGTCCTCGTCGCGGTAACAACGCGCGATCTGGTAGTAGCGCTCCATGCCGGCGACCATCAGCAGCTGCTTGAACAGCTGCGGGCTCTGCGGTAGCGCGTAGAACGTGCCCGGCTGCAGGCGCGCCGGGACCAGGAAGTCCCGGGCCCCTTCCGGCGTGGACCGGGTCAGCGTGGGCGTCTCGATCTCGGTGAAGTCGTGCGCGGCGAGCACGCCACGCGCGGCCGCGTTGGCCCGCGAGCGCAGACGCAGGGCCGCACTCGGCCCCTCGCGCCGGAGGTCGAGGTAGCGGTGGCGCAGACGCGCCTCCTCGCCCGGCGTCTCGTCGAGCTGGAACGGCAGGGGCGCCGACTCGTTGAGGACCTCGAGCTCGACGGCGTTGATCTCGATCTCGCCGGAGCTCAGGTTGGGGTTCTCGCTGCCCTCGGGGCGCACCTCGACGACGCCGGTCACCGCCACGCAGTACTCGGCGCGCAGCCGGTGGGCGGCCGGTGCGACCGACTCGTCCCGGAATACCACCTGGACCAGCCCGGTGGCGTCGCGCAGGTCGATGAAGACCACGCCACCGTGGTCGCGACGGCGTGCGACCCACCCGGCGACGGTGACGGTCTGCGACGCGTCGGCGCGGCGCAGCGAACCTGCGGAATGCGTGCGGAGCACTGAGAATCCTTCCCGGAGTCGAAATCGGCCGGCGGAAACGCAGACCAGGTGTCCATGGTGCCGTATCCGTGCCCCGAGGCGTCAATCGCATACCGGCGCTGCCTCACCGAAACAGGTTTCGCCACGGCTCGTCGCTTTCGCTCCTCAGCTGCTCAACCAACGAGGGGCGGGTGCCGATCGTGCCAGAATGGCCGCGTGACCTTCCAAGGCAGCGGATCGATCGACACCGGCAACGTCTCCGGCGGCGGGGGCGGCGGGGGCCGGATCGCGCTGGGCGGTGGCGCGGGGCTCCTCATCACGATCGTCGCGCTGTTCTTCGGCGTGAATCCCGGCGACCTGCTCGGCGGCGGTGGTCCGGCGCCCGGGACGTCGTCCGACGCGGCACAGATCCAGCAGCAGCTGGACTCGTGCACCTACGAGATGGCCAATGAGAACACGATCTGCCGGATCAAGGCGACCACCGTGAGCGTCGACACGGTGTGGTCGGACCTCTGGCCCGAGTACCAGGCGCCGCAGACGGTCATCTTCGCCGATGCGGTGAACACCGGTTGCGGTTCGGCGAGTTCGGCGACCGGCCCGTTCTACTGCCCCGCCGATTCGACGGCGTACTTCGACCCCACGTTCTTCGCCCAGCTCCGCCGCATGGGCGGCAGCGACGGACCTCTCGCGCAGGAGTACGTCGTGGCCCACGAGTACGGGCACCACGTGCAGAACCTCACCGGCGCGCTCGCGAAGGGACAGCGGATGGGTTCGGAGGGACCGCGATCGGGGTCGGTCCGGGTCGAATTGCAGGCAGACTGCCTCGCCGGGGTGTGGGCCCACCACGCCGACGACGGTCCCGACGCGCTGCTGGCGCCCATCACCGAGGAACAGATCGCGACCGTGATCCAGACCGCGAAGGCCATCGGCGACGACACCATCCAGGGTCCGGGTTCCAATCCCGAGGGTTGGACCCACGGTTCGGCCGCGCAGCGCACCCGCTGGTTCACCATCGGCTATCAGGCGGGCGACCCGGATCGCTGCGACACGTTCGCCACCGACGCCCTGTGAACGCCACCGACACCGCGGGCGCGCGCGAGCCCACCGCCGTCGACGCGATCGCCGAGGCGCATCTGGACCGGTTGTGCACGCTCGATCCGCTGTTCGCCACCGAGATCGGTCACGGCGAGCACGACGACCGGATGACCGATTTCTCGGCGCAGGGGTGCGCCGAACGCGCCGAGGTCGCCGCCGGCACCCTGTCCGCCCTGGCGCGCGCCGACGTCGCCGATGCCATCGACCGCGTCACCGTCGCCACCATGAGCGCCTCGCTGCGTCGTGAACTCGCGCTCGCCGAGGCCGGCGAGCACATCGGCGAATGCAACGTCATCGCGTCGCCGCTGCAGGCACTGCGCGACGTCTTCGACCTCATGCCGACCGACACCCGCGAACAACGCGAGGTCTTCCTGTCCCGGCTCACCGCGATCCCGGCTTCGCTCACCGGCGTCGTCGACGGTCTGGCCCACCGGCTCCGGCACGGTCCGCGGCCGGCACGCCGGCAGGTGGAGGCCGTCGCCCGGCAAGCGGATTCGGCGGCCGACGGCATCGGCGGCAACACGGCGCCGATTGCGGCCGACCCGGCGCTGGCGGGCACGCTCGCCACCGCGCTCGACGCCGCCCGCACCTCGTTCGGGACGTTCGCCCACTACCTGCGCACCGAGGTTCTCGATCACGCCGTCGACGACGACGCCGTCGGCCGCGACCGGTACCTGCTGCACCTGCCGGCGTATCTGGGCGCCGACGCCGACCCCGACGACGCCTATGCGTGGGCGATGACCCGGCTGCAGCAGATCGTCGCCGAGCAGCAGGAGATCGCCGAGGGACTGCTCCCGGGACAGGGCGTGCCGGCGACGCTCGCCTGGCTGGATCGCCAGCCGCAGTATCAGATCCACGATCGCGGCGAGTTCGTCGACTGGATGCAGGCGACCTCCGACGCGGCCGTCGCCGGCCTCGCGGGCACCCACTTCGACCTGCCGGCCCGGCTGTCCCGGCTCGAATGCCGGCTCGCCCCGTCGTCGACCGGCATCATCTACTACACCCAGCCCAGCGAGGATCTGTCCCGGCCGGGCCGGATGTGGTGGGCGGTACCCGACGATCAGACCGTCTTCCACACCTGGCAGGAGAAGACGACCGTCTACCACGAGGGCGTCCCCGGACATCACCTGCAGCTCGGCTCGGCGATCGTCGACCCGGACCTCAATTCCTGGCGCAAGCTCGCCTCCTTCACCTCCGGACACGGCGAGGGCTGGGCCCTGTACGCCGAGCGGCTGATGGACGAGCTCGGCTGGCTCGAGGACCCGGGTGATCGCATGGGCATGCTCGACTCCCAGCGGCTGCGGGCCGCGCGTATCGTGGTCGACATCGGCGTGCACTGCCGTCTGCCCGCGCCGGAGTCCCTCGGCGGCGGGATCTGGGACGCCGACAAGGCCTGGACGTTCCTGACCTCGTCGGTGGCGATGGACCACTCGGTGCTGCGCTTCGAGCTCGACCGCTATCTGGGCTGGCCCGGTCAGGCCCCCTCGTACGCGCTCGGCCAGCGCGTCTGGGAACAGACCCGCACCGACGCGCTCCGCCTCCACCCGGACTGGACCCTCAAGGACTTCCATTCGCGCGCACTGGCTCTCGGCGGTGTGTCCCTGGACGTACTCGCGGCCGAGGTCGTCGGCCGTCCCGACGACTGACGTTCTCAGCCCAGGAGGCGACGGACCTCGGCGACCGCATCGTCGAGGGCCACCCGGTGCTGTTCGCCGTTGCCCAGGTCCTTGATCTCCAGCCGGCGCTCGGCCAGTTCGTTCTCCCCGAGCACCAGGGCCAGCCGCGCACCCGAGCGGTCGGCGGCCTTCATCGCACCCTTGAGGCCGCGATCGCCGTAGGCGAGGTCGACACTGATCCCGGCGGCGCGCAGAGTGCCTGCGACACCGACGAGTTCGGCCTTTGCCGCCGAGCCCAGCGGTACCCCGAAGACCTGGCAGCGCGCCGCCTCGGTACCCGCGACGCCCTCGGCCTCCAGCGCGAGCATGGTCCGGTCGACGCCGATCCCGAAGCCGATACCGGAGAGGTCCTGCTTGGCGCCGAGCTGTCGCATGAGACCGTCGTAGCGCCCGCCACCGCCGATGCCCGACTGCGCACCGAGCCCGTCGTGGACGAATTCGAAGGTGGTCTTCGTGTAGTAGTCCAGGCCGCGGACGAGGCGCGGATTGATCTCGTAGACGACGCCGAGCCGGTCGAGGTGGGCGAGGACGAGATCGAAGTGCGACTTCGCGTCGTCGGACAGGTAGTCGATGAGCAGCGGCGCACCCGCGGTGGCCGCCTTGATCTCCGGACGCTTGTCGTCGAGGACCCGCAGCGGGTTGATCTCGGCGCGCGCCCGGGTCGCCTCGTCGAGGTCGAGTCCGAACAGGAACTCCTGCAACGCCTCTCGATATCGCGGACGGCTCTCGTCGTCACCCAGCGAGGTGATCTCGAGCCGGAATCCCGTCAGACCGAGGCGCCGGTACCCCTCGTCGGCGATCGCGATGACCTCGGCGTCGAGCGCCGGGTCGTCGACGCCGATCGCCTCGACGCCCACCTGCTGAAGCTGACGGTAGCGACCGGTCTGCGGTTTCTCGTAGCGGAAGAACGGCCCGGCATAACAGACCTTCACCGGGAGCTGACCGCGGTCGAGGCCGTGCTGGATCACTGCCCGCACCACCCCCGCGGTGCCCTCCGGACGCAACGTCACCGACCGGTCGCCGCGGTCGGCGAAGGTGTACATCTCCTTGCTGACCACGTCGGTCGACTCGCCGACCCCACGCGCGAACAGCGCGGTGTCCTCGAACACCGGGAGTTCGATGTGCCCGTAGCCGGCGCGACGCGCCGCGTCGGTGAGCGTGTCCCGGACCCTCCGGAAGTCCGCCGAGTTCGGCGGGAAGTAGTCCGGGATGCCCCGGGGGGCCTGAAATGCTCCGCTCACAGTCCGTGTCGTCCCTTCGGTCGTGCGCTCTGGCTGTCGAGTCCGGCCAGGAAGGGATTGCTCGCGCTCTCCTGGCCGATCGTGGTCTGGGGTCCGTGCCCGGGCAGCACCAGTGTCTCAGCGGGCAGCGGCAACAGCTTCGCCGCTATCGAGTCGAGCAACTGCTGGTGGTTGCCACCGGGCAGGTCGGTCCGACCGATCGACCCGGCAAAGAGTACGTCACCGGAGAAGCACACCGGGACCACCGCGGGCGTGTCGGGTCCGGCCTGGTCGCGGGCCTCGCCCGGCACGTCGACCTCGACACCGAGCAGCACCGAGCCCTGCGTGTGTCCGGGCGCGAGGTCGACCGAGAACGAGATCCCGGCGAGCTCCACCGGTTCACCGTCGGAGAATTCGATGACCTTCTCCGGCTCGGTGAACACCTCGTCCCCGATCATCGCGCCCAGCGCGCGTCCGATGCCCAGGCCGGGATCGGCGAGCATGGGCCGGTCCGCGGCGTGGATGTAGGCCGGGATGGAGTACTCGTCGCACAGCTGCGTGGCGTTCCAGGTGTGGTCGAGGTGACCATGCGTGAGGAGGACGGCCACCGGGGTGAGGTCGTGTTCGGCCAGCAACTCCCGGACCCGGGGAGCCGCGTCCTGTCCCGGATCGATGATCACCGCATCTGATCCCGCCTCGGCGGCGACGATGTAGCAGTTCGTCTGGAACATCCCGGCGGGGAATCCGGTGATGAGCATGATGCTCCTCGGGTCGGCGCGGACAGGACGACGCACACACGTCGAGAGTCCATTGTTGCGTAGGCGGCATGGCTCGCCACCCGCCGCACCCTGTTCTCAGGTACAACTGGCACACTTGCCCCCGAGTAAGTGACATCCACGACGATGTCGGCACTGCCATGCCGACAGACCGTCGGCACTCCGTGCGGTGCAGCAGATCGGCACTCCGTGCGGGCAGCAGATCGGCACCTCGTGCCGGGATTCAGGAGGATTCACCCGCGTGTCCAGCAATGAGGAGCGCCGTGAGGCGGCGAAGCGGAAGCTCGAAGAACGCCTCGAGACCGAGCGCCTCGCCCGGCGCAAGCGGAAGATCGTGATCGCCTCGGTGTCGACCGCCGTCGTGGTGGCCGTGGTCGCGGGCGTGACGGCCGTCGTGGTGAAGAAGATCATGGACGACCGTGAGGCCGCACGCTGGACGACCTGCGCCTACGAGGACTCCCCGAGCCGCTTCGACCAGCTGCCCGATCAGGTGCCCGACACCGTCCCGGCTGATCAGCGCCCGCAGTATCAGGCCGAACTCGACGAGTTGAAAGCGGCCGCGAAGAACGAGCGGACCTCCCCCAAGCCCGACGAGCGGGTCCTCAAGTCGGGCACCGAGCAGGCCCTCTTCACCACCACCCAGGGCAACCTGCCGATCACACTCGAGCGCGACGGCGCGCCGTGCAACACCGCGGCGGTCACCTCGCTGATCGAGAACAAGTTCTACGACGACTCGACGTGCCACCGGATGACGACCAGCGACAAGCTGAAGATCCTGCAGTGCGGCGACCCCACCGGCACCGGCATGAGCGGGCCCGGCTGGACCAGTCCCGACGAGCCGCCGACCGACCTGCAGAAGGTCGGCCAGCCGGATCCGATGACCGGCTCGCAGCCCGTGATCTATCCCCGCGGGACGATCGCGATCGCCAACAGCAGCCAGGGCGGACAGAACCCGAACACCGGGTCGAGCCAGCTCTTCATCGTCATCAACGACAGCGAGCTCGGTCCCGACTACTCGATCGTCGGCAAGGTCGACGAGCCCGGACTCGCGGTGCTCGACAAGGTCTACGCCGGCGGCATCAACCCCGGCCCGGTCGGCAGTCAGCCCGGCGACGGCGAGCCCAAACTCCCCGTGACCATCGAGACCGCCACCATCGAGTAGTCGCCGAGCCTCTGATCCTGAGTTGCCGGTGGCAAACCCCTCTGCTCCCTGAGCAGTTGCCGCTGGCAAACCCCTCTGCTCCCTGAGAGTTGCCGCTGGCAAACCCCTTCGCTCCCTGAGAGTTGCCGCTGGCAAACCCCTCTGCTCCCTGAGGTGCGAGCGAAGCGAGCCACGAAGGGCATGGTGAGATGCCTCGCCAGGCCCTTCGAGGCTCGTCGCTATCGCTCCTCGCACCTCAGGGACCAGGGGTTATGAGGTTCTTTCGGATTGGGGAGCGGGGGTTTTGTTCTCCCGGTGCGGCCCGGTCCGCGCTGCGATCAGGCGGCCGAGGTGACCCGGTAGACGTCGTACACGCCTTCGACGTTGCGTACGACGTTGAGGACGTGGCCGAGGTGCTTGGGGTCGCCCATCTCGAAGGTGAACTTGCTGATGGCCACCCGGTCGCGGCTCGTCGTCACCGATGCGGACAGGATGTTGACGCGTTCGTCGGCGAGCACCTTGGTGACGTCCGACAGCAGGCGGTGACGGTCGAGGGCCTCCACCTGGATGGCCACCAGGAACACCGATTCCGGCGACGGGGCCCACGACACGTCGAGGATGCGTTCCTCTTGCTGCCGCAGCGATTCGGCGTTGGTGCAGTCGGTGCGGTGCACGCTGATGCCACCGCCGCGGGTCACGAACCCCAGGATGTCGTCGCCGGGCACCGGGGTGCAGCACTTGGCGAGCTTGATCACCACGTTGTCGATGCCGTCGACCATCACGCCCGCGTCGCCGCCCTGCCGCGACCGCGTCGGCATCGTCGACGGCGTCGACCGCTCGGCGATCGCCTCCTCGGCGTCCTCGATGCCGCCCAGTGAGGCGACCAGCCGGTTGACGACGTGGCGTGCGGAGACGTGGTTCTCGCCGACCGCGGTGTACAGGGCGGTCACGTCGGTGTAGCGCAGTTCGCGCGCGATCGCCGACATCGATTCCGCACTGAGGAGCCGCTGGAGCGGGAGTCCACCGCGGCGGACCTCCTTGGCGATCGCGTCCTTGCCGGCCTCGAGCGCTTCCTCACGGCGTTCCTTGGCGAACCACTGCCGGATCTTCGCCTTGGCGCGGGGCGAGACCACGAAGGTCTGCCAGTCCTTCGACGGGCCGGCGGTGGGCGCCTTGGAGGTGAACACCTCCACCACCTCGCCGTTCTCGAGCGTGCGTTCCAGCGCGACCAGTCGGCCGTTGACGCGCGCCCCGATACATCGGTGCCCGACCTCGGTGTGGACCGCGTAGGCGAAGTCCACCGGCGTCGACCCGGCGGGCAACGTGATGACGTCGCCCTTCGGCGTGAACACGAAGATCTCGCGCACGGCGAGGTCGTAGCGCAGGGACTCGAGGAACTCACCCGGATCGGCGGCCTCCCGCTGCCAGTCGAGCAGCTGACGCATCCACGCCATGTCGTCGATCTCGGCGGTGTCGGACTTCTTGCCCGACTTGCGGTAGCCGTTCTCCTTGTAGCGCCAGTGCGCGGCGATCCCGAACTCGGCCGTCCGGTGCATCTCGTGCGTGCGGATCTGCACCTCGAGGGGCTTGCCCTCGGGTCCGATCACGGTGGTGTGCAACGACATGTAGACACCGAACCGAGGCTGGGCGATGTAGTCCTTGAAGCGGCCCGCCATCGGCTGCCACAGGGAGTGCACGACGCCGACGGCGGCGTAGCAGTCGCGGTCCTCCTCGCAGAGGATGCGCATCCCCACCAAGTCGTGGATGTCGTCGAAGTCGCGGCCCTTGACGATCATCTTCTGATAGATCGACCAGTAGTGCTTGGGACGTCCTTCGACGGTCGCGTTGATGCGCGCGCCGGACAGCGCGTTGTTGATGTCGGCACGCACCCGGGCGAGGTAGGTGTCGCGGGACGGCGCGCGATCGGCCACGAGCCGGACGATCTCCTCGTAGCGCTTGGGGTGCAGGATCGCGAACGACAGATCCTCGAGTTCCCATTTGACCGTCGCCATACCGAGCCGATGCGCAAGCGGCGCAATGACTTCGAGGGTCTCGCGCGCCTTGCGGGCCTGCTTCTCCGGCGGCAGGAAGCGCATCGTGCGCATGTTGTGCAGGCGGTCGGCGACCTTGATGACCAGAACACGCGGATCGCGCGCCATCGCGATGATCATCTTGCGGATGGTCTCGGCCTCCGCGGCGCTGCCGAGCGCGACCTTGTCGAGCTTGGTCACGCCGTCGACGAGATGGGCGACCTCCGGCCCGAAGTCCGCCTCCAGTGCCGGCAGGGAGTAGCCGGTGTCCTCGACCGTGTCGTGCAGCAGCGCCGCGATGAGGGTCGTGGTGTCCATACCCAGATCGGCGAGGATCGTGGCGACCGCCAGCGGATGGGTGATGTAGGGGTCGCCGGACTTGCGCTTCTGGCCGCTGTGCCGTTCGTCGGCGACGTCGTAGGCGCGCTGCAGCAGCGCGACGTCGGCCTTCGGGTAGATCTCGCGGTGCAGGGTGACCAGGGGTTCGAGCACGGGGCGGACCTGGCTGCGGGTGGCGGTCATGCGGCGGGCGAGTCGTGCGCGCACCCGGCGCGAGGCCGACGAGGACGCACCGGGCTGGATGGAGCCCACCGCGCCCGATCCGCTCGCCCGGTCGGCGCTCTCGGTCGTCGTCCCGGCGGTCTCCGCGGGGGTCACGCCGCGCTGCGCCGTGTCGGATTCATCGGGCATCAGCGGTCCTCCTCACGGTTGTCTGCCGCCACACGGCGAGCCGTCCGGCCTGCCCGGGCGCGCTCAGTCGATTCTAGTCGCGCGCCGGCCGGCATCGTGTCGACGCCGTCAGTCCAGCGCGACCGCGTGGACGGGAACGTCCGGTCCGAGCCCGCGTGCGATCGTGTCCCGACCGCCGAGACCGGCGAGTTCCATGATCACCGCGACCCCGACGACGTGTGCGCCCGCCCGGTGCAGCAGTTCGGCCGCGGCGACCGCAGTTCCGCCGGTTGCGAGCACGTCGTCGACGAGCAGCACGCGGCGGCCGGACAGGTTCAGACCGTTCGCCGGGATCTCGAGCGTGGCCTGTCCGTACTCGAGGCTGTAGTCGATCGCGATGACCGGCGGCGGCAGTTTGCCTCCCTTGCGCACCGCGAGCACCCCGACCTCGAGTTCACGCGCCACCGCACCGCCCAGCAGGAACCCGCGCGCGTCGATACCGGCCACGAGATCGATCGACGTGCAGCCGTGGGTGAGCGCGGTGACGATCGTCGACAACCCTTCCGGGTCGGCGAGAACCGGCGTCAGATCCTTGAAAGCGATTCCGGGAGCAGGGAAGTCGTCGACGAGGCGGGCATGTTCGGCGATGGCCGCCCGTGCTCGCGAGACCGCTTCCGCCGTACGTTCGGGCACGACACCACCCATCGGTTCACTCCCCTGCTCAGCCACGGATCGTCCACCGATCCATGTTCCATCCGGTGCCGTCGCGGCCCATGCCGGCCACCACGTTGCCCACCCGATCCTTCCATTGCCGTACCCGCGGTGCCGCGAACAGGGGCACCGACGGCATCGTCGCCCAGGTCGCGTTCTCGATGGACCGGGCCAGACGCAGACGATCGGGCGCCGACACGGTCGTCGCGAGCTGGTCGACTCCCCGGCTCACCATCGGCTCCCGGATGCCGGACAGATTCAGCGGGTCGCCTCCGCGCAGGGCGTAGGCGTCGCGGCTGGGGTCGGCGGCCCCGGCCGCGGCGAACGACGCGCCACCGGCGACGATCAGGACGTCGGCGTCGCGCCCGAGCGCATCGGGACCGAGCTCCGGGGAAGAGACGTCGTCGACGACGAGGCCGGCGGCGCGGCAGGATGCCGCGATCGCGGCGGTCATCTGCTCCCATCGCGGGGTCGGTGCGACATAGCCGATGCGCACCGTCCGCGGCGCGACTCCGGACGCGGTCGTCTCACCGGTGGCCGGATCCACACCCGCGCCCTGACCGGTCGCAGACCGCACGAGTCCCCGCGCCCGTTCGATGTCGGGCCGCTGGTAGGCCTGACCGAACTCCGTGTTCATCTGCCCGGCGAGATTGTCCGCGGGTGAGAGCACACGGAGATTCCAGATCTGCGCACCCGCCCCGAAGTCGCGCGCGAGGTCGGCACGCGGCACACACGACGCGAACGCACGGCGCATCCGCACATCACCGAAGACGCCGCGACCGGCCAGGACGAGCTCCTCCACCCCGAGTGCCCGTGCGGGCGACGCCGGGCCGGCAGCACCCGCCGAGCCGGCCACATCGCCGTCGACGAGGCCCGCCGTCACGTCGACGACGTCGAACCGGCCCTCGGGGAGCCGGCGGGTCGCGTCGGTGCCGCGACCCCAGACGACGATGCGCGAGGTCTCGGGCTTGTCTCCCCACCAGGTCTCGTTGGGCACCAGGACCAGACCGCCCGATCGCGAGTACCGGTCGATGCGATAGGGCCCGGACGCCGGGTAGTGCGCGTGGTCGACCCGGCCGAACGTCAGATCGAAGCCGGTGTTCCACGCGTCTGCGATACGCCCGATGGCGGCCCGGTCCATGGCGCGGATCGGGTCGATGACGTCGGTGAGTCCCGCCACCCGGGCCACGACGTGTGCCGGCACCATCGCGCCGGCGCCGAAGAGCGAGAGCCAGTTCCGGTACTCACGTCCAGGCGCGAAGGTCACGGTCGCGCTCTTGTCGCCGGCCGCGCAGTCCACCGAGTCGATGTCCCGGTAGCCCGCGGTGGTCGCCGGGGTGAACCCGGGAAGGCGTCCACTCATCGCCGCCCAGGCCAGGAGGAGGTCGTCGCAGTCGAGGGCCACTCCGTCGGAGAAGGTCGCCTCGGGGTGGAACTCGTACCGCAGGGTCGGGACCCGGCCGGGCACCTGGGTGACCGTGCCGACGTCACGATCCGGGATGACCTGACCGGCCGGGCCCAGGAGACTGAAACCCGGCAGCAACCGGGTGGTCGCCATGAGCACGCCATCGGCGTTGCCGCCCACCGTGTTCGCGTTGTAGGTCGAGATCCGGGCGTCGACGACGTAGTCGATGGTCGGGGGTCCGTCGTCGCCGCACGCCGTCAGCAACCCGGCGACCGTGACGAGCCCGACGACGAGGCTCAGGATCCTGACGAACTCCCGGCTCCGACTGGTCACGTCGGTGAGACTAGCGGTTGCGGCGGCGTTTGCCGGTCGGGACCGCCCGGTCCGCGTCGTCGGTGTCGACGGTCTCGCCTCGACGGTGGGTCCGCACCGGTCGCGCGTCGCCGACCGGCACGCCGGCCTCGACCGCGGCGCGACGCCGAAGGACCTTCTCGGTGTGCCGGGCGACGTCGGGTCGACGTTCCTTCAGCGTCGCCAGGAGCGGCGCGGCGAGGAAGATCGACGAGTACGCGCCGACGATCACGCCGACCAGCTGGATGAGGCCGAGGTCCTTGAGCGTGCCCACCCCGAGCAGCCAGACCGCGATGATCATCAGCGCGATGATCGGCAACACCGAGATGACCGTGGTGTTGATCGACCGCATCAGGGTCTGGTTGACGCCGAGATTGGCTTGTTCGGCGTAGGTGCGCCGGGTGGTCTGCAGGACCGAGCGGGTGTTCTCGGAGATCTTGTCGAACACCACCACGGTGTCGTAGATCGAGAAGCCGAGGATCGTGAGCAGACCGATGACGGTCGCCGGCGTGACCTCCCAGCCGACCAGCGAGTAGATCCCGGCGGTCACGACCAGGTCGAAGAACAACGACCCCATCGCCGCGACGGACATCTCCCGGTCGAATCGCACCGCGATGTAGACGAAGACGATGACCAGGAACACGGCAAGCGCGATCAGCATCCGCTCGGTGATCTCATTGCCCCAGGTCGAGCTCACATCCGAGATGCTCACCTCGGCGGGTGCGAGCTCCGGCCCGAACTCGTCGGCGAGCGCGCGGGTCACCGACTCCGCCTCGGCGAGGTCGAGTGTCTCGGTGCGCACCTGGATCGTCTGGCTGCCACCGGCGCCCGCGGTCTGCACCGACTCGGGCGCCTCACCCAGGGCTGCGGTGACGACTTCTTCCACGGATTCGGCGGTGATCTCCGAGGAGACGACCGGCACCGACATCTGGGTACCGCCCTCGAAGTCGATGCCGAGGGTGAACCCGCGGATACCGATCGAGGCCAGGCAGATCAACAGGATCGCCGCGGTCACGCCGTACCACATCCGGCGGCGTCCGACGATCTCGAAAGCACCCGTACCGGTGTAGAGCCGGGACAGGAACGACCGGTCGCGGTCGGCGACGAAGTCGGCGTCCGCGCCGGCCTGCGCCTTGTCGGCGTCGAGGACGGCCGAGTCGCCGGCTGCCTTGTTGTCCGGCCCGGTCATCGCACCGTCCCCTTCTCCCGAGTGGCGTCCGTGGTGTCATCGGCGTCGGCCGTCGCGGCGGCGGACCCGGCGGCGGGACTCGCACCCGATTGCCGGTGCGCGGCCACGCGACGCTGGCGGGCGACCTCGCTGATCGCCCCGAGTCCGTTGACGCTCGGCTTCGACAGGAACGTCGAACGGCTCGCGTAGACGACCAGCGGATGGGTGACCAGGAACACGACCATGACGTCGAGGATCGTGGTCAGACCCAGGGTGAACGCGAATCCGCGGACCTCGCCGATCGCCAGGATGTAGATGACGGCGGCGGCGATGAAGCTCACCGCGTTACCGGACCAGATGGTGCGACGCGCGCTCGCCCAGCCGCGGGGCACCGCGGACCGGAAGCTGCGACCCTCGCGCATCTCGTCCTTTATTCGTTCGAAGTAGACGACGAACGAGTCGGCGGTCATACCGATACCGATGATCAGACCCGCGATACCGGCCAGGTCGAGCGTGAACCCGATCCAGCGGCCGAGCAGGACGATGATGCCGTAGACCATCGCTCCCGCGAGGACCAGTGACAGCACTGTCAGGATGCCGAGCATGCGGTAGTAGGCAAGCGCATAGATGAACACCGCGATCAGGCCGACCAGTCCGGCGATCAGACCGGCCTGCAGCGAGGCGAGACCCAGGGTCGCCGAGATCGTCTCGGCGTCGGAGGCGGTGAACGACAACGGCAGCGAACCGTACTTCAGCACGTTCGCGAGCTCGTTCGACGACGACTCGGTGAACGGGCTGGCGCTGCCGCCGCTGATCCGGGTCTGACCGCCCGGGATCGGCTCGTTGATCGCCGGCGCCGACACGACGCGCGAGTCGAGGGTGAACGCGGTCTGGGTCCGGTTGGGCGCCTGCTCGGCGGTGTACCGGGGCCAGAAGCTCGCGGCCTCGCCCTCGAACTCCAGGGTCACCACCCATTCGCCGGTCTGCGGGTCGGTTCCGGCGTTCGCGTTCTTGATGTCGCGACCGTCGATGATCTCCGGGCCGAGAAGGTAGACCTCCGAGCCGTCGGTCGAGCAGGCCACCAGGTACTGGTCGGGGCGGTCGTTGCCCAGCAGCGGATCGTTGGCCGTCGGCGAACAGTCCATCTTCGCCATCTGCTGCTGAAGCGCCTCGAGCTGCTGCGGGCTCGCGTTCGCGGGGGCCTGACGCAGTTTGCGCTGCTCGTCGATCGCGGCTGCCGCGGCCTCGGTCGGCAGGGCGTCCGCTTGATCGTCGGCGCCTTCGGGCTTCGGCGGTTGCGGGGTCGCCATGACGGGCTGCCCGACCACCGGCCGGACATACAGGCGCGCCGTCTGGCCCAGGGAGCGGGCTTGAGCGCCGTCCTGGCCCGGGACCGTGATGATCAGGTTGTCACCGCTGACGACGACCTCGGAACCGGAGACACCGAGTCCGTTCACACGCTGTTCGATGATCTGCTTGGCCTGGTCGAGCTGCTCTCGGGTCGGAGCCTTACCGTCTTCGGTCCGCGCGGTCAGGGTGACGCGCGTACCGCCCTGCAGGTCGATACCGAGCTTCGGTTCGATGGTCTGTGGGCCGGTGAAGAAGATCAGTCCGTAGACGACCGCGAGCAGGCCGATGAAGGCCACGAGCGGGCGCCACGGCGGGATCTCTCGAGCCGGTCGCGACCGCTTCCCTGCAGTCCGGCCCTTCCCCGAAGTCCGAGAGGGAGTTGTCACAGCTGTTCAGGTCTCCTTGAGAGCGTCAACCGGCCGACAGGCATCTCGACCGGCACGGCCACCATCGGCCCGGTGTCCGGGACACACCAGAGGAGGTCCAGGGCGGCCGCGCGGGCAGGTGGGCGCGCCGCGTCGTGAACCGACGCGGCGCGGATTCGGCTTACTTGTCGGTGTCGCGTGCGTCGTCGGTGGCAGGCTTGTCCAGGCTGACCGAGTCGACGTCGTAGTCGTCGGAGTCGATCTCCGGTGCGACATGGCCCGCATAGGTGGCGGCGGCTTCGTCGGTGGGGACGACACGCATGACGGCCAGCCGGTTCCAGCGGGTGACCACACCGGTCGCGATCTCGACGTCGACGACGTCGGGCGAGCTCGCGTCGATCACGGTGCCGAAGAGCCCGGAGGTCAGCTGGACGCGGGTGCCCGTGGACACCGAGTTCTGCATCTCCTGCATCTCGGCCACACGCTTCTTCTGCTTCCGCATCGACAGGAACATGAAGCCGGCGAGCAGGGCGAGCAGGAGCGGGAAGAGCAGAGCGTCCATGAGTGCGAGTCAATCCTTCGGGTATCGGGATGTACGGCGTGAGCGAGCGGCCTGTCCGGACGGATCCGGGCAGCATCAGCTCAGCTGTGCTCCACACAGTGTGCCACGTCTTGCGGGGAGGTCATCCCCGCAGGTGGTGCCGGTGGGGTCAGAGGTCGTCGAACAACGTCTCCGCGGCGACGTCGCGCGGACGCACCCCGAAGGTGGCGTTCATCGCACCTGCCGGCGGGGTGAGACCGAGGTGATGCCAGGCGGCTGCCGTGGCCACCCGCCCGCGTGGCGTCCGGGCGATCATGCCCGCACGCACCAGGAACGGCTCGCAGACCTCCTCGACGGTCGCCGGCTCCTCGCCGACCGCCACGGCCAGCGTCGACACACCGACCGGACCGCCGCCGAAGGCGCGGATCAGGGCGTCCAGCACGGCCCGGTCGAGTCGGTCGAACCCCAGCTCGTCGACGTCGTAGACCGCGAGGGCCGCGCGGGCGACCTCCACGGTGATCGAACCGTCGCCGCGCACCTCGGCGTAGTCCCGAACCCGACGCAGCAGCCGGTTCGCGATGCGGGGGGTGCCGCGTGAGCGGCGGGCGATCTCGCCGGAGGCGTCGTCGCGCAGTTCGATGCCGAGGATCGCCGCCGCCCGGCGCAACACCCGGACCAGTTCCTCCGGCTCGTAGAACTCCATGTGCGCGGTGAAACCGAAGCGGTCGCGCAGCGGACCGGTCAGCGACCCCGACCGCGTCGTCGCACCGACCAGGGTGAACGGCGCGACATCCAGCGGGATCGAGGTGGCACCCGGGCCCTTGCCGACCACGACGTCGACCCGGAAATCCTCCATCGCCAGGTAGAGCATCTCCTCGGCCGGCCGCGCGATGCGGTGGATCTCGTCGATGAACAGCACATCGCCCTCGACGAGATTGGAGAGCATGGCCGCGAGATCGCCGGCTCGCTCGAGTGCCGGGCCCGAGGTCACGCGGATCGCGGCGCCCATCTCCGAGGCGATGATCATGGCCAGCGACGTCTTGCCGAGCCCGGGCGGACCCGACAGCAGGATGTGATCGGGGGTCCCGCCGCGACCCTTGGCTCCCTGGAGCACGAGTTCGAGTTGCTCGCAGACGCGCGGCTGGCCGACGAATTCGGCGAGCGATCGGGGCCGCAGTCCGGCGTCGAGGTCACCGTCGGACCGCACCGGCATCGCGCTCACGTCGCGATCGTCGACGTAGTCCGGGTCCTCGGTCATCTAGGACGCCTTTCCCAGCAGCGACAACGAGTGCCGGAGCGCCGTCGACGCGTCGGCATCGGGGTGTTCGGCGAGTACCGCGGTGACCGCCTTCTCGGCGGGGCCGGGCGTGAACCCGAGGCCGACGAGGGCCTCGGCCACCTGATCGCGGATGCCGCCGACGACCGTGACACCGCCCGACGGCTCGCCGGTGGGCCGGTCGACCTTGTCCCGCAGTTCGACGCAGAGCCGTTCGGCCACCCGCTTGCCGATACCCGGAACCGAGGTGAGGGCCTTGGTGTCGGACTCGGCGAGCGCGCGGCGCAGCGCATCGGGCTCGAGGACCGCGAGGGTGGCCATCGCCAGTCGCGGACCGACGCCGGTCACCGTCTGCAGGAGCGCGAAGAGGGAACGGGCGTCGGGTTCGGTGAAGCCGTAGAGCGTCATCGAGTCCTCGCGGACGATCATCGAGGTCAGCAGCGTCGCCTCGTCGCCCCGGTGGAGCCGGGACAGTGTCGCGGGTGTGGCCAGCACGCGATAACCCACTCCTCCGCAGTCGATCACGGCGTGGTCGAGGGCGATCTCGAGCACCGGTCCGCGGACTGACGCGATCATGCGCGACTCCCCTCTCGTGCTTGGGCCACCCGCGCGCGGTGACGGGCCGCGGCCGCGTCGGCCTGCTTCTGCGCGGCGGCCATCCGTTCCATCATCGGTCCGCGCCAGCAGTGACAGATCGCGAGCGCCAGCGCGTCCGCGGCGTCGGCAGGACGCGGTTTGGTCTGCATGCCGAGAATCCGGGTGACCATCGCGGTGACCTGCGCCTTGTCGGCGCGCCCGCTGCCGGTCACCGCCGCCTTCACCTCCGACGGGGTGTGGAATCGGACCGGGACATCACGTTGCGACGCCGCGAGCGCGATGACGCCGCCGGCCTGCGCGGTCCCCATCGCGGTGGACACCTGGTTCTGCGCGAAGACCCGTTCGATGGCCACCACATCCGGCTGGTGGACGTCGAGCCAGTGACACGCGGAGGTGTAGATCGCGAGCAGCCGCTCGGCGAGTTCCATGTCGCTCGGGGTTCGCACCACGTCGACGTCGAGGGCGGTCACCGTTCGGCCCCGACCCGACTCGACCAGCGCGATACCGCACCGGGTCAGACCCGGATCGACGCCCATGACGCGCACTCGTACCCTCCCAGGCATCGTGTTCTGCGAACAGTTGTTCGAGATCTTATCCGGGAGGACGGACAAGTCCGGTGATCAACACACCGCGCGGGGTCTCGGCGTCAGTCGTTCTCGAGTTCGGCGAGGACCTCGTCGCTGATGTCGACGTTGCTGTAGACGTTCTGGACGTCGTCGGAGTCCTCGAGCGCGTCGATCAGCTTGAACACCTTGCGGGCACCGTCGGCGTCCACCGCCACCTCGACCGACGCGCGGAAGCTCGCCTCGGCGGAGTCGTAGTCGATCCCGGCCTCTTGGAGGGCGCTGCGGACGGCGATGAGATCGCTTGGCTCGCTGACGATCTCGAAGGAATCACCGAGATCGGTGACCTCTTCGGCGCCCGCGTCGAGCACCGCCATCAGCACGTCGTCCTCGCTCTGCCCGTTCTTCTCCAGCGTCACCACTCCCTTGCGGGTGAACAGGTAGGACACCGAGCCGGGATCGGCCATGTTGCCGCCGTTGCGCGTCATCGCGGTCCGGACCTCGCCCGCCGCGCGGTTGCGGTTGTCGGTGAGGCACTCGATGAGGACGGCCACCCCGTTGGGGCCATAGCCCTCGTACATGATGGTCTGCCAGTCCGCGCCGCCGGCCTCTTCACCGCCGCCGCGCTTGCGCGCGCGCTCGATGTTGTCGTTGGGGACCGACGACTTCTTCGCCTTCTGGATGGCGTCGAACAGCGTGGGGTTGCCCGCCGGGTCGCCGCCGCCGGTCCGTGCCGCCACCTCGATGTTCTTGATGAGCTTGGCGAACATCTTGCCGCGCTTGGCGTCGATGGCCGCCTTCTTGTGCTTGGTGGTGGCCCATTTGGAGTGGCCGCTCATGTCCGTCGATTCCTTTCCCGGCGCCGGCACGTGCGGCGGGCCGCGGCCCGCATCCGGCGCATTCCTGGCTCTACTCGGTCGCCCTGTCGGTTGGGCGCCCTGGTGGATTGTTCCCGGCGTGCCGGGCTCGTGGTCTACCGCTGGTTCGGCACGATCTTACCGACGCACCATCTCCACGAAGTATTCATGTACGCGCCGGTCGCCGGTCACCTCTGGGTGAAACGACGTCGCGAGCACGTTCCCCTGGCGGACCGCGACGATGCGTCCGGCCGCCGGGCCGTCGGGAACGCGCGCCAGCACCTCGACCTCGGGGGCGATCGTCTCGACCCAGGGCGCACGGATGAACACCGCGCGCATGGGCGCGGCGCCGTCGGTGTCGGTGATGCCGGTGAACTCGAGGTCGGTCTCGAAGCTCTCCACCTGGCGACCGAATGCGTTGCGCCGCACCGTCACATCGAGGGCATCGAGATGGCGTGCGTCGGGCCGCGTGTCGAGGATCGTGGACGCGAGCATGATCATGCCGGCGCACGACCCGTAGGCCGGCAGTCCGTCGGACAGCTTTTCCGCCAGCGGGTCGAAGAGATCGAAGATGCCGAGCAGCTTGCTCATCGTCGTCGACTCACCGCCGGGGATGATGATCCCGTCGATCTCGTCGAGTTCGGCCGGTCGTCGGACGGCCACGGCGTCGGCGCCGGCCGCCTCTAATGCGAAGACGTGTTCGCGCACGTCGCCCTGCAGGGCGAGGACCCCGATACGCGGTCGGCTCGGCCCGCTCACCGATCGGTCCGCGCGTGCTGGTCGGCAGGCATCGCGCGGCCGGTGCGGGCCAGCCCCTCCTGGGTGACCGCGGCGACGAGTCTGCCCCGGATGTCGAAGATCCGTCCCTGGGTCAGCGCTCGGCCCGACCCCGCCGACGGCGACGTCTGGTCGTAGAGCAGCCAGTCGTCGGCGCGGAACGGCCGCATGAACCACATCGCGTGGTCGAGCGAGGCGACCTGCGGGTTGGACTCCGGGTGCGGCACCCGCGAAGACCCGAGGAGGGTCATGTCACTCATGTAGGCGAGGGTGCCGACGTGGAAGACGGTGTCGTCGGGCAGCCGGTGGCGGTAGCGGAACCACACCCGTTGCTGCGCAGCGAAATACGATGACGTGACCATCTTCTCCCGCGGCACGATGCGCAGGTCGAAGTTGGCCCACTCCTTGAACACCGCGCGTTCCTCCGCGCCCAGTTCGTCCAGGCGGTCGTTCAATTCGTCCGGTTGCGGCGCGGGAGGCATGCGGTCCTGATGCTCGTAACCCTCGTCGGTGCGGACGTGGAACGACGCGGACATGGTGAAGATCGCCTCACCGTTCTGGACGCCGGTCACCCGCCGGGTGACGAACGAGCGCCCGTCCCGGATCCGGTCGACGAGGAACACCGCCGGGCGGTCCGGGTCACCGGGACGCAGAAAGTAGCCGTGCAGGGAATGGACGTCGAACTCCTCGGACACCGTTCGGGTCGCCGACATCAGCGACTGTCCGGCGACCTGTCCGCCGAAGGTCCGCCGGAGATGGCTCGGGAACGCACCGCCGCGGTAGATGTCGGTCTCGATCTGCTCGACCTGGAGTATGTCCTCGATGGCTGCCACGCAGACCAGTATCGCGCACGACCCCGGTGGGGACTCCCCTGCCCACCGAAGCGCCGGCGACGATCAGAGCTCGTCGAGCGTCATGATCCCGTCCTGGATGGCCCGGGCCACCAGCGACGCCTTCGTCGGGGCCGGACGGCCGATCTCGGCGTACTTCGCACGGATGCGGGTGAGGTGGGTGTTGACCGTGCCGAGGGAGATGTAGAGCTCCTGTGCCACAGCGGGTTTGGAATCGACCAGCATCCAGGTGCGCAGGACCTCGACCTCGCGCGAGGTGAGATTGGGCTTGGCCCGATCGACCGATGACGCTGCCACCTCGGGGATCTCGGCGGCGGGCACGGTGACCGCCCGGTGCAGGTGGGGATGTCCCGGACGATGTCCGAGTGCCAGCGGCTGACCAGCGCGCGACGGCTGGATCTGGTGGCCGGGCAACGGCATCCGGCGGGCTGCGAGACGCGCCAGTGCTTCCTTCCGGCGCGCGATGGCCTCCGCATCGCGACGAGCGCTGACCGAGCGCAGGTGCTGGGGGGCCTGGTGGGCGATCGCAGTCATGTGTGCTTCCTCTTCACTCATTGTCTTCCGGTGGTCACCCGGGTTGTCCCGGCGATGAGATGAAGATTATGAGCTTTCGCCCGGGTGGTCGATGGGGAGAACTCCCCTACCCGTGGGGAGAACTACCCACCACGAAACCGCAGGTCAGACGGGCAGTGATGAGACACCGGACTCAGCCGGCGGCGTTGCGTGCCGCCTCGGCGTCGATGAGCGGGAGATCCTCGCGGGTGACGATGCGCGACGACACCGCGTACTCCACGAGTTTGGTCCGGCGGTTGCTGGCGAGTTTGCCACCCCCGCCGCGCATTCCGCTCACCCCGAGTTGATCGAGTTTGTCGCAGACGTTGTCGAGCTTGCGATTGAACTTGGTGAGCGGCCACCCCAGCCGGCGGGCCGCCTGCGCCGACGACGGGATGGCACTCGCGCCGGTCCCCTCGCGTCGCAGGATCTCCTCGGCCAGCACGATGATCAGCAGCTTCTGACTCTCGGTGAGGGTCGGCACCCCCTGCGTGGTGTGTCCCCCGCTGTATTCCGGACGCGTCACCGACTTCACCTGGGGGGCGCGGGCGAACAGGCTCAGCTCGTAGGTGGTGGGGCCGGCGGTGAAGACGATGGTCGTCTCACCGAAGACCAGCGGCATCCGCGCACCGGGGCCCAGCGTCGCCGAGAACCCGACGTCGCCCGCCGACACGCTCGCCGACAGATGCGTACCCAGGTTGGTGAGCCACCACAGCCCGTTCTCGTTGTGGATCACCAGGAATCGCCGATGCAGGTAGGGATTGTCGTCGATCGACAGATCTGCCTCACGCCCGATGAAGAACCGGCGGTCGGCGTCGAGGGCGATGCGCTCGCCGCAGTACTCGACGTAGGTCGCCCCGGCATCGAGCGCGGCGTCGCCCGGTTCTGCGGGGGTCGCGGCTCGGTCCTGCCCCGTGGTCATCAGCTCTCCGATCAGCTCGGGTCGGGGGCCGGTGCCTGTCCGGCGGCCTCTCCCGGCGCCGAATCGTCGAGCGCGGGCATCGTCAGGGTCGGTACCGACTCGTGGACGGTCACCACGATCACGGTGACGTTGTCGTGTGCGCCGAGTGCCAGCGCGGCGTCGACGAGTCGCTCGGCCGCCTGCTGGGAGTCGGCCGCGTTGCGCAGGATGTCACCGATCTCCTCGTCGGGCAGCTCTCCGGTCAGGCCGTCGGTGCACAGCAGCAGCACGTCGCCGGGGAAGGCCGGCGTGCTCGAGTAGTCAGCCACCGGATCGACCATGCCCGCACCCAGCGCACGGGTGATCACGTTGCGGCGCGGGTCGGTTCGGGCCTGCTCGGGAGTGAGGAAGCCGGCGTCGATGAATTCCTGCACCTGCGAGTGGTCGGTGGTGAGCTGGTTGAGCGACCCGTTCTGGAAGCGGTAGGTCCGCGAGTCGCCGATGTTGAGCACCAGCCAGTGGGGGCTCTGCTCGTGGGTGACGAGCACGATGCCGGTCGCGGTGGTGCCCGCGCGGCGCTCGGTCTCGGTGTCGATCTCCCCGATGCGGCGCTGGGCGGCGAGCAGCAGGTCGTCGAGTTGCAGCTGGGTTGCCTTGAGGTCACCGGCGCTGGTGGCCTCCGACAGCGTGAGCAGTGCCGCCTCGCTGGCCAGTTCACCGCTGTCGTGTCCGCCCATGCCGTCGGCGAGCAGGTACATCCCCGGCAGCGCGAGAGCCGCGTCCTCGTTGGTCTCCCGGACTCGCCCCACGTTGCACGCGGCCGACCACTCGAGCCGCAATTCACCCACGATGTGTGTGCCCGAGACCGAGGCGTCTCGAACGATGGTCGCCGCATCCATGATCAGCAGATACTACCGCCGCGGAGCCCCTGACCCGCTACGCATGTCGACTGTTCGGTCTCGGCGTGTTGGGCGGGGGCGCCGCGGCGGACGGCGGTCCGTCTGACCACCTACGATCTGGTCGCGATCCTCACCAGCCGCGCTCGGCGAGGCGGTGCGGCTGCGGGATGTCGTCGACGTTGATGCCGACCATCGCCTCGCCCAGACCGCGCGAGACCTTCGCGAGCACATCGGGGTCGTCGTGGAAGGTGGTGGCCTGCACGATCGCCGCGGCGCGCTGTGCGGGGTTGCCCGACTTGAAGATCCCCGATCCCACGAACACGCCCTCGGCGCCCAGCTGCATCATCATCGCGGCGTCGGCCGGGGTGGCGATCCCGCCTGCGGTGAACAGCGTGACCGGCAGCTTGCCGGCCTCGGCCACCTCGACGACGAGGTCGTAGGGCGCCTGCAACTCCTTTGCCGCGACGTACAACTCGTCTTTCGGCAAAGACGTCAGCCGGCGGATCTCGTCGCGGATCTTGCGCATGTGCGTGGTCGCGTTGGACACGTCGCCGGTGCCGGCCTCACCCTTCGAGCGGATCATCGCCGCACCCTCGGTGATCCGGCGCAGGGCCTCACCGAGATTGGTCGCACCGCACACGAACGGCACGGTGAAGGCCCACTTGTCGATGTGGTTGCTGTAGTCGGCCGGCGTCAGGACCTCGGACTCGTCGACGTAGTCCACACCCAGGCTCTGCAGGATCTGCGCCTCGACGAAGTGACCGATGCGGGCCTTGGCCATCACCGGGATGGACACCGCGGCGATGATGCCGTCGATCATGTCCGGATCGCTCATCCTGGACACGCCGCCCTGGGCGCGGATGTCGGCGGGCACCCGCTCGAGCGCCATGACCGCGACCGCACCGGCGTCTTCGGCGATCTTCGCCTGCTCGGGGGTCACGACGTCCATGATCACGCCGCCCTTGAGCATCTCTGCCATGCCGCGCTTGACCCGGGCCGTGCCCTGGCCGACCTCGGGGACGGTCGCGCCGTTGTGACTCACTGAAGATCTCCTCGTGTCGCAGTCTCGACCTGCCGCGATCGCAGCGGCGGTACCCCACCAGTCTAGGTGAGGGGCCGATCGCCCCTGACGAGGGTCAGTCCGCCTGGCCTGGGGTGACGCGCTCGATGATCTCGAAGTACTCCGGGGGCGTCGCGTGTCCGCCGAGCCGCAACCACCGGACGGGCCGGCGTTGCGCGAGAGCCCGGGTGTCGCGCACGGCGTCGTTGTAGAAACGACGCGCCATCATCACCCGCGTCTCGGCGTCGGCGAGTTCGACGACGAGCGCTGCGGATCGGCGATTCGGGTCGGTCCGCGCCAGTGCGGCCGACACGGCGTTCTCGGCGTGCTCACGCTCCGACGGTGCAGCACGCTCGGCCAGGTCGGCCAGGAGCGCCAGTTCCCGCGCCTGCGCGGCGACGTCGTCGCCCGCGGACCTGCGGTATCCCGCGTTCCCCTCGCCCGCGATCATCTCGGCGGACACCGCACGCACGACCACCGCGCGCCGGTCGAGGCTGGATTCGAGCGCCTGGCGGGCGAGGTCGACCCGCACGTTGAGGCGGTCGAGTCGATTCGCCGTGTGGTAGGCCCAGCCGATCACGAGCAGCACGGCCACGACGCCGAGAACGATCCAGGTGGCCATCAGTCCGACACCACGACGGGACCGGCGCCCACGGTGACGGTGTCGTAGACCCGGAGGATCTGATCGGCCACCCGCGACCAGTCGTACCTGTCGGCGCGCACCCGCCCGGCGGCGACGAGATCCTCACGTGCCTCCGGATCGGCGAGGAGCTCGACCAGACCGGCGGCGAGCTGGTCCGGAGAGCCCGTCTCGACCAGATGTCCCGCCCGGCCGTCGTCGAGAACCCGGCGGAAGGCGTTCAGTGAGCTGGCGATCACCGCCGCCCCGGCCGCCATCGCCTCGACCAGGACGATGCCGAAGCTCTCGCCGCCCAGATTGGGGGCGCAGTAGACGTCGGCGGAGGCCAGCGCCCGCGCCTTGGTCGCGTCGTCGACCTGTCCGAGGAACACGAGGTGCTCGGCGAGCGCCCCCGCCCGTCGGCGCAACGCTGCCTGGTTGCCGCCGCCGACGACGAGGACTCGCACGTAGGGGAACTTCGCCACGACCGAGGGCAGCGCGCGCATCAGCACGTCGATGCCCTTGCGTGGTTCGTCGAAGCGACCGAGGAACAGGATCGTCCCTCCGGGGTGCGGATAACCGTCGAGGGGCTCCGCGTCGGCGAAGGACGAGACGTTGATGCCGTTCGGGATCTCGACGGCATCCGAGCCCAGCGACTCCATCTGCCACCGGCGCGCGAGCTCGGACACGGCGATCTTGCCCGCGATCCGCTCGTGGTAGGGCCGCAGGATCCCCTGGAAAGCGCTCAGCCACAACGACTTCGAGGTGGCTGTGTGGAACGTGGTGACAATGGGTCCCGACGCCACCATCAGCGACAGCATCGAGATGCTCGGCGAGTTCGGTTCGTGGACGTGCAGGACGTCGAAGCCGTTCTCGGCGATCCAGCGGCGCATTCGCAGGTAGCCCTTCGGGCTGAAGTTCACCCGGGAGACCGACCCGTTGTACGGGAGCGCCAGCGCCGGCCCGGCCCGGACGACGTACTCCGGGAGTTCGGTGTCGCGGGCGGCCGGGGCGAGCACACTCACCTCGTGACCACGGTCGAGGAAGACGTCGGCGAGTTCGGTGACATGGGCCTGGACCCCGCCGGGCACATCGAAGGAGTAGGGGCAGATCATCCCGATTCGCATGGCACTCCCCTGGTCGTCGTTCCCCAATCCCGATCGTCCCCGCCGGTCACGGTGGCGGTCCGTCCTGCTCCACACGACCACGCTGCCGGTCGGTCCAGTCCGCTTCCCAGAGCGGCTGCAGCATGTGCCAGTCCGCGGGGTGTGCGGCGATGTTGACCGCGAACGCGTCGGCGAGCGCCTGCGTGGCGGACTCGATGCCGCCGGAGGTGTCGATCGGCTCGCCGCAGCTCATCCGGGAGTAGGGCGCCTCCTCGAACCAGTGATGGGCCGGCAGCAGCGCTGCGCCGGTCTCGATCGCCAGCCGCGCCGACCCGGCAGGCATCCTGGTTCGCCCGCCGAAGAAGGTGACCGGCACCCCGTGCCGGGCGATGTCACGCTCGCCGAGCAGGCACACGATGCCGCCGGCGCGCAGCCGATCGGCCAGGCGTCCGAAGGGAGGCTGCTCGCCACCGCTCAACGGGAAGATCTCAAAACCGAGCGACTCCCGGTAGGCGACGAACTGGTCGAACAGCGACTCCGGCTTGAGTCGTTCGGCGACGGTCGCGAACCTGCCGTAGTGATGGACCAGCCACACACCGGCCATGTCCCAGTTGCCCGTGTGCGGCAGGGCCAGGACCACACCCTTGCCGCGGGCCACGGCAGCATCGAGCCGAGCCCGGTCCGGCGCCGGGAGCGTGACGGTCGACGTGACGGTCGCGCGATCCTGTGCCGGCAGCCGGAAAGCCTCGCACCAGTAGCGCGCGTACGAGCGCATCGCGTCGGCGACGAGGTCGTCGGGCACCTGCGCGGGTTCGACGCCGAGGACACGGGCGAGATTGCGCCGCAACTGATCCGGACCGCCGCGACGGCGTCCCGCATAGGCTCCGGCACGGTCGAAGACAGCCCGCGCCGCCCGCTCTGGTGCCCATCGGACCGCGGCCCAGCCCGCCCGGTACCCGAGGTCGGCCGCCAGCGCGCCGAAATCGGTCATCGTTGTCCCGCAGGTGGGTTCTGTCCGCCCGAGCCGGCCGGCGGGTCGGAGCCCCCGAGGTCGGTACCGGTCTCGGCGGTGTCCCCGGGTTTCGGGGTGATCGGGATGAGGTCGCGCGCACCCGGCGACTGGGCGATCGACCACATGCGCTGTCCGACGGTGATCACGCTGGCGATCGCGAGAAACCACATCGCGACATGTACGGCCCACCACAACCCGAGACCGGTGAGCCCGGTGCCGACGAGCACGATGATCAGCCGGTCGGGCCGTTCGATGAGACCGCCGTCGCCGTAGAGGCCACTGGCCTCCGCGCGGGCCTTGGCGTAGGAGATGACCTGCGAGGTCACCAGACAGATCAGGGTCGCGACGAGCAGCAGGTGATGGGGTTCGGTGACCGCGCACCACCACGCCAGCCCCGCGAAGATGGCACCGTCGGCGACGCGGTCACAGGTCGCGTCCAGCACCGCGCCGAATCGCGTACCGCCGCCCCGGGCACGCGCCATCGCACCGTCGAGCATGTCGAACATCACGAACAGCCAGATGACCAGCGTGCCCACGAACAGATGGCCCATCGGGAACAGAGTGAGCGCGGCCGCCACGCCCGCGAGCGTGCCGATCACCGTCACCGAGTCCGGCGTGAGTCCGGTCCGCAGGAGCGCCCGACCCATCGGGAGGGTCACCTTCGAGACCGACGCCCGACCCAGAATGCTCAGCATCGCGGAGTTCCTCCCCCATCTCGCCGTGCGCCGCACCCCGACGCTTCCCGGTCATCCATCGTCTGACATCGCCTCACCCGATCGCACGCCGCGTACGTCAGTCACCCAGACGTTGCCACGCGTCGGCCAGCAGTCCGCGGGTGTCCCGCAGCAACTGCGGCATGACCTTCGTCTCGCCCACGATCGTGATGAAGTTCGCGTCACCCATCCACCGCGGCACGATGTGCTGGTGGAGGTGCTCGGACAGCGAGCCACCCGCCGCGTAGCCGAGGTTCAGACCGACGTTGAAGGCGTTCGGGTTCGACACCGACTTGATGGTCCGGATCATCCGCTGGGTGAACGACATCAGCTCGGCCGATTCGGTGGCGGTCAGGTCCTCGAGGTCGGCGACCTGCCGGTACGGCACCACCATGGTGTGCCCCGGGTTGTACGGGTACAGGTTCAGCACCGCGTAGACGGCCTCGCCGCGCGCCACGATGAGGCCGTCCTCGTCCGACATGGTCGGGATGTCGAGGAACGGGTGCCCGGTCTTCTCCGCCGGCTGCGGGTCGGCGATGTAGGTCATCCGGTGCGGACTCCACAACCGCTGCAGGCGATCGCCGACGCCGACACCCTCGTCCCGGATCTCGCCGGGCGCGTCCCCGAACGCGGCGTCACTCATCGAGTGCCCCCGCCACCACGACCGTCTCCACGTCGCCCAGGGCGGTCTCGATCAGCTCCTTGGTGGGCGACTCGTTGCGCCTGCTCCGAACCCACTCGACGAGCACGGACACCGCGTCGGCGACCGGGACGCCGTTGACCTGGGTGCCGTCGCGGAAGCGGAAGCTCACCGCGCCGGCCTCGACGTCGCGTTCGCCGGCCAGCAGCATGAACGGCACCTTGCCGGTGGTGTGGTTGCGGATCTTCTTCTGCATCCGGTCGTCGGAGTTGTCGACCTCGGCACGGATTCCGGCGGACGCCAGCGAATCGACGACCCCCTGCAGGTGCCCGGCGAACGTCTCCGCGACCGGGATGCCCACGACCTGGACCGGCGACAACCAGGCCGGGAACGCACCCGCGTAGTGCTCGGTCAGCACACCGAAGAACCGCTCGATCGAACCGAACAACGCGCGGTGGATCATCACCGGGCGGTGCTTGGCTCCGTCGGAGGCGGTGTACTCGAGTTCGAAGCGCTCGGGCAGGTTGAAGTCGAGCTGGATGGTCGACATCTGCCAGGTACGGCCGAGTGCGTCGCGCGCCTGCACCGAGATCTTCGGGCCGTAGAAGGCCGCGCCGCCGGGGTCGGGGACGAGATCGAGCCCGGACGCCTGCGCGACTTCGGCGAGGGTGGCGGTCGCCTCCTCCCACGCCTCGTCGGACCCGACGAACTTCTTCGGGTCCTTGGTGGAGAGTTCGAGATAGAAGTCGTCGAGGCCGTAGTCCTTGAGCAGGTCGAGAACGAACTGCAGGGTCGAGGTCAGCTCGTCGCGCATCTGCTCGCGCGTGCAGTAGATGTGCGCGTCGTCCTGGGTCATGCCGCGCACGCGTGTCAGACCGTGGATGACACCGGACTTCTCGTACCGGTACACCGCGCCGAACTCGAACATCCGCAGCGGCAGTTCGCGATATGAACGGCCCCGGCCACGGAAGATCAGGTTGTGCATCGGGCAGTTCATCGGCTTGAGGTAATAGTCCTGCCCGGGTTTGCGAACCGCCCCGTCCTCGTCGTACTCGGCGTCGACGTGCATGGGCGGGAACATGCCGTCGCGGTACCAGTCGAGGTGTCCGGACACCTCGTAGAGGTGCGACTTGGTGATGTGTGGCGTGTTGACGAAGTCGTATCCGGCCGCGACATGGCGGGCACGCGAATAGTCCTCGAGCTCCTTGCGGATGATGCCGCCCTTGGGGTGGAACACCGGCAGGCCGGACCCGAGTTCGTCGGGGAAGCTGAACAGATCGAGTTCGGCGCCCAACTTGCGGTGGTCGCGCTTCTCCGCCTCGGCGAGCAGTTCCAGATAGGCGTCCTGGGCTTCGACCGACTCCCACGCGGTGCCGTAGATGCGCTGGAGGTCGGCGTTGTCCTGGTCACCGCGCCAGTAGGCCGCCGAGCTGCGGGTCAGCTTGAAGGCCGCGATGTACTTGGTGGTCGGGACGTGCGGCCCGCGGCACAGATCGCACCAGATGCGTTCGCCGGTACGAGGATTGAGGTTGTCGTAGACCGACAGCTCGCCACCGCCGACCTCCATGACCTCGGCGTCGTCGGCGGCGCCCTTGTCGTCGATGAGCTCGAGCTTGAACGGCTCACCTGCCAGCTCGGCACGGGCCTCGTCCTTCGACGCGTACACCCGCCGCGAGAATCGCTGACCCGACTTGATGATCTGCTTCATCTTCTTCTCGAGGGCGGCGATGTCCTCGGGTGTGAAGGGCTCGGCGACGTCGAAGTCGTAGTAGAAGCCGTCCTTGATCGGCGGACCGATGCCGAGCTTGGCCTCTGGGAAGAGCTCCTGGACCGCCTGTGCGAGAACGTGTGCGGATGAATGCCGGATCACGCTGCGGCCGGCCTCGGTGTTCGCGGCAACCGGTTCGACGTCGGTGTCGGCGTCGGGTGCCCACGACAGGTCGCGCAGATCGCCGTCCGCGTCACGGACGACGACGATGGCCTCCGGCCCCTTGTTGGGGAACACGGCCTCGCGCAGTGCGGTGCCCGCGGTCGTCCCAGCCGGCACACGGATCGTGGCGGGGCTGGTCACCTGGACGTCGTCGGGCACGGGGGCGCTCCTAGGGTCGGGGCGGACACGCGAAGACGCGTCCGGGTCGGGACGTTTGCGACTCTGATGGTATCCGCGCCGCGTCGTCGTGGAGTGCACCCCTACCTTGTGGCCCTCGCGATCAGCCGAAGACGGGACTCGCCAGCCAGCTGTAGTCCAGGCCCACCCAGCCGGCGACGGTGTGCAGGGCTCCGAGCAACCACAGGGTCGCGATCACGATCGCGCAGGTGCCGAGCCAGAAGATGGCCTGCACCGACCAGTGCTGGCGGCCGATCCATTCCATCCAGGCGTCGTACTTGGCCCGCGCGAACTTCAGCAGCCGGTGCGCCCACTCGAACTCGGACGACAGGATTCCCAGCCCGAGGAACACGATGAGCCATCCGGGGCCCGGGTACGGGATCGCGAGGATGCCGCAGAGCAGGACGATCGTGCCGATGGTCCCGACCGCGATGCGGTAGATGCCGTGCCAGCGAGGGTTGCTGCGCACCACGAACCGACGGTGGCGGGCGAGGATTCGCAGGCGGTGCCGGCGGGATCCGCGGTCGACGTCGGCGCGCCCGGCAGCAGGATTCGACGAAACGCTCCGCGCCGGGTCCGGTGTGGAGGTCTCGTTCACTCCGGACTCGCTCGCCCCCGGTGTCGGCATCGTCTCCCACCCTGTTCGTTCGGCCCGGAAAGTGACGTCCAGGCTACGCGATCACAGCGGCGTCCTCCGGCGCCGGCAGGCTCGGCGTTCGACGGCGACGCCACATGAGCGCGGCGTCGATCAGCGTCGCGGACACCGTGACCGCGAGCAGAAGCGGATAGCACCCGGAGTACAGCACGACGAGCACGTCGTCGACGATGGAGCCGTTCGGGTCGCGCGGCATCATGAACAGCCCCAGGGCGATCGCGTGATCCGACGTCAGGTAGGGCCCGCTGTCCCAACAGTGCCGCCACCAGGTGAACGTCAGGGCGACCACGCCCATCGGAGCGAGCCAGTACCACCACGCACCCGCCGTCCTCCCCCGCCGAATGGCCAGGTCGAGCGCGACGATGAACAGGGGTACGCACCAGACCCAGTGGTGCCCCCACGCGAAAGGCGAGACCGCACACATCGTCATCCCGACGATCGTCGCGGCGAGAAGGTCGCGCGACTCGCGATGAGCGAGGACCGCGGCGAGCAACCCCAGACCGGCGACGATCAGCGCGAGCGGCAGCCACAGCCACGTCGGCGCCACGAAGACGGGCCCGCCGGGCGCGCGCTCGGCAAACCGTCCGATGTCGCAGTGGGCCAGCAACTGGGACACGAATCCGCGCACCGACTGGTTGGCGGGTGAATCCGCCCGGCCGATGCGGTCCGTGTCGGCGAGGTGACGGGTCCAGTAGGCCCACGAGTCGGCCGGAACGATCAGGAATCCGATCGCCACGGTCGCCGCGAAGGTCGCCACCGCGGTGCCGGCCGCACGCCATTGCCGGGTCACCAGCAGGTAGACGACGGCGAACAGCGGCGTCAGTTTGAGTCCGGCGGCGACTCCGATGGCCACCCCGCGCCACCGTGAGCACCTCCCGAGAAACACCAGGTCGATCAGGATCAACGCCATCACCAGAAGGTTGACCTGGCCGAGCCAGATGGTGGTGCGGATCGGCTCGAGGGCGGTCGACGCGATCGCGATCAGCACGGCGAACACGCCGAGACGCGCATCGAGTCGGTAGTTCAGGCTCCGGAGACTCATCGCGACGACGCCCGCGAGCGCGGCGAAACCGATCGCCCACCAGACCATTCGGGCCATGCTCTCGGTGAGCAGAGCCAGCGGGACGAAGACCAGTCCGGCGAACGGCGGGTAGGTGAAGTGCAGACGCCACAGGACAGGGGCGTCGTACAGCGGTGCGGCGTCGAGCACGGTGGCGGCGCCCGCCCGGTAGACGCGGACGTCGGTGGCGTTCTCGAACAGTCCGTAGAACGGGTTGGTGATGGGGAATGCCGCGATGTGCCAGGCGATCACCGTGATCGCGATGACGGCCGCCCCGACGATCGCTGCCGTCGACACCGATGCGGGCGCAGGGCGTGACGACTCCGGCAGTTCGACGGCAGTCCTCTCGGCCACGCGGCGAGAGTACGCCCGAATTGTGACATGGCTCACTCGAAACGCCGCGGGAAGCGGTCGGTTGTTCGGCAGACAGTCGGGTTCCGACGGTTCGGGGCGGGCTACCGTTGATCCCGGTGGGTGACGAGATCACCTTGGGGACGACACCATGCCACCGAAAGCGCCCTGGACACTCGGGCCGGCACTCGCTGCGGCGACTCTGACACTGGCCGTGGCCTGCATAGACAACGGCATCGAGCGGGCCGCGATGACGCGCGCCACCTCGTCGAGCCCAGTCGACGGTCCGGCTCCACCGATTCGCATCGCGGTCGAGACCCCGTCCGACGTCGTGCGCCCGCGGATCGACCTCTGGCCGCTCCCCGACGACGCCGCCCTCAGGCCCGAGCAGCGCCGTGCCGCCGAGGCACTCGTCCGTCTGTCGTCAGGAAGCGACGGCGAGAAGCTCGCGCAGCGGTCCGCATGCCGTCTTCTGAGCGACATCCAGTCACCGCCCCTCGACGCCCCGGGGTGGCGGGTACGGATCGTCGCCACGGACACGATGCAGTACGGCCACGCACTCCTCGCCGCACCGCAGCAACGGTCCGCGGACGATGCGGTCGTCGTGTTGGCACGGCTTCTTCACGACATCGACGCGGTGGCGGGGCCTTACCGGCCCGTGTTCGTGCAGGGGTGCAGTCCTTACTGAGCTCGACCGATCGCCGCGCCGCACTCACGGAACGCCGGTGCGGCAACTACCACTGCCACCGCAAACCGGCGCTGTTCGACTGCCGGCACGTGGCGGTGCCGTCGGTTTGATAGACCATCGCGCGAGCACCGAGTTTCGGGCAGGGGGTGCCGATACGGACCTTGGGCGCACGGGTTACGGCGTAGCTGCGCCAACCAGCTACTTCGGCGGAGCAGTACAGCGTGCCGTCGGCAGAGTCCATGCCGTACTCGTGCTGATAGCAGGGTCCGCCTTCGCGTTGAACCGAAGACGGCGCCGCCGACGCCCCGCCGACGCCGGCCACAGCGCCGATGACCGCTGCTGCCATGACTATTCCGGCGACGGACTTTCTGGCCATCAGTGATCTCCTCAGAAGTTCTCGTAGCGATATGCGTGGCGAGGACAGAGGTCCTGGGTCGCGTAGAGCAAGAACAGTCGCTGTTCGTAAGCAGGCTGGTAGCTGCCGTCAGGGTTGTAGAAGACCCGCTCGGCAATCTGAGTGTCCGCATGTCGGTCCATGACCCCACAGGCCCGGTAGCCGCCTGCAACCATTTCCGCGTCAGTGGTGTAGCGACTGTTCGGCCAGGCTGCAGTGGGTAGGGTTCGCGCCTTGTTGACGAAAGCCTGCTCGGCGACAGTGATGGCGGACGATTGCCCGGTGCCGACGAGCAGACCCGCACCCAGTGCCATCGTGGCCAGCATTCCGGTGATGAGTCGTTTCATTGGCAGAGTTCTGTCTGCGCGGCGGTGACGACCATGGCGGAGTTCTCCTTGCTGAGAAACAGTCCGTCCGCTGCGTACAGCGCGTGGGCGATGGACGATGACGAACGGCCGGTGTCCAGCTGACCGCACACCCAGTAGCCGGTGTGAAGCGCGTCGTCAGCTGTGGTGAAACGTCGGCTACAACCGCTGGCGCCGTCGCCGGGATGGTCGAAGCACGACGCCGCTCCGGGGGTTGTTGTGTAGATCCCCTGCGACTGCAGAATGGCGAGATAGTCGCCGCGCGATGCCGAGGCATCACCGGCACCGAACGCGACAACGACAGCCGATGTGAGCGCGGCGACTCCAGCAAGCCAGCCACAGCGTGTGGTCATGTCTGTCTCCAAGCGTCCGCCTGCAGCCGTGAGCCACCGATCGCTACAACTGCCGCCGCATCGTATCCATCCGCGGTGCCGAAACTTGAGGTCACTGGCTTTGTTCATCCGATCAATCGAACGCCGCACTGCAGCGTGGATGCCGTCCGCCATTGCGCTCGACCGGTCGCGGCGCCCATGGAACGGTCCGGGCTTCTATGGTCGGTGGTCGGTGGTCGATTGTGTGTCCACCGGTTCGTGTACCCGCGGAGGAGCGATGACAGTATCCAGCGACAGTCCGATCGACCGGGAGATCCTCGACCATCTGGCCCACATGCGGGACGACCTGACCCGGTTTCAGATGGAGTACCAGTTCGCGGTCGACGAGATCCTGACCAAGGTGACCATCCTGCGTACAGAGTTTCTCCACCTGCACCACTACAACCCCATCGAGCACGTGACCTCGCGGGTCAAGACACCCGAGAGCATCCTCCGCAAGGCGATGCGCAAGGGCATCTCTCCTGACCTGCCGTCGATCCGCGCACAACTGACCGACATCGCCGGCATCCGCGTCACGTGCAGCTTCATCGCGGACACCTACCGAATCCTGGAGACCCTGACCTCACACGACGACATCCGGGTCATCGAGATCAAGGACTACATCGCGGCGCCCAAACCCAACGGCTACAAGAGTTTGCACGCGATCGTCGCGATCCCGGTGTTCCTGTCCACGGGTCCCGTCGAGGTCGTGGTCGAACTCCAGATCCGGACCGTGGCGATGGACTTCTGGGCCACGCTGGAGCACAAGATCTTCTACAAGTACGACGGCCGCGTCCCGGACCACCTGTCGGCAGAGCTCGCTTCGGCGGCCCGCACGGCGAACGAACTGGATCAGCGGATGGAGCGGCTGCACGCCGAGGTTCACGGCGACACGACCAGTTCGGCGCGGGGCCCCATCGACGACGACGTGATCCGGTATCTACGGCAGCACTCGTTCACGCCGGAGGTAGCGGAAAGTCGTCCGGAGTCGTCCTGACCGTAGGTGCCGAACCGCGGAAGCGCCCCCAACGACAAGAGCCTCGCCGGGAATTCGGCGAGGCTCTTGTCGTTCGGTGGTCCCGGCTGGGATCGAACCAGCGACCTTCCCGGTGTGAACGGGACGCTCTTCCACTGAGCCACGGGACCGTGTCGGGCGCCTCTTGTCAGTGACAGGGGCGCCTGTGCACGAGCCAGAAGATTACACGGGTTGCGCAGAAGTCCCAAATTCCGGCGGTGGGCCATGTCACTGCATGGCGATCTGCACCCGCGGGTGAATCACATGCTGCGGATTCACTCTCGCCCACGCCTCTGACCAGGCGATTTGGATAGTTCGGAAACCATCGCGTAAGTTTCTCTTCGCACCGCGAGCAGCAAGATCCACAAGATCGCTCGTGGGCATGCGGATGTAGCGCAGCTGGTAGCGCATCACCTTGCCAAGGTGAGGGTCGCGGGTTCGAATCCCGTCATCCGCTCGGCGCGAGTCGACTCGCATCTGGTGGTGTGGCCGAGTGGTGAGGCAACGGCCTGCAAAGCCGTGTACACGGGTTCGATTCCCGTCGCCACCTCCAACGCTGCACAATTCCATACCCGCGCGATTAGCTCAGTGGGAGAGCGCTTCCCTGACACGGAAGAGGTCACAAGTTCAATCCTTGTATCGCGCACCACGACAAAACCCCCGGTCTGACCGGGGGTTTTTCGTTTGCGATCAGCGTGCCGTCGCGGTCGCCACCGACCATTCGTCGACGATCTCCCCCAGCCCGACCGCCGACGGCGAGGAGGGGGCGGGCAGCACGGTCCGCGAGAAGCGCGGCGCGGGCGCCGGCGTGATCGCGTCGTCCAGGCGGACGAACGAGCCCCGCTGCACCGCGACCGGGTCAGCGGCGGCCTCGTCGAAGTCGAGAACCGGTGTCACACAGGCGTCTACATCGGCGAACACACTCCCCCAGTCGTCGCGCGTGCGCGTTCCGAATCGGGCTTGCAGTGCGGCGCCGATCACCGGCCACGAGGCGCGGTCCCACCGGTCGGGCAGATCACCCACCCCGAGGGTGTCGACCAGATTCCGCCAGAACTTCTCCTCGAGCGCGCCGACGGCGATGAATCTGCCGTCGGCGCACCGATACGTGGTATAGAACGGCGCCGACCCGTCGAGCAGGTTGCCCTGGTCCCGAGAACGCCAGCGTCCGGCCGCCTTCCATGACCACTGCAGCGCGGCGAGCAGGCCGGCGCCGTCGACCATCGCGGCGTCGATCACCTGACCGCGACCGGTGCGCGTGCGGTCGTGCAGGGCGGCCAGCACCCCGACGATGAGCAGCATCGAGCCACCGCCGAAGTCGCCGACGAGCGAGAGCGGCGGCACCGGCGGCGCTCCGGCCGGACCCATCGCCTCGAGTACACCGGTGACCGCCAGATAGTTGATGTCATGTCCCGCGCTCGGGGCGCGGTCGCCGTCCTGCCCCCATCCGGTCATCCGTGCATAGATGAGTCGCGGTGCGTCGGAGCAGATCTCGGGACCGAGTCCGAGACGTTCCATCACGCCCGGCCGAAAACCCTCCACGACGATGTCGGCGCGCATGATCAGCTCGCGGATGCGGGCCAGGTCGGCGGGGTCCCTGACGTCGGCGTCGACACTGCGTCGTGACCGGTACAGACCGGCGTCGGCAGCCGGAATGCCGTCGGGCCCGGGCAGATCGGGGCCGGGGCGCCGGATCCGGAGGACGTCGGCGCCGAGATCGGCGAGCAGCATGCACGCGTGCGGCGTCGGCCCGAGACCGGGCATCTCCACCACCCGCACCCCGGCGAGCGGGCCGCTCACGACGTCGGACGGTGGTGGAGCACGCCACCGATCGTGAAGTCGACGTAGTCGCGTGCCAGCTGGTCGACATCGTGGGAGTCGTTGAGCCACCAGCTGATCCCGTTCATCAGGTCCAGCACCGCGACCGCGGATCGGTGCGGGTCGCGAACCTCGAACAGCCCCATCCGTGCACCGGCGTCGATGACATCGCGGATACGACGCTGGTAGTACTTGCGGTAGTCGGTGACCACGCGTCGGTGCTCGGGCGTCAGCGCCGACAGCTCCCGGAGGGCGACAAGGTGTTCCACCCGGTGTCGCGCCAGTCGCCGGACGTGCGCCTCGATGAGGTTCGTCAGCCGTTCGACGGGACCGCCCTCGGCATCGAGCAGCAGCAGGTCCTCCTGCGGGTCCTCGGTCATGCGCAGCGCGATCGCGTAGAGGATCTCCTCCTTCGACTGGAAGTGGTTGTAGAGACTCGCCCCTCGCATACCGACGGCCTGGGCGATGTCGCGCATCCCGGCGTTGGAATATCCGTGTTCGGCGAAGTAACCGGCGGCGGCCTCGACGATCTCGTCGCGGCGCCGGCGTGGCCGTCGATCCGTCCGCTGCCGGTGATCGTCGGCTGCCTCGATGGCGTCGTCCTCAGCCCTGACCGGTTCCATAGGCCTTCCTCAACTCGCGTTTGAGCAGTTTGCCCTGAGCATCGGTCGGCAGTGCATCGACGACGTAGACCTCCTTGGGCACCTTGTACGATGCCAGGTCGGTCCGGCAGTACTCGCGGATGTCGGCACCGGTGTGTTCCGCGCCGGGGCGGAGCACCACGAAACCGGTGACGGCCTCCGACCAGTACGGGTCGGGCAACCCCACGACGGCGGCGCGCTCGACGTCGGGATGCGCCTGCAGCACTCGCTCGACCTCTTGCGAGGCGACGTTGAAGCCGCCGGTCTTGATCATGTCCTTGCGCCGGTCGCGGAAGAACAGGTTGCCCTCGGCGTCGATACGGACGATGTCACCGGTGTGCACCCAACCGCCCTCGAAGACCTGCGCGGTGCGTTCGGGGTCCTTGAAGTAGCCCAGCATGACCGACGGTGTGCGGCACAGCAGCTCGCCCTCCTCGGCGTCGTTGCCGTCGGCGTCGACGACCCGGACCTCCAGGTGCCCGACCGGTTTGCCGATCCAGGTCGGGTCCTGATCCGGCACGTCCTCGAGCCGCCGGAACCAGCCGACGGAGCCGAGCTGGGTGAGTTCGGACTGCCCCCAGTAGGTGCCCCACACCGATTCCGGAGTGGCCGCGGCCCACGCGTCGACCGCATGCGGCGACACCTGACCGCCGTAGGTGAGGCACCGACGTACCGAACCCACTGTGGCGGGGCCGAAGTCGGGGTGGTTGGCCAGCGCGATGAAGAACGTCGGCGTCTGCGCCAGCACCGAGATCTTCTCGTCCCGGATCATCCGCAACGCCGTCGCCGGGTCGACCGCGGCCGGCAGTACCAGGGTCGCGCCCAGCAGCGTCAGCGACGTCAGCGAACCGATTCCGGCGATGGTGTGGAACGGCATGACGTAGAGCCACACGTCGTCGTTGCGGCAGCGCAGCCCCCACGTGTATGCGGGCGAGGTGGAGATGAGGTAGTTCCGGTGAGCGATCTCGACGCCCTTGGGCGTCGACTCGGTCCCGCTGGTGTAGACGATCATCGCGAGGTCGTGTTCGTCGACGTCGCAGTCGGGTTCGGAATCGTCTGCCGCGGCGACCGACTCGTCGAAGGAGTTCCACGAGTTCGCGTCGTCGTCACCGACGACGAGCACCGAGATGCCGAGACCGTCGGCGATGGGACCGGCCAGCGCGGACAGGGGTTCTTCGACGACGAGCACCGTCGGCTCCAGGTGACGGAGCTGCTGTGCGACTTCGCCTTCCCGGAACATCGGGCTCACGCCGGAGTACGCGGCGCCGACCTTCAGCGCGCCGTAGTAGGTGGCGACCGTCTCGACCCGGTTGCGGCTCATCACCGCCACCCGGTCCCCTCGTCCGACGCCGAGGTCGAGCAGCACATGCGCGACCCGATTGGCCATCGAGTCGAGTTCCGCGTACGACGTCGACGTCCGTCCGCCCTGCGCGTCGTAGGCCACGATCGCCGGTGTCGAACCCTGGGACCGGGCCAGGCGTCGTAGTTGGTCACCGACGGTGGCCCGGCCGAGCTTCGAGGTCTGTGCCGATGTGAGTGCGCGGGTGCTGGAGTCCACGGCGGGGGCGCTCACGCGAACATCCGGTTGTCGAACCGGTCGAGGAAGGTGATCTCCTCGACCGGGGTCCGGGTCAGCTTGCGGGGGAAGTCGTCACGCGGGTAGCCGACGGCGATGTGCGCGGCGGTCAGGTATCCCTCGGGAATGCCGAGGAGGTCCTTCACCTCGTTCTCGGCGGCGCACAGCAGGGTTGTCAGCGCGGTCGCCACGCCCTGTTGCCGGAGCGCGAGGGTGAGGTTCTGCACGCTCGGGTAGATCGACGCCCCGCCGACGACGCTGAGCCTGCCGAGCTCGTGGTCGGTGGGGTGCAGTCCTTCCATCTCGGCGCAGACCACGATGAGGGCGGGCACCTCGGCGAGATGATGAGCGAAGTAGTTCGCACTCTCCACGGTCTTGGGTACCGCACCGACCTTCTTCGAACCCTCGACGACCGCCGCGTAGTAGCCCTCCCAGAACGGCAGGTAGAGGTCGGCGAGCGCCTTCTTCGTGACCTCGTCGCGGACGACCACCCAGCGAACGGGCTGCCGGTTGCCGCCCTGCGGGCCGAACCGCGCGTCGTCGAACGCCCGGTACAGCACGTCGTCCTCGACGGGCCGCTCGCTGAAGTAGCGGCAGGTGCCCGTCGTGCGCATTGCTTCGCTGAGATCCATGTCCATCCTCCGTGATCACTAACCAGCGTTAGTATGACTGAGCCCACACTTACACACGCCGATCGCGGCGTCAATAGTCGATATCGGTGTCTGAAGTTGGTATTGACGAGGCACTACTAACAGTGGTTAGTTTCAGTCATGACATCCGTTTCCCTACGGTCGACCCGGCCGCACACCGCGGAGATCCGCGCGGCGGTCGCCGACGGCAACATCCCGACCCTGCTCGCCGTTCTCGTGGAGATGACCGGCGACCGGCGGTGGATGGCGGACCGGTACCGCCCGACGCGTAGCCGCGGCATGGACGACAACTCCTCGGGCGGTCTCGCCGAGGACATCCAGCAGGAGATCCGCGAGGCGGTCGTCGACGCCCTCGACGACTGGTATGACCGCGGTCGTCCCGAGCGGAAGCCGGCCGACGAGACCCTCGTCGCCGCACTGATGTCGTTCACCGCGGGCGAGCAGGTGGCTCCGGAATTCGCGCCGATGATGACCGAGATCGTCCGCGGAGACCTGCGGGGTAGGCATCTCCCGACCCTGCCGGCCGATCTCGCGACGTCGATCGACGCGCTGGTGATCGGTGCCGGAGTGGCCGGCATGCTGATCTCCACGCAGCTCGCCGCGGCCGGCGTCGAGCACACCGTGCTGGAGAAGAACGACGAGGTGGGCGGCTCGTGGTACGAGAACCACTACCCCGGCGCCGGGGTCGACACACCGAGCTACCTGTACTCGATCTCGTCCTTCGACCACCCCTGGTCGACACACTTCGGGAAACGCGACGAGGTGCAGGGCTACCTGCAGGCCTTCGCCGACCGGCACGCGGTGCGTGACCGGGTCCGATTCGGCACCGAGGTCCTCTCGGCCGCCTACGACACCGACACCCAGCGCTGGACGGTCCACGTCCGTGACCGCGACGGCCACCAGGACACACTCACCGCCCGGATCCTGATCAGCGCGGTCGGAATCCTCAACCGTCCCAAGCTTCCCGAGCTCCCGGGCATGGCCGGCTTCACCGGCCCGATCTTCCATTCCGCGCAGTGGCCCGACGAACTGGACGAGCCCGGCGCCCTCACGGGCAAGCGGGTCGCCATCGTCGGGTCCGGTGCCAGTGCGATGCAGATCGGGCCGGCGATCGCCGATCGAGTCGGGTCCCTGACGATCTTCCAGCGCTCACCGCAGTGGATCGCGCCGAACGACGACTACTTCGCACCGGTCGGCGACAACGTGCACTGGCTGATGGACAACCTCCCCGGATATCGCGAGTGGTATCGCGCACGGCTGTCGTGGATCTTCAACGACAAGGTCCACTCCACCCTGCACGTCGACCCGGACTGGCCGGAGCAGACCGCGTCGATCAACGCGGTCAATCACGGTCACCGCGAGTTCTATCTCCGCTACCTGCGCTCCGAGCTGGGCGACCGCGCCGACCTCGTCGACCTGTCGACCCCCGACTACCCGCCCTTCGGGAAGCGGATGCTGTTGGACAACGGCTGGTTTCGCATGTTGCGCAGGTCGAATGTCGAGCTGGTCCCGCATGGTGTCGAGCGCGTCACACCCGGCGGGCTCGTCGACGGCACCGGCACCGCACACGACTTCGACATCATCGTCTTCGCGACCGGATTCCACAGCGACCGCTACCTGTACCCCATGGACATCGTGGGACGCAGCGGGCAGAACACGGTCGAGGCGTGGGGTGATCACGACGCCTACGCCTATCTCGGCATCACCGCCCCCGATTTCCCCAACCTGTTCATCCTCACCGGACCGAACACCGCCCTGGGACACGGCGGCAGCTTCATCAGCATCCTGGAATACCAGGTGCGCTACGTCTGTGATGCCATTCGCGCGATGATCGAGAACCGTTTGGGCGCACTGGAAGTACGGCGGGATGTCACCGACGAATACAACGATGCCGTCGACCGTGCCCACGCGACGATGGTGTGGACGCACCCGGCGATGACCAACTGGTACCGCAACCCCGATGGCCGCGTCGTCGCCGTCCTGCCGTGGCGGATCGTCGACTACTGGGCGCGCACGCGCACCGTCGACCTCGCGGACTTCCTCGCCGAACCTCTCCGGTGACCGACGGGACTACGGTGTCTGTCATGACCTCGCTCATCTCCGCCCCCGACCTCGCCGCCCGTCTCGGCGAGGAGAACCTGCGCATCGTCGACGCGACCGTTCACCTGACCTTCGACGCCGACGGCGCCCATGTCGCCTCCGGGCGCGACACCTATCTGGCCGGGCACCTGCCGGGCGCGGTGTTCGCCGACCAGATCGCCGACCTCAGCGATCCCGACGGCGAAGCGCCCTTCGCGGCAGCCGACTCGGCCCGATTCGCCGCGGCGATCGGCGGCCTGGGGATCGGCGACGACTCGACCGTCGTCGTCTACGACACCGTGAACGGCATCTGGGCCACCCGCCTGTGGTGGCAGTTCGGACTCGAGGGCTTCGACGACGTGCTCGTCCTCGACGGCGGGTACTCCGCCTGGACCGCGGCCGGTCTGCCGGTCGAGACCGGCGAGGTCACCCATCCGGCAGCATCATTCACCCCGCGTCGCCGGCCCGAGCGCGTCGTGTCCACCGCCGAGGTCGCCGACGCCACCGCCGATTCTTCTGTCCTGCTGGTCAACGCGCTCGACCGCGAATCGTTCGCGAACGGCCACATCCCGTCCAGTGTCAACGTCCCGTTCGGTGACCTCGTCGACGACTCCGGCCGACTCCGGCCACTCGAGGAGTTGCGCGAGCTGTTCGGCAACGCGGGCGCCCTCGACCCGTCGGTGCGGCCGGTCACCTACTGCGGCGGCGGGATCGCGGCCACCGCCGCCGCTTTCGCGCTGCGCACCCTCGGCCGGGAGGACGTCGCCGTCTACGACGGGTCGATGAACGCCTGGACCGCCGACCCCGCTCGTCCGCTGTCGTGACAGACGTGGACGACATCGCCTTCGCCGTCGAACTCGTGACCGATCCCGCCGCCGCAGCCTCGGTCGCGGATGTGGCCGCACGCACGTTCCCGCTCGCGTGCCCACCGCACGCGACCCCCGACGACATCTCCGGTTTCATCGAAAACAAACTGCGCGAGAACAACTTTCGCGAACACATCGCCGAGCCGCAGACCGACGTCCTGGTGGCACGCGACGGCGCCGGCGGTCCGATCGTGGGTTACGCGCTGGTCTTCCACCGAGAACCGACCGACCCCGACGTGTGTGCCGTCGTCACCGGACGTCCGGTCACCGAGGTGTCGAAGCTGTACGTACTCCCCGACCATCACTCCCGCCAGGGCGCCAGCCCGTCCCGTCTGCTGATGACCGCGGCGCTCGAGCGTGCCCGATCACACGGCAGCAGCGTCGTGTGGCTCGGTGTCAACCAGCAGAACGTCCGCGCCCAGCGGTTCTACGCGAAGATGGACTTCACGCGTGTCGGAGAGAAGACCTTCGCCCTCGGGGACAGCGTCGAGCACGATTACGTGTTCACACTGCGGCTGTGAGCCGGCGGATGTCCACGTCCCCCAGTTCGATGCGGGACGCGGCCACGTTCGCGCGCAGGTGGCTGACGCTGCTCGTTCCGGGAAGAGGTATCACGGTCCCCTGGGTCTGACGCGCGCATTGGTGGACCCACGCGAGCGCGACCTGTCCGGCCCCGACCCCGAGCTCCGAAGCGATACGAGAGAGCTCGTGTGCGAGCTCCCCGTCGGCGTTCTGGTTCAGGACCCCGTGCCCCATCGGCGAGTGCGCGACCAACGCGATTCCCAGCTCCGCGAGTGTCGGCAGGTAGTCCTCGACACCGCGCTGCGTCAGTGACCACTGTTCCTGCACTGCCGCAATCGGATGCACGGCGTGTGCACGGCGGATGTCCTCGAGCGTGACATTCGACAGTCCCAGAGCGCGGATCTTGCCGGCCTGCTTCAACTCGGCCATCGCCTCGACGGTCTCCTCGATCGGCGTCTCCTCGCTGCGGTGATGCAGGTAGTAGAGGTCGAGGTGATCGACACCGAGCCGACCAAGCGAACCGTCGACGGCTGTGCGCACGGTCGCGGGATCGGCGCGCACGTACCAGTCGTCGTGACGACCTGAGTCACCCCGGTACACGCCGAACTTGCTACAGAGGGTGATCTGATCGCGATGGGAACCCAGTGCCCGTCCGACTATGTCCTCGTTGCCGTACATCTCGGCGGTGTCGAGAAGTGTGACTCCTTCGTCGAGCGCCACCTGCACGAGCGTGGCCGGGTCACGGTCGCTGTCGCCCCATCCGTCGTCGGTCAGTCGCATCAGCCCGAGCCCTTGGACGGGCACCCCGTCAGTCCAGATCGCAGCGGTCATGGAGAGCACGCTACGACCTCAAGCGTGCGGGCCGACCATGGTGTCGGCCCGGAGTTCAGGCGGCCGACTCCGCGAACCGCGACAGGGCGAGCAGACGCGACGTCGCGCGCAGGTACTTCTTGCGATAGCCACCGGCGAGCATCTCGTCGGTGAAGATCTCGTCGAGCTTCGCTCCCGCGACGGTGACCGGGATGTGGGCGTCGTAGAGGCGGTCGGCGAGCACGACCAGGCGCAGCGCCACCGACTGGTCTTCTGCCGGATGCACTCCCGAGATGCAGACCAGGGAGACGCCGTCGACGAGGTCCTTGTACTTCGACGGGTGCAGCGTGCTGAGGTGGTCGCACAGAGCGTCGAAGTCGTCGAGGGTCGCACCCTCGGTTGATTCGGCGATCGCGGTCAGCTCCGACTCACTGCGCGGCTCCGGTGCCGGCGGCAGATCACGATGACGGTAGTCGGGACCGTCGACGCGAATCGTCTCGAACACGGCCGAGAGTTTGCGGATCTCGCGGAGGAAGTCCTGGGCGGCGAACCGGCCTTCGCCGAGCTGTCCGGGAAGCGTGTTGGAGGTGGCCACGATCGAGACGCCCTTGGCGGTGAGTTCGGTGAGCAGCCGCGAGACGAGCATCGTGTCGCCCGGGTCGTCGAGCTCGAACTCGTCGATACACAGCACGGTGTGCTGCGAGAGTCGTTCGACCGCGTTCACGAAGCCGAGCGCGCCGACCACGTGGGTCACCTCCACGAACGTCGCGAACGACTTCGGCGCGGGCATCGAGTGATAGATGGACGCCAGGAGGTGGGTCTTGCCGACGCCGAAACCGCCGTCGAGGTAGAGGCCGACGCCCTGGGACGGTGACTTGCGCGAGAACAGGCCCTTCTTCCCGGAGCGCGCCTTCGACGCTCGCACCACGAAGTCGCGCGCTTTGGCCACCGCTTCGGCCTGCGACGGCTCGTTCGGGTCGGGGATGTAGGAGTCGAAGCTCACGTCGTCGAAGGTCGACGGGGGCACCATCTCGTCGATGAGTGCGTCGGGCGAGGTCGCAGGGTTGCGATCGCAGAGTCGGGCCACCATGTGTGGAGAGTAGCCATCCGCGGAATGATGGACACATGTTCCACCTGCAGAAAGCGACCCAGGTCACACCCGACGACGAACTGGACCGGTTGGCCGAGCTCTACCTCTACCCACCTCGTCCGTCGTCGGGTCCCGGCGCAGCCGCGCCGTTCGTACGCGCCAACATGGTGTCGTCGATCGACGGGGCCGTCACCTACGACGGCAAATCGGGCGGACTCGGTGGACCCGGTGACAAGGCCGTCTTCCGCGTGCTGCGCGGACTCGCCGACGTCATCCTGGTGGGCGCGGGCACCGCGACGACCGAGGGTTACGGCCAGCCCCAGCCGGACGAGGCTCTCGCCGCGCATCGCGAATCGCTGGGGCAGGCCCCTGCGCCGGCACTCGCGCTGGTGTCCCGATCGCTGTCGATACCACCCGACTTCGAGCCCGTGTCCGACCCGAACACGGTCATCCTCACGTGCACCAGCGCACCCGCTGATCGTCGGCGAGCGCTGCTCGACGCAGGCGCGACCCTGCTCGACTGCGGCGACGACACCGTGTCGACACCGGCGATCCTGGAGCGGTGCGCCGATCGCGGATGGTCACGTGTGCTCTGCGAAGGCGGCCCCAGCCTGCTGGGTTCACTCGTGGCGGCCGACGCCCTCGACGAACTCTGCCTGACCACGAGCCCGCACCTGGTCGGGGGGAACGCCGGGCGCATCGTGGCCACCGGGGGCTCGGGGTCCGCCGACGGGTCAGCGGTGCTACGCGCCCTGCGTCCGGCGACGATCATCACCGACGACGACGGCTTCGTGTTCACCCGCTGGCTCCGTCACGGCCGCTCCTCGACGCAGTGAGCCGTCGGTTCCACGCCTGACGCGCCGACACCCGGCCCGGGGTCTTCTCGGTCGACGTTGACTACTCTCGCGGACATGCCAAGAGCGCACACCCCGGCCGTCGGCGTAGGACCGAGCACCCGCCCGAGGGTTCTCGCGGGTGTCGTCGTCGGCGCGATCGCGGCGATCGTCCTCTCCTCCTGCGCGGTCGGCCCCGATCGGGGCCCGGACCTGATCCCGGGGGGCGGCGGTCAGCAGGGGCCGGCCCCGTCCTCGTCTACCGCTCCACCGGTACCGGCGCTCGCAGCGCCCAAGACCGATCTCGAGTGGAGCGAGTGCGCGGCGGAGACCAGCGAACGGTACGGGGTCGCACGTCCGGAGGGCGTGACCGTCGAATGCGCCGAATACGACTCGCCCATCGACCGTGACAAACCCGACGGCGAGGCCATCTCGGTGGCGGTGACCCGAGCCCGTACGGCCGACACCCCACCCGATGCCGCGCCGCTCGTCCTCACCTCCGGCTCCGACCTGCCGTCGTCCCGAACCCTGATGGTGATGACGGCCGGGCCGGGCCGGGCACTGCTCGCGTCGCACCCCGTCGTCGCGGTCGACCATCGCGGAATCCCGCTCAGCAGTGACATCGACTGCATGACCCGACTGGAACGCGAGACGATCGCGAACAACGGCCTCACCGAACGCGGGACGACCACCGACGCACGGATCTCCCGGCTGGCGGCCGCCGGGTCGTCGTCCTCCGACGGTTGCACGGAGACGCTCACCCCCTACCAGCTGAGCTTCGGGGCGGCGAACGCAGCCGCGGACCTCGAGTCGCTCCGTCAGCGCTGGGGCGTCGAACACCTCGGGCTCATCGGGACCGGCGAGGGTTCCGACGTCGTGCTCAGCTACGCGTCGCTGTACGGCGGACGTGCCGGGCGGATCATCCTGGACACCCCGACGCCGTTCGGCGCGAACGCGCGCGACCGCGCGCAGTCGCAGGCACAGGGCGTTCAGTTCGCCCTGCAAGGCTTCGCACAGCGCTGTTCGGCGCTGACCGGCTGTGCGCTCGGCTCCAACGGAGTCGCGACGATGACCCGCCTGCTGACCAAGGCACGCGCGGGCGACCTCCCGTCGCTGTCGGACACCACCGCCCTCAGCGCGATCACGACGACACTTGCACTCGCCGCGGACCGGCCGCAGTCGCTCCTCGACCTCGCCGACGCGATCGCGGCCGCCGACCGCGGGGAGACCGCGGCGCTCGTCCGCCTCGCCGAACGCGCCGCGACCCTCCGGCTCCCCGACGGCGCCCACGTCTCCCGCTGCAACGACGTCACCGGACCGGTCGGCCAGAACGAAGTGCCGGGCCTCGTGGACGCGTGGTCGAAGCAGAATCCCCTCACCGGCGCCGACAGCGCGCTCTCGCTCGTCCGATGCAACGGCTGGGCGTCGGGCGATCCGGTCCGGCCACCCACGTCGCTGCCGGCCGACCCGCTGATCCTCAACGGGACGCGCGACTCCATCAACGGCGGTGAGGGAGCCGCCGCCCTGGTCCCGCTGTTCATGAACGCCGGAGCCGAACCGGTGACGGTCACCTGGGATGGTCTGGGCTTCTCGGTCCTGGGACGGAGCGCCTGCGCCGCCGGCGTCGTCGTCGAATATGTCGACCGGGCCCGTCTGCAGGGCCCGACCCAGCGCGGCTGCCCGACGTGAGGACGGTCGGACCCCGCGCAGGGTTCTGAGCTCGACGGCGCGCGTAGTACGGTTCGCGGGTGGCCAATCTCGACAGGTATCTCTACCCCCCGATGAGTGCTCAACGGATCATCCCGATGGTCCTGTGGCCGATCAGCCTGCTCATGGTCGTGCACCGCTCGGTGTTCCTGGGGGTCAACGGCGACCGCACCGATGACTTCAAGCCCGTGTACAACGCGGCCTTCAACTTCCTCAACGGTCTGCCTGTCTACGGCGAGAACTACGCCACCGTGGACCCGCACTACCTCTATCCACCATCGGGAACCCTCCTGATGGCACCGGTCGCGGTCATCGACTACGAGCGCGCGCGCTGGGCCTTCATCGCCGTCAGCGTGATCGCCCTGCTGGTCTCCGCCTACCTGCTCACCCGCATGTTCGGCTACGCGATCAACTCGTGGGTCCTGCCGACGGTCCTGTTCTTCTTCTTCAGCACCGAGACCGTCTCGCACACACTGATCTTCACGAACTTCAACTCGTTCGTGCTCCTGGGGCTGATCGCATTTCTCATGCTGATGCTGACCCGGCACGACTGGTGGGCCGGCGTACCGATGGGGTTGACTCTGGCCGTCAAGCCGGTGCTGGCGCCTCTCATGCTCTTGCCGTTGCTCAATCGTCAGTGGCGGGTGTTCGCCCTCTCCATCGCGATCCCGGTCGTCCTGACGGTCGTCGCCTGGCCGCTCTCGGTCGACGCGAACGACTTCATCAGCCGAACGGTCCCGTATCTCGGCGAGGCGCGCGACTACTACAACAGCTCGATCGCCGGCAACGGCGCGTACTTCGGTGTCGCCCCGTGGTTGATCCTGCTGCTGCGCGTGGCGTTCGTGGTGATGGCCGCGTTCTCGCTGTGGTTCCTGTACCGCTACTACCGCAAGACCAACGAAATGCTGTGGCTCACGGCGTCATCGGGAGTGCTGCTGTGCACCACGTTCCTGGTCGGCTCGCTCGGCCAGGGCTACTACTCGATGCTCCTGTTCCCGCTGCTCATGACGGTGCTGCTACCCGGGTCACCGATGCGCAACTGGCCGGCGTGGCTGGGCGTCTACGGGTGTATGACCTTCGACGGCTTCTACTCCGACCGCTGGACCGCGTTCGGCTGGATGGTCGAGTACAACAAGGTCACGTGGGGCTGGTCGCTGCTGATGATCGCGGTGTTCTGCTCGCTGCTGTTCCGCTACCTCGACATGCGGTCCGACGGGGTGACCGGCATGGTGACGCCGGTCCGGTCGGAGTCCGATGCGCCGCGCATCCCGGCCGGTGGAGCCGACGCCTTCGACAGCACGGCGGAGCCCGGCGACAAGGACTCGATCAGCCTGTCGAAACAGCGCTGACACAGTCGGTCCGGACGCGCGCGCTACCGTGGAAGGCATGACCGACAGCACCCCGCGGACCGACACCGAGAATCTCGCCGACCTCACCGACGAGCAGTGGAAGCAGCGCCTGACTCCCGCCGAATACCGGGTCCTACGCCAGGCGGGTACCGAGGCCCCCTTCACCGGCGAGTACACCGACACCAAGACGGTCGGGGTCTATCGGTGCCGCGCCTGCGACACCGAGCTGTTCCGCAGCGAGCAGAAGTTCGAATCACATTGCGGCTGGCCGTCGTTCTTCTCTCCGCTGGCCGGCGACAAGATCATCGAGGTCGAGGACACCTCGCTCGGTATGCGGCGCGTCGAGGTGCTCTGCGCGAACTGCAAGAGCCACCTCGGTCACGTCTTCGCCGGTGAGGGCTACGACACCCCCACCGACCTCCGCTACTGCATCAACAGCATCAGCCTGAAACTGGAACCCGCCGAGTAGCGACGGTCCCCCGGATCAGGGCAGCGCGTCGATGAGCGCGGGCACCTCGACCCGGGGACCGGTGAAGAACGGCGTCTCCTCGCGTACGTGCATCCGGGCCTCGGTGGCACGCAGGTCACGCATGAGATCGACGATGCGATGCAGCTCGGGGGCCTCGAAGGCCAGCAGCCACTCGTAGTCGCCGAGGGCGAACGACGACACCGTGTTGGCTCGGACGTCCTTGTACGCGCGGGCCGCCTTGCCGTGGTCGGCGAGCATCTTGCGACGCTCCTCGTCGGGCAGCAGGTACCACTCGTAGGACCGCACGAACGGGTAGACGCAGATGTAGTTGCCGGGGTCCTCGCCCGCGAGGAACGCCGGGATGTGGCTCTTGTTGAACTCGGCGGGGCGGTGCAGGGCGACATTGCTCCACACGGGGTTGCACGCGCGTCCCAGAACGGTCTCGCGGCGGAACTTCGCATAGGCGGCCTGGATCGGCTCGACGTCGGCGGCGTGCCACCAGATCATGAAATCGGCGTCGGCGCGCAGCCCCGACACGTCGTACACCCCGCGCACCACGACGCCGCTGTCCTCGAGTGACTTGAAGAAGTCCGTGGCGTCGGATTTGGCCTGATCGCGGTCGGTACCCAGTTCACCGGGGCGCACCGCGAACACCGAGAACATCAGGTAGCGGATCGTCGAGTTGAGTTCTGCGTAGTCCAAGCGGCTCATGGATGCCATCGTGCCACCGCCGCCCACACAACTACCAGGCAGGTCAGCGGTGACAGGTCACGTCAGATCGTCGAGCAGCTCGGCCGCCGCGCGGCCGGCCCGGCCGATACACGCCGGTACCCCGACCCCTGCGTACGACGACCCGGCCAGTGCGAGGCGCGGTGGGCGCGCGGCCAGCACCCGCGCCATCGCCGCGAGGTGGCCCGGCGCATAGACCGGCAGCCCGTCGTCCCAGCGCTGCACGTACACGTCGACGACCCGCGACGACACCGGCGCGACGCCGGCGGCACGGCACACCTCGTCGAGATCCTCCAGCGCCGCACTCCGCAACCGGTCGTCGACCCCGGGTTCGGTGGCCTCATCCGGCACCGGCGCACCGAACCGCCCGAACGACGCACGGACCGACACCGGCCGGTCCGCGCCCGACGGGTCCGGCCCCGACAGATGGGCCCACTTCTGTGAGCTGAACGTGAACGCCTTGGCGCGCAACCCTTCTCCGGTGCCCACCAGCACACCCGAGTGCTCGGGCAGCACTGTGCCCGGCGCGAACGCGATCGACACCACGACCGACGAGGCGCGCCGGACGGTCCGCAACGGAACGGACAGGTCCGGCACGGACCGATGCAGGAGATCGCCGGCCCGCCACGCCGGCACCGCCAGGATCACCCCGTCGTACGGTCGCCGGTCTGCGGCCCCGTCCACGTCGAGCTCCCAGCCATCCCCCGACGGAACGAGTTCGGTGATCGGACTGCTGGTGTCGGGGTCGACCCCGGCCGCGGTCCGCAGGGCGTCGAGGAGGATCGCGTAGCCGCCCACGAGTGCACCGAAGACGGGTCCCGACGCGCCCGCGCCGGCGGCGATGAGGGCCCCGACGGCCGCCGTGAGCGACGGCGCGCCCGCGTCCAGACGTGCGGCGAGTGCCGGGAGCGCCTCACGGACCCCGATGTCGCCGGCGAGGCTGGAGTACACACCGCCGAGCATCGGGTCGACGCTGCGGGCGACCACGGAGGGTCCGAACCGTTCGGCGACGAGTTGCCCGACGGACGCGTCGGCGCCGGTCTCCCAGCTCATCGGGCGTTCGGGTTCGCCGGTCATACGCTCGGTGTCGGCGGGGTCGGCGAGACCGTCGACCACTGCCGGCCCGGCCGGGATGCCCATCAGCGCCGGACTGGGCAGCGGGTGCAACCGCTCCCCCGACCACACCGCGGGACGTCGCGGAGTCGGTGAGACGACCCGGTCGGCCAGGCCGAGTTCGGTGACGAGTTCGAGCGCCTCGGGGCGCCGGACGATGAACGCCTCGGCGCCGACGTCGACGGGCCGGTCGCCGACGGTCGCCGTGTGCAGCACACCACCCAGCCGTGCGGTGGCCTCGAAGAGGTCGATGTGCGCGTCCGACCCGAGGGCACGACGGAGGCGGTAGGCGGCGGTCAGGCCGGAGATCCCGCCGCCGACGATCGCGATCCGGACCCGCGGGGACATCAGAGGCTGTGGATCACTTCGACGACCCGCGTCAGCACATCCGGGTCGGTGCCGGGAAGCACGCCGTGGCCGAGGTTGAAGATGTGACCGACCGCCCCGGCCGCGATGGCCCGGTCGCCGTCGGCGACGACCCGCCGCACCTCGGCGTCGACGACATCGGTGCCGGCGAACAGCAGGGTCGGGTCGAGGTTGCCCTGCACGGCCTTGCCCGGACCGACCCGGCGCACGGCCTCTTCGAGCGGCACCCGCCAGTCGACGCCGATGACGTCGGCGCCGACATGCGCCATCGGGGCGAGGAGTTCACCGGTGCCCACCCCGAAGTGGATGCGCGGCACGCCGTAGTCGGCGACCTCGGCCAGCACGCGGGCGCTGTGTGGCGCGACGAAACGCTGATAGTCGGCGGCCGACAGCATGCCCGCCCACGAATCGAACAGCTGGACAGCGTCGACGCCGGCGTCGAGCTGCACGCGCAGGAACGCGATGGTGATGTCGGCGAGACGTGCCATCAGCTCGGCCCACGTCTCCGGATCCCCGTGCATCATCGCCTTGGTTCGTTCGTAGTTGCGGCTCGGCCCGCCCTCGATGAGGTAGGAGGCGAGGGTGAATGGCGCACCCGCGAAGCCGATCAGTGCCGTGGCGTCTCCCAGTTCGCCCAGCAGGAGTTCGATCGCACGGGCGATCGAACCGACCGCAGCGGGCTCCAGGCGCGGGATGCGCGACACCGCGTCGGGCGAGCGCACCGGCTCGGCGATCACCGGGCCCGTCCCGGCGACGATGTCGAGGTCGATGCCGGCGGCCTTGAGCGGCACCACGATGTCGGAGAAGAGGATCGCCGCGTCGACGTCGTGTCTGCGGACCGGCTGCATGGTGATCTCGCAGACCAGTTCCGCGTCGAAGCAGGACTCCAGCATGCCGTGATCGGCGCGGATGGCCCGGTATTCGGGCAGCGAACGACCCGCTTGCCGCATGAACCACACCGGACGGCGTGAGGGGGTCGCGCCGGTGGCCGCGGCGACGAGCGGCAGGTGCGACCTATGGACCCGGGTACCAGTTGCGTTCGACATCACCGCTTACTCTGCCATGCCCCCCCGATCCCGCACGTGTGGTGTCGGCGCGCCTCCGCCGCGCCCGGCCACCCCCGCCCTACGGTCGAACGGTGACCTCTTCGGGAGCTCCGGACGAGCCTGCTGATTTCCGCGCGGCGGTGGAGTCGCTGCATGCTGCCCGGGTCCGCCGCGAGATCGAGGTCGGACCCATCCGCCCGCCGCAGCGCCTGGCGCCCTACAGCTACGCCGTCGGCGCCGAGGTGCGCCCGCCCGAGGACCTCGACGTCGTGCCGACGGATTCACAGGGCAGCGCGTTCGGGCGGCTCATCCTGCTCTTCGATCCAGCCGGCCAGGACGCCTGGAACGGCACCATGCGTCTCGTCGCGTTCCTGCAGGCCGAGGTCGAGGCCGCGCTGGCCATGGACCCCTTGCTGCCCGAGGTGGCGTGGAGCTGGATCAGCGATGCGCTCGGCGTGCCGGTGGGCGCCACCGCCACCCCCGAGGGTTCCGCCCATCGCGTCGATGTGACCGCACTCGGCGGCACCGTCACCTCCACCACGTCGGTCCGTTACGGCGACATCGCCGGACCTCCGCGCGCGCATCAACTGGAGGTGCGGGCCTCCTGGACCGCGCTGACCGCGGACGGACTCGGCAGCCATCTCGAGGCGTTCTGCGATGTCCTCGCCTCCGCCGCCGGTCTCCCACCGGTCGGGGTGACCGAACTCGGCGCGACGTGAACGATCCCGCCCCCGACGAACCGGCCACCGACGAACCGGCTCCGGAGATCACCCCGCTGCTCCGGCCGGCCGGCGGTGTGCCACCGGTGCTGGCGACCGCCACCGAATTCGCCGACGCGGCAGCGGCTCTCGTGGCGGGTAGCGGCCCGATCGCCGTCGACACCGAGCGCGCGTCGGGGTACCGCTACTCGCAACGCGCCTATCTGATCCAGATCAAGCGACGCGGGTCGGGCAGCTTCCTGCTGGACCCGATCGGCGATCCCGCTGCCCTGGCACCGGTGATCGACGCGTTGCGGGGCCCGGAATGGGTGCTGCACGCCGCCGATCAGGACCTCCCCTGCCTCCGCGAACTCGGCTTCGAGTGCGTCGAGCTGTACGACACCGAGCTGGCCGGACGTCTACTGGGCCTGGCGAAGGTCAATCTGGCGGCGATGGTGGCCGAATTCCTCGGGCTGGGCCTCCTCAAGGGTCATGGTGCCGCCGACTGGTCGCGCCGTCCCCTGCCCGACGAGTGGCTGAACTACGCCGCACTCGACGTCGAGGTCCTCGTCGAACTGCGTGACGCGATGGACGCCGCACTCGCCGCCGAGGGCAAAGACGGATGGGCGCGTGAGGAATTCGCGTACATCCTGTCCCGCCCGCCGGCACCGCCGCGTACCGACCGGTGGCGCAAGACCTCGAACATCCACACCGTCAAGTCCACGCGGGCGCTGGCGGCGGTACGCGAACTGTGGACCGCGCGCGAGGAACTGGCGCAGCGCCGGGATGTGGCGCCCGGACGCGTCCTGCCCGACACCGCGATCGTCAACGCGGCGACCGTCAACCCCGAGTCCATCGCCGACCTCACGAAGCTGCCGGTCTTCGGCGGCCCGCGCCAGCGGCGCCAGGCCGGGATCTGGCTGTCGGCATTGCAACGGGCCCGCGAGATCCCCGACAGCAAGCTCCCGTCGCGCAAGACGACCGGACCGGGCCTGCCTCCGGTCAGCCGCTGGGATCAGCGGAATCCGGAGGCCGCGGCACGACTGCAGGCGGTCCGGCCGGCGCTGAAGGAGATCGCCGACGCCCACACCCTGCCGGTGGAGAACCTGCTCGCACCCGATGTGGTCCGGCAACTGTGCTGGGACGGCCTGCCCGAACCGATCACGACCGAGGCGCTCGACGCGCACCTGGCCGCGGCGGGCGCCCGCGCGTGGCAGCGAACCCTCTGTGCCGAGGCCTTGACCCAGGCCCTCCTCGAGGCGGCCCGACCAGGGACGACCGCGGACGGCGAATAGCCGCACCCCACCGGCGCGGATCGCTGCGCCCAGCCCGCAGCGCCGTCGTCGCGTACATTCGATCCCGACCCGAATGCCATCACCCGAGTATCCGAACCGCCCGGGGGAAGTCATCTTCCCGAGCGGACCACCTTCTCCGGATGGGAGCAGCTCTGTGGCCACAGTCTCCGTCGGCATCGACTCCGACCTCGACCCGAGCGCGGCATGGGCGCTCGCGAGCAACCTCTCGCGCTTCGACGAATGGATGACGATCTTCGGCGGCTGGCGGTCGCCGGTTCCCGAGACGATCGCCGAGGGAACCACGATCTCGTCGCTCATCAAGGTCAAGGGTTTCCGCAACGTCATCCACTGGACCGTCACCGACTACGACGAGCCACGGCTCATCGCGCTGTCGGGCACCGGCCGCGGCGGGGTGAACATCGATCTGGCGATGAAGGTCGACGAGATCGTCGACGGCTCCCACTTCGACCTGTCCGCCGAGCTGTCCGGCGGGCTGCTCAACGGAGCGGTCGGACGGCTCGTCGCCAAGGTCCTGGAATCCGATGTGCACAAGTCGATTTCGAACCTGGCGACGCTGCGCTGAACCCACCGTCAATCGGGCCGGCGCAACGTGGCCGCCCGAACGACGGCCAGCGCAGACCCCGACTCCTCGAAGATGCGCCGCTGTCGAGTGGCCCCGTTGCCGTCCCGCCGCACCCGCCCCAGGGCCTGCTCGACGCGCTCTCGGTCACCGAGCCGGTCCAGCGCCGGCGCGACAGTCGTGAGCAACTGGTCGACGCGGGTCCACACGGATGCCAGAGCTCCCGTGGCCGGGTCCAGCGCGTTTCCGTCGACGCCGTCGTGGGCGGCGATCCAGTAGGCAGCCGAGAGCAGCGCCGGATCGAGGACGGCGCCGGCCCGTGACCGCCGTCCCCCCTGCCGGAGGTCGTCGAGAGCAGTCATCACCGCGGCTCGGACGAGGGTGGCGAAGACCTGGGTCTCCTCGACCCGCATCTGCACATCGCCGACGCGCACCTCGACGGTCGGCAGATGATCCGATGGCCGGGCGTCCCAGTACAGCATGTGCGGGTCCAGGATCGCGCCGGTCGCGACGAGCAGTTCGACGGTCTCGGCGAAGTGCTCGGCCGACCGCAGGTGTGGTGGCGGTCCCGCCGCCGGCCACCGCGACCACAGCACCGACCGCCAGCTCGCGTGTCCGGAATCTGCGTCTCGATAGACCGCCGAATTGGCCGCCAGGGCCAGCAACACCGGCAACCACGGCCGCAGCCAGTTGCACACCCCGACGGCGGTGTCGGTGTCGGGAACCTCCACGTGGACGTGGCAACCGCTGATGCCCTGCTCGTGGGCGAGCATGCCGTAGCGTTCGGCGATCGCGCGGTAGCGGCCGATGTCGGTGACCGGAAACGAGTCGGGCACTCGTGGCGGCACCCCGCAGGCCACGACGTCGACGCCCACATCGTCGGCGGCCGCCGTCAGGATGCCGCGTAGCCGGTGGAGATGATCGCCGATCTCCTGGCTCGATGCCGCCGCGGGCGTGGCGATCTCCACCTGGGAGGAGGTGAGTTCCAGCTCGAGGTCGAGGCCGCGCGCCGACGCCGCCGCAGCCACCTCGCGGTTACGTCCGACCGGCCGTCCGGTCTCGCGGTCGACCAGGACGAACTCCTCCTCGACCCCGAGGGTCGGCACCGGCGGGTCGGTGCGATGCATCCCCGCGGAACCGGATTCGTCGCTCACGGAGAGAAAATGCCCAGCTTCGGCACCGGCCAAACCGGACCTCTCCGGCATTCAACCGCCGGGAGCTCAGTCCTCGGCGCGGCTCTCTGCCGGGTCGGGCGTGTTCTCGATCGCGCGGTCCAGGCCAGGGCCGGCCTGCATGCCCGAGACGGTCGCGGTGATCGACCGGGCGAGGTCCTGAGCGGTCAACCCGAGATCGGCGAGGATCTCGCCACGGGAGGCGTGCGGGACGAACTCCTGCGGGATGCCCTTGATCTGCACGGGTACCAGTACTTCGGCCGCCGACAGGGCTGTCGCGACCGCGGACCCGACCCCACCGCTGGTGCACCCGTCCTCGAGTGTGACGACCAGCCGATGACGGCGCGCGACCTCGACCACGGACGTCGGGACAGGCAGGACCCAGCGTGGGTCGATGACCGTGGCGTCGATGCCCTGCCTCGCGAGGCGTTCGGCAGTGTCCACGGCCAGTCCGCAGAAGGCGCCGATCGCGACGATCAGCACATCGCCGTCCGCCGGACCGAGGTCACGGTCGGTCCGGTGCAACACGTCGACGCCGTCGTCGAGCCGTTCGACGGCCCGGATGTCTTCGGGGACCGCACCTTTGGAGAACCGCAGCGCCGTCGGACCGTCCGCGACGCCGAGTGCCTCGTCGAACTCCTCGCGGAGCCGGACCGCGTCCCGCGGAGCCGCCACACGGAGACCGGGGACCATCGCCATGAGCGACAGATCCCACATGCCGTGGTGGCTGGGGCCGTCGGGGCCGGTGATGCCCGATCGGTCGAGGACGAGCGTCACCGGCTGCTTCAGCAGCGAGACGTCCATCAGCAGCTGGTCGAACGCACGGTTGAGGAACGTCGAGTAGATCGCGACGACCGGATGCAGGCCACCGAGGGCGAGACCCGCCGCCGAGGTCATCGCATGCTGTTCGGCGATGCCGACGTCGAACATGCGATCCGGGTAGCGCTCACCGAACGGGGTGAGTCCCGTCGGGCCGGGCATGGCCGCGGTGATCGCGACGACGTCGGGACGGTTGGCTCCGGCGTCGAGCAGGGCGGCGGAGAACACCGCGGTCCAGTCCGGGGGTGACACGCTCGTGGGCCGGCCGGTGACCGGGTCGATGATGCCGGTGGCGTGCATCTGGTCGGCGACGTGGTTCTCGGCGTGCGCGTAGCCCATTCCCTTGCGGGTCACGGTGTGCACGATGACCGGTCCGCCGAAGTCCCGTGCCTGACGCAGGGCCGACTCGACGGCGTCGATGTCGTGGCCGTCGACGGGTCCGACGTACTTCAGTCCGAGATCGGTGAACATCGCCTGGGGGGCAAGCAGATCCTTGAGTCCGCTCTTCATCCCGTGCAGGACCGCGTAGGCGGGTTCGCCGACGACGGGTACCTGCTTGACGACGCGGCGGCCCTCGTCGAGGAACTTCTCGTACCCGGGCTGCAGCCGCAGTCCCGACAGGTGGCTGGCGAGACCGCCGATCGTCGGCGCGTACGAGCGGCCGTTGTCGTTCACGACGATGACCACCGGGCGGTTGCAGGCGGCGATGTTGTTGATCGCCTCCCAGCACATCCCGCCCGTCAGGGCGCCGTCGCCGACGACCGCGACCACCGCGCGATGCGGCTGACCGGTCAGCTCGAACGACTTCGCCAGCCCGTCCGCGTACGACAGTGCCGCCGAGGCGTGCGACGACTCCACCCAGTCGTGTTCGGACTCCGCGCGCTCCTGGTAGCCGGTGAGCCCACCGCGCTGACGCAGCTGATCGAAGCCGTCCTTGCGTCCGGTGACGATCTTGTGGACGTAGCACTGGTGGCCGGTGTCGAACAGGATCGCGTCCGACGGCGAGTCGAAGACGCGGTGGATGCCGAGCGTCAGCTCGACGACGCCGAGATTGGGACCGAGGTGTCCGCCGGTGGCCGCGACCTTCTCGATCAGGAACGTCCGGATCTCCGACGCGAGGGTCTCCATCTCCTCGTCCGACAGCGGCCGAAGATCGGCCGGCGAGCTGATCCGGTCGAGCACACCCATCGTTTCCTCCATAACCCCGTGACGCCGGGTCGGCTGTCGCGCCGAGAACGTCCGGCACATGTCAGGTCAGTCTACGGAAGCATTCGTCGCGAACCGGATCGGCGGATGGCCGCGGCGCGGGTGTCCCGCTACCCCCCGCCCTGCGTTCTCTCACCCGTGAGCGGGCGGGAACAGGCAGGCCACCGCCTCCACGTGGTGTGTCAGCGGGAACGCGTCGAAACCGCGGATCTCCGTGACGCGGAATCCGCGCTCGGCGAAGAGTCCGAGATCACGTGCGAACCGCGCGGCGTCGCAGCCCACGTGGATCACGATGCCCGGCCGTGCGTCGGCGACCGCGGCGATCACCCGCTCGCCCGCCCCCGTCCGTGGCGGGTCGAGCACGACCACGTCCGGCCGGTCGTCCAGGTCCGCGATCCGGGCCGCGACCTCCCCACGGTGGGTGCGCACGCGGTCGCCGTCGTCGGCGAAGGCGCGGTCGGCGGCGTCGAGGGCGGCCGGATCGGAGTCGACGATGTGGACGGCCTCCAGACCACCCGCGGTGCTGTCGAGCAGCGCGGCCGCGAACACCCCGGCGCCGCCGTAGAGATCCCACGCCACCCGCGGCCGCGCCCCGAGGTGCGCGTCGACGAGGTCGACGACGGACTCGGCGTAGGCCCGCGGTGCGTCGCGGTGCGCCTGCCAGAATCCCGCGACCGGGATGGCCCACGACCTCCCGCCGACGCGTTGGACCGCGCTCGCGCCACCCTCGACGATCACCTGGGCCCGGGTCCGCGACCGTCGGACGCGGTTCTGTTGAGCCCGACGCCGGCTGTCGGCGCGGCCCCGACGCGGCTTCTCGACCGGTGCGAGCTCGGTGACGTGCCGCGCACCGTCGGCGTCGAGCACCACGGCGAGTTCGGCGTGCGGGGTGAAGCGGCTCTCGGCCAGACCGTCGAGCATCCCGGGCGCGGGTTGCACGCAGACCTCGGTCACGACCTGCCGCCCGCGGAACGCCGACTGCCCCGGCCGCCCCTGGGCGTCCACGGCCAGGCGGGTACGGATTCGCCAGCCGGTGTCGGCGCCCCCGAGACGCCGCACCCCGGTGCTCGCCAGCTCGGTGCCGGCGACGACGTCGCGCGGCAGATGCCCCACCCGGTCCAGGACATCGAGCAGCACAGCCTGTTTCAGGTCCCGGGCATGATCGGGTGCCACGTGGCCGAGATCACAGCAGCCGGCTCCGGCCGCCGCCGCCGGACACGGCGACGGCACGCGGTGCGGCGAGGCGTCGAGCACCTCCACCGCGTCGGCGCGCCAATACGAGTCGTGCCGGTCGTCGGTGATCTCGGCGACCACCCGTTCGCCCGGGATCGCCCCGCGGACGAACACGACCCGACCGTCGGCGCGCCCCACCGCCTCACCACCGTTGGCGGGGCGGTCGACGGTGACCTCGACACGACGGGCCGGTCCCGACCCCGTCACGGTCGCCGCTCGGGTTCGCCCAGCGCCCTACGGGTCTCGCCCGGCGCCCAGTACGCGCGGTCCTCCTTGCGCCGGTCCGACGAGGTGAGCTGCCACGGCACCGAGGTCACCATCACGCCGGGCTCGAACAGCAGACGCCCCTTGAGGCGCAACGCCGACTGATTGTGGAGGATCTGTTCCCACCAGTGCCCGACGACGTACTCCGGGATGAACACGGTGACCACGTCGCGCGGCGATTCGCGGCGCACCCGGCGCACGTATTCGATGACCGGCCGGGTGATCTCGCGGTACGGCGACGCGATGACCTTGAGCGGCACCGTGATGTCGCTGGCCTCCCATTCGGAGACGAGTTTGCGGGTGTCGCGGTCGTCGACGTTGACCGTGATCGCCTCGAGGACGTCCGGCCGCGTCGCCCGGGCATAGCGCAGTGCGCGTTTGGAGGCCATGTGCAGGCTGGACACGAGCACGATCGAATGCGTGCGGCTCGGCAGGACCGCTTCGTCGTCCTCCTCGGCGCGGTCGAGTTCTCGCTGCACCGATGCGTAGTGGTGATGGATGAGTTTCATCATCACGAAGAGGGAGACCATCGCGATCACCGCGATGTAGGCCCCTTCGGTGAACTTGGTCAACAGCACCACGACGAGGACGGTGGCGGTCATCACCAGGCCGACGGAGTTGACCACCCGGGACTGCATCATCCGGCGACGCGCGTTCGGATCGGTCTCGGTGCGCAACAAGCGGGTCCAATGCCGCACCATGCCGGTCTGGCTCAACGTGAACGAGACGAACACACCCACGATGTAGAGCTGGATCAGCGCCGTCACCTGGGCGCCGAAGGCGACCACGAAGATGATCGCGGCGATCGCGAGGAACAGGATGCCGTTGCTGAAGGCGAGGCGGTCGCCGCGGGTGTGCAGCTGACGCGGCAGGTAACGGTCCTGCGCGAGTACCGAACCCAGCACCGGGAACCCGTTGAAGGCGGTGTTCGCGGCCAGCAGCAGGATCAGCGCGGTGACCGTGGCGACGAAGAAGAAAGCGGGTGGGAACGAGTCGAACACGGCATGGGCGAGCTGGGCGATCATCGCCTTCTGCTGGTAGCCGTCAGGGGCCCCGATCAGGTCCTGTTCCGGGTTCATGACGTACTTCGCACCGATCTTGCCCGCGAGCAGCACGATGCCCAGCAGCAGCGTGATGGAGAAGGCGCCGAGCAGCAGCAGCGTCGTCGCGGCGTTGCGCGACTTCGGTTTCCGGAACGCCGGCACCCCGTTGCTGATGGCCTCGACCCCGGTGAGCGCCGCACAACCGGAGGAGAACGACCGGGCGACGAGGAAGATCAGCGCCAGCCCGGTGAGATTGTCCTGCTCGGGCACGATGCCGAAGTCGGCGGTCTCGGACTGGATGTCCTGCCCGAGCACGTAGATCTCGGTGAAGCCCCAGACGAGCATGCCCAGCACGCCGATGATGAACCCGTAGGTCGGGATGGCCAGCACTGCGCCGGACTCCTTGATGCCGCGCAGGTTGACCGCGGCGAGAAGCATGATCGCGCCGACGCAGAACCACACCTTGTGCTCGCCGACGAACGGGATCGCCGAGCCGATGTTCTCCGCGGCGGACGTGACCGACACCGCCACGGTGAGCACGTAGTCCACGAGGAGGGCGCTGCCGACGGTGAGACCCGCGTTGGGGCCGAGGTTGACGGTCGCGACCTCGTAGTCGCCACCTCCCGAGGGATAGGCGTGCACGTTCTGCCGATAGCTGGCCACGACCACGGTCATGACGACCGCGACCGCGATCGCCACCCACGGGGTGAACGCGAGCGCGCTGATGCCGGCCACGGAGAGGACCAGGAAGATCTCCTGCGGCGCGTACGCCACCGAGCTCATCGCGTCGGAGGCGAACACCGGCAGGGCTATCCGCTTGGGCAGCAGCGTGTGACCTAGTGTGTCGCTGCGGAACGGCCTGCCGAGCAGGAGGCGTTTGGTCGCGACGGACACCTTGGAGACGGTGGACACCAGGCAACCCTAGAGCGTTGGCGCCGGGCCGGGTAGGTTCGACTCGCGGCACACGAGCCGCATGTGGAGAGGAATGCCGTGCAGGTGGTCATCATGGGTTGCGGGCGGGTCGGATCCTCGCTCGCGATGGCGATGCAGAAGCGCGGACACGACGTCGCGATCATCGACCGCGATCCGAGCGCGTTCGTGCGGTTGAGTCCCGATTTCGCGGGCCGCACGATCACCGGGGTCGGGTTCGACCGGGAGATCCTCGTCAAGGCGGGCATCGAGCACGCCGACGCGTTCGCCGCGGTGTCCTCGGGGGACAACTCGAACATCATCTCGGCGCGGGTGGCGCGCGAGACATTCGATGTCGAGCGGGTCGTCGCCCGGATCTACGACGCCAAGCGCGCCGAGGTGTACGAGCGTCTCGGGATCCCGACGGTCGCCACCGTGCCGTGGACGACCGAACGGTTCGTCTCGGCGCTCGGCGAGACGACGACGATGGCGTGGCGCGACCCGTCCGGTTCACTGGCCATCGCCCAGATCGACGTCGACGAGTCCTGGATCGGGATCTCGGTGGCCAAGTTCCAGGAACTGACCGGGGCTCGGGTGGTGTTTCTCAGCCGCGTCGGACGCGCGGTCCTGCCCGATGCCAAAACCGTTGTCCAACAAGACGATGTGATCTACGGAGCGGTCATGCTCGACAATCTCAAGAACGCCCGCGGCCTCGCTGCCGAGCCGTTCATCCAGAACGAGTCCGGATGACCCGGGCCGAAGGAGTCCCGAAGTGAAGGTCGCCATCGCCGGAGCCGGCGCGGTCGGGCGGTCCATCGCCCGCGAACTGCTGGTGAATGCCCACGAGGTCACGCTCTTCGAGCGCAACGCCGGCCACATCGACACCGACGCCGTCACCGGCGCCAACTGGGTGCTCGCCGACGCGTGCGAGCTCGCGAATCTCGAAGACGCGCAGTTGCAGACCTATGACGTGATGATCGCCGCGACCGGCGACGACAAGGCGAACCTGGTCGTCAGCCTCCTCGCGAAGACCGAGTTCGCGGTCAACCGGGTCGTCGCTCGGGTCAACGATCCCCGCAACGAATGGCTCTTCGGCGAGGACTGGGGCGTCGACGTCGCCGTCTCGACCCCTCGCCTACTCGCCTCCCTCGTCGAGGAAGCGGTGTCCGTCGGCGATCTGGTCCGGCTGATGACGTTCCGGCAGGGACAGGCCAACCTCGTCGAACTGACCCTGCCGTCGAACACACCGCTCGCGGGCAAGCCCGTGCGCAAGCTGGAGCTCCCCCGGGACGCGGCACTGGTCGCGATCCTGCGTGGCGGCCGGGTCATCGTCCCCCAGCGCGACGACCCGATCGAGGGCGGCGACGAATTGATCTTCATCGCCCCGGTCGAGGCCGAACCCGCCCTCTACGAGGCTATGCAGATCGCGCGGTGATCCCGGCGTCGGCCGAGGCTTCGGCGCGTGCCGCCTCGGCGCGCTGGGCACGGCGCACCAGGAGGATCGTCGCGAGCACCACGAGAGCTGTCAGCGGCCATCCCATCGCGATGCGTGTGAACGCCAGCCACCCGGTCGCGCCGTCGTCGTACAGCTCCGACTGGGTGAGGTAGCGCGCCGCGAAGAGCAGGGCCCACAGCGCGGTGGCGATGTCGTAGGCACGCAGGATGGACCGCTGTTTGCGCCAGCTCGATCCCTCGCCGTTGACCAGGTGCCACGCCACGCCGATGAGCGGCCATCGCACCAGGATGGAGACGGCGAACACGATCGCGTAGACCAGGGTGCTCCAGATCCCGAAGAGGAAGTAGCCCTTGGCGTCCCCGACCCGGTCGGCGATGAAGACGCAGATCGCGACGCCGAGCAGCCCCGAGATCGCGGGCGTCAGTGGTTCGCGGCGCACCAGGCGCACGACGAACAGCAGTGCCGCCACACCGAGGGCGGCATAGATGGCGGTGCGCAGATCGGCGAAGGAGTTGACGGGGACGAACACCACCACGGGCACCGTCGAGTAGACGAGACCCGAGACGCCGCCGATCTGTTCGAGAACCGTGGGCGTCGTCCGCTCCGAGGCCGGCTGGTCGGGATCGGAGTCCGTCGAGGCGGTCGAGTCGGAGTCGGTCACTCGTCGACGCCGTGCAGTTCGTAGTAGGGGTTGTAGATCACCTTGTGCCCGTCCTGCTCGGCGAGCCGTCCGCGGACGGTGACCTTGCGGCCGGGTTCGATTCCGGTGATGCGGTTGCGGCCGAGCCACTTGAGTATCACGACGTCGGAGCCGTCGAAGAACTCGGCCTTCACACCCGCCTTGGCCGAGCGCGAACACGTCTCGACGGCACGGAGCTCGCCGTGCATGGTGACCTCGTCACCTCGGCAGCACTCGGATGCGCGCTGCGCACCCGTCGCCTTGGATTCCTCGGCGATCTTCTCTGCGTCGGCGTCACCGAGATCCTCGGTCAGCCGACGGGTAAGTCGTTTGAGATAGCCGGCAGTGGGCATCTCGACCCTCCCAATGGATTTCGGCCGGCACCGCGGGCTGTGCAGAGCGGTGACCGTGGGTCGCCGAACGAGTGATCGGTGACCTGTCCGCCAGCGTAGACCCCGGCCTCGGCCAGTGACAACGTAGACGACCGCGGGGGCATTCCGCGGTGCCGGGCCGCCGCGGTCTCGGGTCTGCGCGGGGCCCCGGGACACACTAGGGGATGATGCTCTGATGCCCGGCACCGACGGTCTGCTCCGCCCGCCTCCGACCGCTCTGGTCGTCATCCCCGGGACGGGTTCGGACGCCGACCACGTCACCCGCGCCTTCGGCGGAACCGCCGCTGACCTGGGCATCGAGCTCATCGCCCTGGAGCCGACGACGTCGCTGATCGACGGTCACCTCCGCGGGCTGGATCGTGCCGCGCGAGCGCATCGTTCGATCGTGGTGGGCGGCGTCTCGATCGGGGCCGCGATCGCGCTCGACTGGGCCCTGCGTGACGGCGGGCGACGATGCGCCGGGGTGCTCGCCGCGCTGCCGGCCTGGAGCGGCGACGCACGCACCGCCCCCGCCGCCGCCAGCGCGGTCGCCACCGCCGAGTCGCTCGAGCGCGACGGACTCGAGGCGACGATCGCCGCGATGGCCGGCAGCAGCCCGGATTGGCTCTCGACGGAACTGTCCCGGTCGTGGCGGCGTCTACATCCGGGCCTCGTCGCCATGTTGCGCGAGGCGGCCGGCTACCGCGCCCCCGTCGGCGCCGAGATCGCCGGACTCGCGGTGCCGCTCGCGATCGTCGCGGCTCCCGACGACCCGGTCCATCCGATCACCGTCGCCCGTGAATGGCACGCGGCTGCACCGCGATCGGCCCTCGTGGAGGTGAGCCTGGACGACTGGGGCCGCGACCCGGGTCTGCTCGGGGCCGGCGCGCGGGACGGGCTCATCCGTCTGACCGACCCGGAGCGGTGACCGCGGGTCAGCGACGGCGGAGGAAACGCTGCATCGCCGAGCCCGACGACGGCGGCTGCGGGTCGTCGTCATCCGCGGTGTCGGCCGCCGGATCGGAGGCGGGCGGCTCGGAGGCGGGCGGCGCGTCCGCGGCGTCGGCCACCGCAGTGTCGGCGTCGTCGCGGTAGGTGTTGTCGCCGTACACGGTGGCGTGCGCGACCTGGTCGAGCGCGCCACCGGCGACCGGCCCCGGCTCCTCGGTCGAGTCCGCGTCGTTCCCGGCGGCGGGCGCCTGGTCCGCGGGGGCGGCCTGGGGATCCTGTCCGGCGGCGGGATCGGCGAACATCTGCTGCTGGGCGGCCGCGACCTGCTCGGCGAGCACTGGGGGCAACACGATCGGCAGTGGGTCACGCGGGGGGAAGGGTTCGGAACCGCGTCGCACGACGGTCTCGGCGAGCACCGCGCGGCTGAGCCGGGCGAGATCGTCGGCGTTGGCGGTGGGCCCGCTGCCGACGCACCGGACGAGCCAGCGCGGCCCGTCGACCCCGATGAAACGGTGGGTGACGCCATCCTTGTCGGCGACCACCTCGCGTCCCCAGTGCCCGTCCTCGACGCTCGTGGCGGCACCGTCGTCGCGCAGCGAGCCGGCCAGTTCCCGCACCACCTCGCGCCACATCCCGGGAGACTTGGGTGCGGCGAACGCACTCACCGAGATCCGGCCGATGGGGGTCACCAGGTACACGTTCTGCGGCTGGTGGGCCTCGGACATCTCGACGGTGACCTGGCCGCCCTCGACCACTGGTACCAGCACCGAACCGAGGTCGAGATGGGAGTTCTCGAGTTCCTGCGGCCGGGTGGCCAGCGCGTCGATGTCGTAGGGACCGCGCGCCTGACCGACCCGCAACTCCTCTGATCCGTCCTGTGCCATCGCGTCACTCCTCGTTCGTCACCGCCGGCGACAACGATCCGCCGGACACACGGAAAACAGTAATCGACTCCCGACGGGCGGAGGTCAGGCGAGAATCGCCGAACCGCCGCTCGATCCGTAACCGCCGTCGCCCCGGGCGGTGTCGTCGAGCTCGTCGACCTCGACGAAGTCGGGTAACTCCACACGCTGCACGATCAGCTGGGCGATCCGGTCGCCGCGCGCGATCGAGATCGTCTGCTCCGGGTCGTGGTTGATCAGGCAGACCTTGATCTCCCCGCGATAGCCGGCGTCGATGGTCCCGGGGGTGTTCACGACCGACAGGCCGGCCCGCGCGGCGAGGCCCGATCTCGGGTGGATCAGCCCGACGGTTCCGAACGGCAACGCCACCGCGATCCCGGTTCCGACGAGCTGACGGCGTCCGGCCGGCAGTTCGAGATCGATCGTCGAATAGAGGTCGACCCCCGCATCACCCGGGTGCGCCCTGGTCGGCAGGGGCAGATCGGGGTCGAGGCGACGGACCGCGATCGGCGCCGCGGCGGAGGGCTGCACAGGGGGGAGATCTGGGGTCACGGACGCAGACTACGCTGGTCACGTGACCGCAGATCATTCGCCCGAGCACCCCGGGGGCACGTCGGACGCCTCCCCCGCACCCACCGGGCGCAACGCCGATGTCACCGACTCGACCGCCGATCGGTTCGACGAGCGTCTGTACGTGCCCTGGTGGTGGTGGCTCGCAGCCGTGGTCCTCACCGGCGTGGTGGGCTACGAGATCCAGCTGTCGGCACGCGGGAGCGCCTGGAGCATCATCGGGTACGTCGCCACCGGCGTCCTGTGCGCGGTGATGCTGTGGACGATGAGCCGTACCCGTATCCGGGTGACCCCGGGTGGGGAACTGCACGCCCACCGCGCCGTTCTGCCACGTTCCGTCGTGGCCCGCGGGGCGACGGTCCCGGCGTCGGCCAAGAGCGCGGCGCTCGGCCGCCAGCTGGACCCGGCCGCCTATCTCGTCCACCGGTCCTGGGTGAAGACGATGGTGCTCCTCGTCCTCGACGACCCCGACGACCCGACTCCCTACTGGCTCGTCTCCACCCGCCGCCCGGCCGAACTCCTCGCGGCGCTGGGCATCGACGACGCCGCGGCCGACCGCCCGGAACCCACCGCCTGAACCCAGGACACGACGAAGGGGCCGCGCCGCGTTCGGCGTCGGCCCCTTTCATCAGCGGTCATCCGCTGGCTGCGAACCTGCTCAGGCGCAGTCGACGCAGATGAGCGAGCTTCCGTTCTCTTCGGCCAGCCGACTGCGGTGATAGACGAGAAAGCAGCTGGTGCAGGTGAACTCGTCGGCCTGCTTCGGGATGACACGCACCGACAGCTCTTCACCGGAGAGATCGGCTCCGGGGAGTTCGAAGGACTCCGCGGTGTCACTCTCGTCGACATCCACCGCCGAGGACTGAGCCTCGCTGCGTCGCGCCTTCAGCTCTTCGAGCGAGTCCTCGTTGAGGTCCTCGGTCTCCGTCCGCCGTGGCGCGTCGTAATCTGTAGCCATTCTGTGCCTAACTTGTCGAGAGTGTGAGGGGCGCTCACGGTGACGGCGCTGGCGTCGTCACCCGGGTGTTCTTGCGCACGACACCACCGGGATTGTCTTACCGATGGGGTCAGTGCAACGTCGTCTCGGGCGAGATTCGTACCAGAGGAACAGACGTATTGCGTGATTTCGATCACGGTTCGATATCGGGCGCATCCCGAGTCTGGAAGCGCGGGCGCCCGTAGCATAGTCGACACCTCGTGCATGGTCAATACGCTGGACCCAACTCGTCGGTAAGTTTCGCTCCGGCGCCGACAGACACCTCGGAGCGCACCGGTGACCTCGCTCCCGGCGAGGCATGCGGTCCACCGCGAGGCCACCCTCTACAGTGATCCGAGATCACGCAACGCCCAGTGAGGAGCCAGTCCACGGTGGTGTCGAAGATTACGTCCGGCTATCCGACAGACGAGCAGGGCCGACCCTACCGTCGGCGCCGCTATGCACCGGCGATCATCACGGTCGTCGTCCTGATGGTCGTCGGAGTGGTGGTGTGGGCGGTCGCGCTGGGCGGCGGCGACACCGAATCCGTACCGACAGCGTGCAATCAGCCGACTCCGCCGACGTCGGTGGAGGCCGGTGCACCCGCGCCTCCCGCACCGCCGGCACTCACTGTCGTCGGTCGCGACGAGATGCTGGGGGTCGCGCCGGCACCGCTGTCGACCTTCGGGGTGCGGGTCCTCAACGCCTCCGACGAACGCGGCGCGGCCCGCACGGTGTCCGACGACCTCACCGCGCAGGGGTTCACCCCGGTGCCGGACACCCCCTATGCCGATGACCCCGTGTACCCCAACCGGGACCTGAACTGCGTCGCGCAGATCCGTTTCGGGCCCGCGGGACGCGCCGCGGCCGCGGCCACGTGGCTCGCGTTCCCGTGCGCACAGCTGGTCGATGACGGCCGACGCGGGACAGCCGTCGACGTCGCACTCGGCACCCACCATTCGGGTGACGAGATGTCCCAGGACGCGCAGGCCGCGCTGGAGGCGCTCCGGTCGGCGGATCCGAAGAACCCGGCGAGCGGTGTCGACCCGGTGCTCGTCGAGGCCGTGCATTCCGCTCCCTGCTGAGGTTCGCCCAGAGGCTCCCCGCCGCCGGGTGTGCGCCGGGGAGCCGTCAGGCGAGCGGGCGGCGGGCGTCGAGTTCGTCCAGCAGCGCGAGGAATTCGTCGGCCACGCCGGGTGCGACGGCGACGGTGATGTGCCCCTCGTCGGCCCGCGAGTCCGGCGGCGGCATCTGGACGACCGCACCGGCCTCGGCGGCGATCAGTCCTCCGGCCGCCCAGTCCCACGGGCTCAGACCGTGTTCGTAATGGGCGTCGACGGCGCCGGCGGCGACCATGCACAGGTCGAGGGCCGCGGCTCCGATGCGACGGACGTCCCGGACGCGGGGCAGCAGTTCGGCGACGATGCGGCCCTGCTGCCTGCGCCGTGCCGCGTCATACCCGAAACCCGTTGCCACCAGTGCCAGTTCGGCTCGATCGACCGACGTGCAGCGCAGCGTCCGGCGGACTCCGGTCGCATCTGCCGCCCAGGCTCCCCCGCCGAGGGTCGCGCCGTAGGTCACGTCGCGGGCGACGTCGACGACGACCCCGGCAACCGACCGCCCGTCGACCTGCGCCGCCACCGAGACGGCATAGGCCGGGACGCCGTACATGAAGTTGACGGTGCCGTCGATCGGGTCGACGACCCATCGGACGCCGGAGGGCACCGCCCGGCTGCCGCCGTCCTCCTCCCCCAGCACCTCGTCGTCGGGACGCGCGCGGCGGAGCAGCGAACGGATCAGGCGTTCGGTCTCGGTGTCGGCGAGGGTGACCGGATCGGTTTCCGTCGACTTGGTCGACACCGGTTGCACCGTCGACGTGGTCGACACCGGTCGCACCGTCGACGATCGCGTGTCCGGGGTCCCGGATGCCGGCGGTTCGCCGTGTCCCGGTGTCGCGCCGAACAATTCGGGGCGGCGGCGACGCACGTGCGCGGCGGCCTCCTGAGCCACGGCATGGGCGACCGCGGCGAGCTCGTCCACCGGAATTGTCTGATCCACGCCTTCCATGTGAGCACATCGCCCGACCGCACCGCCGATCGCGGTGACCGATCTCTCGCCTCGCCCGGGCCGATCGTGTCGACATGCGTTGCGATGTCGCACGTTCGGCGGGTCACGTGGATAGCCTGGACCACGATTGCCGCCGACCCCGACAGGGAGCCCCGCCATGACCGATACGTCCGTCCCCGGATCGTCCGACCCCGACGATCCGACACCTCCGACCAACCTCGGTTTCGGGGTCGACGTCGGCGGTTCCGGGATCAAGGGCGGGATCGTCGATCTCGATTCCGGTGAACTCGTCGGCGAGCGGTTCAAGGTGCTGACCCCGCAGCCGGCGACACCCGACGCAGTCGCCGACAAGGTGGCCGAGGTCGTGGCACATTTCGACTGGACCGGACCGGTGGGCATCACCCTGCCCGGCGTCGTCACCGACGGGATCATGCGCACGGCCGCCAACATCGACAAGGCCTGGATCGGTACGGACGTCTACGACCTCTTCAGCAAGCACCTCGACGGCAGGCAGGTGTCGGTGCTCAACGACGCCGACGCCGCGGGGATGGCCGAGGACGCGTACGGCGCGGGCAAGGACGTCGCGGGGGTCGTGATGCTGCTGACGTTCGGAACCGGCATAGGGTCGGCGATCCTGATCGACGGAACCCTCGTGCCGAACACCGAGCTCGGTCATCTCCAGGTCGGCAAGAAGGAAGCCGAGCACCAGGCGTCCTCTCGCGTCCGGGACGAGAAGGGTTGGTCATACGAGAAGTGGACCGAGAAGGTCTCCGAGGTCCTGAAGACCTACGAGGCCCTCTTCTGGCCGAAGCTGTTCATCGCGGGCGGCGGCATCAGCCGCAAGTCCGACAAGTGGATTCCGCTGTTGACCAATGACACGCCCGTGGTCCCCGCGGTGCTGCTGAACACCGCCGGCATCGTGGGTGCCGCCATGGCGGTCTCGCGGGGGCTCAAAACCTAGCGCCACGCGTGCATTGACCAGGTCTTTGACACACCGGACACGGCGATGTCGTTACAATGGTCGTCACCGGTCATTCCAACCGAGAAACCAAGACCTCGTCCACGGCGGCTCGTGCTGCCGTGTCACGTCTGGTGACAGACGACGGACGACACCATAGAAGACAGTTCGAAAGGTTGTACGTGGCAGCCATCACGACCCACCAGGGTGATGTAGAGGCCGAGGAGTCGACCGAGTCGACCCCCGCCGCGACCGACGCCCCGGCCAAGCGGACCGCCAAGAAGGCTGCGAAGAAGACCGCCGCCCGCAAGGCGCCCGCCAAAAAGGCAGCAGCGAAGAAGGCGACCAAGAAGGCAGCGCCGAAGAAGGCCGCCAAGAAGGGCGCCTCCGCTGAGGGGTCCGGCGACGATCCGAGCGCCGAGCCCGACGACCCGGACTCGATCGACGACATCGACGGCCCCGACGCGGAGCTCGAAGACGTCGAAATCGAAGACCTGGAGGTCGACGACGACGAGTCGGACGACGAGGAGTCCGCGAAGACCCCGGCCGCCGGCGCGGGTCCCGCCACCGCCGCGGCCGCCTCCAAGGACGAGGCAGCCGCCGCCAAATCCGGCGACTTCGTGTGGGACGAGGAGGAGTCGGAGGCTCTGCGCCAGGCGCGCAAGGACGCCGAACTCACCGCCTCCGCCGACAGCGTCCGCGCGTATCTGAAGCAGATCGGCAAGGTCGCCCTCCTCAATGCCGAGGAAGAGGTCGAGCTCGCCAAGCGGATCGAGGCGGGGCTGTTCGCCACCGAACGTCTCCGACGCATCATGGACGCCGGCGAGAAGCTGAGCACCGCCCAGAAGCGTGACCTCAACTGGATCTCGCGCGACGGCAATCGCGCCAAGAACCACCTGCTCGAGGCGAACCTCCGACTCGTCGTCTCGCTGGCCAAGCGGTACACCGGCCGCGGCATGGCGTTCCTGGATCTGATCCAGGAGGGCAACCTCGGTCTGATCCGCGCGGTCGAGAAGTTCGACTACACCAAGGGTTACAAGTTCTCGACCTACGCCACCTGGTGGATCCGTCAGGCGATCACCCGGGCCATGGCCGACCAGGCCCGCACGATCCGTATCCCGGTGCACATGGTCGAGGTCATCAACAAGCTCGGTCGCATCCAGCGCGAACTTCTCCAGGACCTCGGCCGCGAGCCGACTCCCGAGGAGCTCGCCAAGGAAATGGACATCACTCCGGAGAAGGTGCTGGAGATCCAGCAGTACGCCCGGGAGCCCATTTCGCTGGACCAGACCATCGGCGACGAGGGCGACAGCCAGCTCGGTGACTTCATCGAGGACTCCGAAGCCGTGGTCGCGGTCGACGCGGTCAGCTTCACGTTGCTACAAGACCAGCTGCAGTCGGTCCTGGAAACGCTGTCCGAGCGTGAGGCGGGTGTCGTCCGCCTGCGCTTCGGTCTCACCGACGGGCAGCCCCGCACCCTCGACGAGATCGGGCAGGTGTACGGGGTGACCCGGGAGCGCATCCGCCAGATCGAGTCCAAGACCATGTCGAAGTTGCGCCACCCGTCGCGTTCGCAGGTCCTGCGCGACTACCTGGACTAGCACTCCGCAACCAGCAGACACACGCCCCCGGCGCCTCCCAGGCGCCGGGGGCGTCTGCTTCTGCGGTTAGCCGCACACCCGACATCTGTCAAGGTTTCTGCGCGCGACGATTTCGACACGGCCGGGAAGTCGGATTTCGAACTGGCTCTACATAAGATGACGCGGTGACTTACGCAGTGACCGGGAACAGACGTGGCGCCATGCTGGTGCGCCGCGCCGCCGTTGACCTGCTGCGTACGGCCTCGATGCTGTGTCGGTGACGCGACCCAACCCGTCCTGGGACCGACACCGCGTCCCCACCCTGCGCTTCATCTCTCGCGGCCGCATCGTGTCCGCCCAGCCTCTCCACGCCCCTGACGGCGTGACTTCCCGGAAAGATCTCCTATGAGAACGATTGTCCTGATCGGCCTCGTCGGCTTTGCTGCTCAGCTCGTCGACGGCAGTCTCGGCATGGCTTACGGCGTCACCACCACGACCCTCCTACTCGCCATCGGCACCAACCCGGCTGCCGCATCGGCCACCGTGCACCTGGCCGAGATCGGCACCACGCTGGTGTCCGGTGTCTCGCACTGGAAGTTCGGCAACGTCGACTGGCGGGTCGTGCGCCGGATCGCGATCCCGGGCGCCATCGGCGCATTCCTCGGCGCGACGATCCTGTCGAGTCTCTCCACCGAGACCGCAGCGCCGGTCATGGCCGTGATCCTGTTGCTGCTCGGCCTCTACATCCTGGTGCGGTTCACCTTCCAGGGCATTCCCCGCCACAATCTCGGCAAGCCGCTGCGCAAGCGGTTCCTGAGCCCCCTCGGGTTCGTCGCCGGATTCGTCGACGCCACCGGTGGCGGCGGCTGGGGACCTGTCGGCACCCCGGCCATCCTGGCCAGCGGCCGCCTCGAACCCCGCAAGGTGATCGGTTCGATCGACACGAGCGAGTTCATCATCGCCGTCGCCGCGAGCCTCGGCTTCCTGTTCAGCCTCGGTTCGCAGGGCATCAACTTCGCGTGGGTCGGCGCCATCCTCGTCGGCGGCGTGATCGCCGCGCCGATCGCGGCATGGCTCGTGCGCCACATCCCGCCGCGTCTGCTCGGCGCCTCGGTCGGCGGCCTGATCGTGCTCACCAACACGCGCAGCCTGTTGAAGAGCGACTTCATCGATGCCCCGGCCTCGGTGCGCAACGTCTTCTACATCGTGATCGCCATCGCCTGGGCCGCGGCCTTCGCCTACTCGCTCCGCGAGTACCTGCGCGACCGTGAGAACGAATCCTCGGACGCCGTCACCCACTTCCGCGAGGAGCAGGAAGAGGCACTTGTGGGTGCCGAGGGCGCGGACCGGTCCGGCACCGGGACAGCGTCGACGTCCGACATCCCGGCCACCGAGTCCGCAGCCGAACCCGATGGGGGCGCAAGCGGAACGCACTCCCCCACCCGGACGAGCTGACCGGCCCGACCCGACCCGCGAAGAACACGTAGAGTGGTGCGACCCGGCCCCCATGGCCGGGTCGCATTGCGTTCAGGCATTCGTTGTTCAGTTGTTGCGCGATGTAAACGGTGAGTGACGACACACCGAGCGCACCCCCGGAACAATACGAACGCCTCGAGCGTCTGACAGAGTGAGGTTGACGCATCGCCCGGATGTGTCGGCTCGAAGGGAAGGCGACCGGACACCGGCGCCGGACCGGGACGGAGGAACGACAACCATGACTGACATCGCCACCACAGCCCCGATCTACCTGCCGCTCACAGCCGCCGATCGCTGCGATCGCTGCGGCGCTGCAGCCAAGGTACGGGCCGTCCTGCCCAAGGGCGGCGAACTTCTCTTCTGCCGCCACCACTTCAATGAGCACGAAGCCCGTCTCGTCGAGCTGAGCGCCACCGTCGTCGAGTCCGCCGGCGAGTTGGTCTGACACCTCCGACGATCTGACACGGGCGTTCCAACGCACAGAGCCCGGCCGGAATCATCCGGCCGGGCTCTGTCGTGTCAGCGCCACTCGCGCAGTGCGGCGATCCGTTCCTTGAGCTGCTCGGCGCTCGCCATCGCGGTCGGCGGTCCGCCCAGCCGGGTCCGTAGCTCGTTGTGCACCATGCCGTGCGGCTTGCCCGTGCGATGGTGATGCATCGCGACGAGGGTGTTCAGTTCCTTGCGCAGGGCATGCAGGTTCTCGCCGGTCGTCCCCGGGGGCCGGCCCGGGGTCGGCTGGGCTGAGCTCGCCGACGAGTCCGAGGTCGACGCGGCGGCCGTCCGCGCCGTGACCTGATCCTCCTGCCGTTTACGCAGGAGCGCGCGCACCTGATCGGCGTCGAGCAGTCCGGGCAGACCCAGATAGTCCGATTCCTCATCGCTGCCCGCGAACGTCGCCGTGCCGAACGACGTGCCGTCGAAGATCACCTGATCGAGTTCGGCGTCGGCATGGAGCGACTGGAACTTCGGCTCGTCCTCCCCCGGCTCGTCCTCCTGCTTGTTGGCATCGATCAGCAACTGGTCGTCGAGGCCGTCGCTCTCGCGGTGCGGCTTGCCGAGCACGTGGTCGCGCTCGACCTCCATCTGGCTGGCCAGGTCGAGCAGCACCGGTACCGACGGCAAGAAGACGCTCGCGGTCTCACCCGGACGACGCGACCGCACGAAGCGGCCGATGGCCTGCGCGAAGAACAGCGGCGTCGACGAGCTCGTGGCGTACACGCCCACGGCCAGGCGCGGCACGTCGACACCTTCGGACACCATGCGGACCGCGACCATCCACTCGTCGGTGGACGCGGCGAACTGGCCGATCCGCGACGACGACTTCGGGTCGTCGGAGAGCACCAGCGTGGGTTCTTTGCCGGTGATGGCGGTGAGGAGTTCGGCGTAGTCGCGGGCCGCGGTCTGATCGGTGGCGATGACCAGGCCGCCCGCGTCCGGCGTGCCGGTCGCGCGCAGCTGGCCGAGGCGGGTGTGCGCGGCCGTGAGCACCGCCGGAATCCAATCGCCGTGCGCATCGAGGGCGGTGCGCCAGGCGCGGGTGGTGTGCTCGGCCGAGAGCGGTTCGCCCAGACGCGCGGTGTACTCCTCGCCCGCGCTGTCCCGCCAGCTGGCCTCGCCGGAGTAGGCGAGGAACACCACCGGGCGGACGACGCCGTCCTTCAGGGCGTCGGCGTAGCCGTACGTGTGGTCGGCCTTGGACCGCTGGTGCCCACCGGCCTCCGGTTCGTAGGTGACGAACGGGATCGGCGAGTCGTCGGAGCGGAACGGTGTACCCGTCAGCAGCAACCGGCGCTCCGCGTCGTCGAAGGCCTCGCGGATCGCCTCACCCCAGGACTTGGCGTCGCCGCCGTGGTGGATCTCGTCGAGGATGACCAGGGTGCGGTAGTTCTCGGTGCGCACCCGATGCCGAGCCGGATGGGCGGCCACCTGTGCGTAGGTGACCACGACGCCATGGAAGTCCGTGCTGGTCTGTCCGGCGGCGTTGGTGAAACGGGAATCGAGTGCGATCCCGACCCGCGCCGCGGCCTCGGCCCACTGGTGCTTCAGATGCTCGGTCGGCGCCACGACGGTGATCTTGTCGACGGTGCGGTCGTCGAGGAGTTCGCGGGCGATGCGCAGACCGAACGTCGTCTTTCCCGCGCCGGGGGTCGCCACGGCGAGGAAGTCCTTCGGCTTCTGCGTCAGGTACTTGGTCAGCGCACGACGCTGCCAGGCGCGGAGCTGGAATGTGGGTCCGGCACTCGCGGACCCGGACGGGCTGCTGGCGGAGGGTTCGGCTGACGTCACCTTCTGTGCTGCTCCTCCACGGGTGCGGATACTGCCGGACATGAAATGACCCCTCGCGTGCGGGACCCGCGCCCAAGGGGACCCGCCAATGGTACCGCCGACGGGCGACAGCTCCCGCATCCCGACATCGGGCCGAGATGGTCCCGGAAGCCGCCCCTCGTGGGCGATCCGAACGACTCGCCTGGTGACCCGAGTACCCAACTGCCCCTCCGATCAGGGATATTGAACTCATCACAACGCGCAAGAGGAATCCGGTCCCGCTGGCCGACGACACGTCGTCGGTGGCTGCGCCGAGCCTGCGCCCGGTGCCGCCGCCCGCGCCCTTGTCCGCGGCGATCACCGCCCCGCTCGACGACACCGCGACCGAACCCCTGCGCGCTGCGCCACGAGCCGCCCCGGCATCCGGCGACGTCGAGGTGCTCCACGACGCGGATCATCCGCAGAAGCCGGGAAACGACGACCCGGTACGGGCCGAGGCCTCGACCGGGCCCGCACTGCCGGTACTTCCGAACATCCATCGCGTGATCTGGCGCACCATCGTCAAGTCATGGGACGACGGGATCATCGGCTGGGCCGCCCAGGCCGCGTTCTGGCAGGCGCTGTCGCTGCCACCGCTGCTGCTCGGGCTGCTCGGTTCGGTCGGATACGTGGCCGGTTGGTTCGGCCCCGACACCGTCGACGTCGTCTACGCCCGCATCGTCGACTTCGCCGACCGGACCTTCACCCCGACCGTCGTCGACGATCTGATCACCCCCACGGTCGACAGCGTGCTCGGACGCGGCCGGATCGGCCTGATGTCGGTCGGTTTCGTCCTGTCGCTGTGGGCGGGATCGTCGGCCGTCTCGTGCTTCATCGCCTCGATCGCCCACGCCCACGACCAGCACGAGGTCCGGAATCCGGTGTGGCAGCGGTTCTTCGCACTGTTCCTCTACGTCGGATTCCTGAGCGTGGCGGTGTTCCTGCTCCCCCTCGTCGCGCTCGGACCGAACTACCTCCGGGCGATCGTGCCGGAGTCGTGGGGTTCCTTCGTCACCACCCTCATCGACTACGGCTACTTCCCGTTCGTCGCCGTGCTGCTGCTGTTCGTCCTGACGACGCTCTACCACCTCGCGCTGCCCAATCCCCTGCCGTGGCACCGGCTGATCGGCGGCGCCGTCGTGGCGGGCGTGTTCTTCTGGCTCGCGAGTTACCTGCTGCGTATCTACCTGACCAAGATCACCGAGGCCGGGGTGTCCTACGGAGCGCTGGCCACCCCGATCGCCTTCCTGCTCTTCACGTTCTCGCTGGGATTCGGCATCGTGATCGGCGCCGAGTTCAACGCCGCCGTGCAACAGTTCTGGCCGGCGAAGGCATCGACCACTACCCAGGTGCGGCACTGGGTGAATTCGCAGACCTCGGACTTCACCGGACAACTCCGGACCCTGCCCGACCGGCTGTCCTCCGGTCCGATCCGCAGACATCCCCGGGAACGCGAACGCGGCTGACCGGTACCGGGACCGGCCAACCGCGTCGGCACGTGCGGGCAGCCGCTACTTACGCATCTTGCTGTAGATCTTCTTGCACTTCGGGCACACCGGAGACCCGGGCTTGGCCGACCGCGTCACCGGGAAGGTCTCGCCGCAGAGGGCGACGACGTGGTTTCCCATGACCGCACTCTCGGCGATCTTGTTCTTCTTCACGTAGTGGAAGAACTTGGGGCGGTCGTCGTCATCCCGATCGGTCGCGTCGGCATCGGGACGCTCGTCGGTCTTGGTGTCGGACCATTCGTCGAGGTCCGGGCGTTCGATGGTTTCGGTTCCCATACCTACATTGTGCGTCAACGGCCGCGCGACGGAACACCGGAGTCGAGAATCGCGGCGGGTCCAATCTGCCCCGCTCGCTCCGCTCCCGGCGGCGGGTGCAATCCCACATCGAAAGTGGGACAGTGGAGAGAGTGTTCGAACAAAGGGAATCCATGGGTGAGACCGGTCGCGGTCAGTACGGCCACAGCAGCACGTCACCGCACGGCGACGAGCACGGCCACCCCGTGTCGAAACGCTCCGGCGCGGAGACCTACCTGATCACCGACGCATCGGACTCGCTGGAGGCCCAGCACCGGGCGCGCGTGCGGAAGTACCTGTTCCTCATGGCTTTCCGTGTCCCGGCACTCCTGATCGCCGGGGTCGCCTACGGGATCACCGGGTCCGGACTCCTGGCGCTGGCGATCGTCGCGATCTCCATCCCGCTGCCGTGGGCCGCGGTCCTGATCGCCAACGACCGTCCGCCGCGCAAACGCGGCGAGGTCCCGCAGTACAAGTACGGCGCCGACCACCACGTCGTGGGCCCACCGGCCCTCACCGACACCGATCAGCAGCTGTCCCGCACCGTCGATGGACAGGTCGTCGACCCCGACGATCCCCGCGCCTGACACGACGCCGCCTCCACGCGTTCGCGACCGACAGGTCCGTCACCGCCACCCCGGCCATCTCGCGCCGGTTCCTTCGCGCGCGACATCTCAGCAACTTCTCAGCCGGTTGTCGAGTCGCGAAAAAGAATGCGCAGGTCACCAAGCCTCGGCGAGGTTTGCTCCGAACCACTCTCGGGAACTATCGCCCACACAAGGGCGTTGGACCCAGTGAACGCACTCAAGTCAGGAGGCCGCATGTCACGCTCGACAGTTGCACGTTCGACCCCGACCAAAGGTTTCGCCGAAGTCACCCCTCCGGGTACTCGGCCGGCGATGACCGAACAGGATCTCGACGCCCAGTCTCCAGCGGCGGATCTGGTCCGTGTCTATCTGAACGGAATCGGTCGCACCGCCCTTCTCAACGCGGAGCAGGAGGTCGAACTCGCCAAGCAGATCGAGGCCGGGCTCTACGCCAAACACGTTCTGGCCAACAAGAAGCGGCTGTCCGCAGCCAAGAAGCGTGACCTCGCGGTCATCGTCCGTGAAGGCGAGGCCGCCCGGGCCCACCTGCTCGAGGCGAACCTCCGCCTGGTCGTGTCGCTGGCCAAGCGCTACACCGGCCGCGGCATGCCTCTCCTCGACCTGATCCAGGAGGGCAACCTCGGTCTGATCCGGGCGATGGAGAAGTTCGACTACGCCAAGGGCTTCAAGTTCTCGACCTACGCCACCTGGTGGATTCGTCAGGCGATCACCCGCGGAATGGCGGACCAGAGCCGCACGATCCGGCTCCCCGTCCATCTCGTGGAGCAGGTCAACAAACTGGCCCGCATCAAGCGCGAGCTGCACCAGCAGCTCGGCCGCGAAGCGACCGACGACGAGTTGGCCAACGAATCGGGCATCCCCGCGGAGAAGATCGCCGATCTGCTCGACCACAGCCGCGATCCGGTGAGCCTCGACATGCCGGTGGGCAGCGACGAGGAAGCTCCCCTGGGCGATTTCATCGAGGACGCCGAGGCCACCTCCGCCGAGAACGCCGTCATCGCCGGCCTGTTGCACTCCGACATCCGCGCCGTCCTGGCGACGCTGGACGAGCGTGAGCAGCAGGTCATCCGGATGCGCTACGGCCTCGACGACGGCCAGCCGCGCACCCTGGATCAGATCGGCCGCATGTTCGGGCTGTCGCGCGAGCGCGTGCGTCAGATCGAGCGCGAGGTCATGGGCAAGCTCCGCCACGGCGACCGTGCCGAGCGCCTGCGCGCCTACGCCAGCTGAGCGTTCCCGCACGCTCCGCCGCCTCCTTCACTGAGTCCACTCGGTCACCCGAGTCGCCTGGGTCCGGTGTCCCGCCTGTCGGGCACCGGGCCCACGCGTATCCGGGCATTGAGAACGGCCGCGCCGTCGACCGAGGCCAGGATCGGATCGCAGACCACCTCGCGGACCTCCGGGATGTCGTCGGTGAGCGTCGAGATGCGCAGCAGCAGATCGGCGAGCGCCTCCTTGTCGGCGGGCTCCTCCCCGCGGTAGCCCGACAGCAGCGGTGCCGAACGCGGCTCCTCGATCAGTTCCCGTGCATCGAGTTCGGACAGCGGGACGGCGCGGTAACCGTGGTCGCCCAGCAGGTCAAAGGTCCGCCCGGACAGACCGAACGACATCACCGAACCGAACGACGGATCGTCGCGCACCCGGATGACCGTACCGACGCCCTTCGGCGCCATCTTCTGCACGTGCAGCACGCGGTCGCCGGTGAGTTCGGTCAGTTCGGCGAACGCCGTCACCACCGTCGTCGCGTCGGGTAGGTCCAGGCGCGCGCCCTCGCGGTCGAGACGACCGCGCCACTTGTCCGACGTCGCCTTCACCGCCACCGGCAGCCCGAGTTCACGGGCCGCCGCGGATGCCTCGTGCATCGTGGTCACCTCGCGGAACGGGACCACGTCGATCCCGTACCAGCGCAACAGCTTCGCCGACTCCACATGTCCGAGCAACCGCTCGACCGGTCGATCCACGGCACCCTCACCCGCCATGGCCTCACGCACGAACGTCCGCGCCGCCTCGGGATCGGTGCCCTCGGGGCGGTGGACGACGGACTCCGGCCTCAGCCGCCACCGGGCGTACTGCCAGGCACGGGCCAGCGAGGCCGCGGCGCGCTCGGGCGAGCCGTACGACGGGATCGAGCCCTTCGTCGGCATGCCGCCCGGCCCCGGCCTGGTCAGGCCCGGCGGAATGCCGTCGACTGCGAGGAAGGTCGTGACGATCGGCTTGTCGGCATCGGCGTCGGGCGTGTTCGCCGCCGCCATGAGTGCCCGCGCGTGCCAGTCGGCGCCGACCGCGACCGGCGGCACGAAGACGACGATGATCGCGTCGACACCCGGATCGGCCATCGCCGCCGACACCGTCGACTCGAACTCCTCCTCGGAGGCACCGGCGCCGAGATCGACGGTGTCGACGACCTCGAGGCCTCCGTTGCGCGCGGTGTCCGCGGCCAGGCTGCCGAGCACCGAGGAGTTGCCGATGATGCGGACGCGCGGCCCGCGCGGAAGCGGCTGATAGGCGAACACGGCCGCGCAGTCGAACAGCTCGGGGATCGTGTCGACCTGGATCACGCCGGCCTGTTCGAGCATCATCCGGGCGATCTGATCGTCGAGGGTGGCCGCCGAACGCGCCGCGCGGACCGGTGTCATCGCACCACGGCCGGACTTGACGGCGATGATCGGCTTCGAGCGCGAGACCCGCCGCGAGATCCGGGAGAACTTACGCGGATTACCGAAGCTCTCGAGGTAGAGCAGGATGACGTCGGTGGTGGCGTCGGTGTCCCAGTACTGCAACAGGTCGTTGCCGGAGACGTCCGCGCGGTTGCCGGCCGAGGCGAACGTCGACAGTCCGATCTGGCGCCGTGCCGCGGTGTCGAGGATCGCGATCCCGAGCGCGCCGGACTGGCAGAAGAATCCGACCCGCCCGGCACCCGGGATTCGTGGGGCCAGGGTCGCGTTGAGTGCGACCGTCGGGTCGTTGTTCGCCACTCCCAGCGCATTCGGCCCGACCAGACGCATTCCGTGTTCGCGGACCTGGGCGACGAGCCGGCGCTCGTTCTCGAGCCCCTCCTCCTCGCCGGACTCACCGAAACCCGACGACACCACGACGAGCGTGCGCACGCCCTTGACCAGGCAGTCGTCGAGCACGTCGTCGACCCGGGCGGCGGGCACCGCGACCACCGCGAGGTCGACGGGGTCGGGGATGTCGCGCACCGTCTCGTACGCCCTGATGCCACGCACCGACGGCGGTCGTTCGCGGGTGCGGCGACGCGCCGGCAACGGTTCACGACCGGGCCCGCGCCTCCCCCGCTCGGGCTCGTCCTCCGCCACCCGGGCGGGACCGTTGACCGGGAACACCGGTCCGGTGAAACCTCCGGCGATGATGTTCGCCAGCAGCGCATTGCCGACCTTGTTCGGGTCCGTCGAGGCGCCGATGACCGCAACCGAGGTCGGACGCAGCAGGTTCGCGACGCTGCGGGCCTCCGAGGCGCGTTCCCGGGCGTTGCGCACCGACAGCAGCGCCTCGGTCGGGTCGATGAGGAACTCGACGTGCACGGTCGAGCCGTCGAAGCTGCGCGCGAGCTGATACCCGGCGTCTCGGAAGACGGCGACCATGTTCGGGTTCTCGCTGAGGACCTCGGCCTCGAAGCGGGCGAAGCCGTTCTCCGCGGCCGCCCCGGCGAGATGTTCGAGCAGGATCGGTCCGAGGCCGCGGCCCTGGTGTTCGTCGGCGACGACGAACGCCACCTCGGCCGATTCGGGTTTCCCGTCGAAGCCGAGTCCTTCGTAGATGCCGACCGCGATGATCTCGCCGCCGAGTTCGGCGACGATGGCGACCCGCTGCTGGTGGTCGACGGTCGTCATCCGCGCCACCTCGCGCGGCGGCAGTGTGGGTGTCGGACCGAAATAGCGCATGTAGCGCGTTCGCTCCGAGAGCTTGGAGTGGAACGCCACGATACGGTCGGCGTCGTCGGGCACGATCGGCCGCAGGTGCACCACGCCGCCGTCGGAGGCCAGCACGTCGGCGATCCAGTGCCGCGGGTAGTCCCAGGGGCTGCGCGGCTCAGGTTGGTCGGCGACCGCGCCGGTGGTGTCCGATGCTGCGGTGGTGGCGTCGTCAGTCACGAGGATCCTCCGGGTCGAGACCATGGAGCGGGTACACCGCGCGCCGGGTGGCGAGGATCGCGCGGTCGGTCTGGCGTTGGGCGTTGGCCGCGACGCCCTCTGGTGGCTCCTGGCCGGCGTCGCCCGCCCACGGCTGGTAGTCGACGATGCCCCCGTCACCCATGACCCGAACCGGCGGGGCGGCATAGTCGGAGTGAACCTGCTCGGAGATCTGTTCGGCCGTGGCACACCAGGATTCATCGATGACCGACGATACGTCCACCTCGCGGTCGAGGGCGACCCCCAGCAGGTGCGTCCAGCTGCGCGGCACCACGTTCACCACGCCGTAGCCACCGCCGCCGACCGCGATCCAGCGACCCTCACAGTATTTGTCGGCCAGGTTGCGCATGGCGATCATCGCCGCGCGCTGGCCGTCGACGGTGAGCGACAGGTCGGTCAGCGGATCGGCCCGGTGGCTGTCGGCGCCGCACTGGCTGACGATGATCTGCGGCCGGAACTCGGCGACGAGCGACGGCACCACGGCGTGGAAGGCGCGCAGCCACAGCCGGTCCTCGGTGTTGGGCATGAGGGCCAGGTTGACCGCACTGCCCGCCGCGTCGCCGTCACCCACCTCCGTCGGCCATCCGGTGCCCGGCCACAGGGTGGCCGGGTGCTGGTGCAGCGACACCGTCATCACGCGCGGGTCGGCCGCGAACTCGACCTGGACGCCGTCGCCGTGGTGGGCGTCGACATCGATGTATGCGATGCGGTCGTATCCGTGGTCGAGCAGATACCTGATCGCGATGGCGCAGTCGTTGTAGATGCAGAATCCGGCGGCGCGCGAGCGCATCGCGTGATGCATGCCGCCACCGATGTTGACCGCGCGCGTCGCAGCACCCGAGACCACCGTCTGCGCCGCGGCGAGCGTGCCACCGACGAGCAGCCGCGCGGCCTCGTGCATGCCGTCGAAGACCGGGTTGTCGGCATCGCCGAGCCCGAACAGACGCTCGAGCAGCGGACCCGACAACGACGCCGTCCCGGACCCGACAGCGCGCACCGCGTCGATGTAGTCGCGGCTGTGCACGACGGTCAGCGCGTCGTCGTCGATGACCTGCGGCGGGACCGTCTCGACGCCGTCGAGGACACCGAGACTCTGCGCGAGGGTCATCGTGAGGGCGAGTCGGACCGGGTTCATCGGGTGCGTGTGGGCCCAGCGATAGGACAGGAAGTCCTCGCTCCAGATGACAGCTGTCGTCATCGGGCACTCGTAGTGTTGATCACGACCTCAGGCTAGTGGTACACCTCGCGCAGCGGCCACGGATGTCGCGTCGGACACGGGCGGGCCCGCGCCATATCGCACCCGCGGGCCCACGGCCGCGGTGAGATCGCGGTCACCGCCCGCAAACAGGGTAATCTTGGCGGGGACGAAAGGGATTGCGCATAGTGAACGACCTGGTTGACACCACCGAGATGTACTTGCGAACGATCTACGATCTCGAAGAAGAAGGCATCGTGCCGCTGCGGGCGCGCATCGCCGAACGGCTGGACCAGTCCGGTCCCACCGTCTCGCAGACCGTTGCCCGGATGGAACGCGACGGGCTTCTGCGCGTCGCCGGAGACCGGCACCTCGAACTGACCGATCGCGGCCGCTCGCTCGCGGTCGCGGTGATGCGCAAGCATCGCCTGGCCGAGCGCCTCCTGGTCGACGTGATCGGGATGCCCTGGGACCAGGTCCACGAGGAGGCGTGCCGCTGGGAGCACGTGATGAGCGAGAACGTCGAACGTCGACTGCTCGCCGTGCTGGAATACCCGACGACGTCGCCCTACGGCAACCCGATCCCGGGCCTGGAACTTCTGGGAGTGGAGGCGTCGAGTTCCGACGACGGCGCCACCCGCCTCGCCGACCTCCCGCCGGGTGAGACGGTGCCGGTGATCGTGCGCCGGCTGTCGGAGCACGCGCAGTCCGACACCGAACTCATCGCCGCGCTTCGTGAGGCGGGCGTGGTTCCCAACGCCCGCGTGACGGTGTCGAACACGGCCGGCACGATCACCATCGACACACCCGGTCACGACGGCCTCGAGCTCTCACCCGAGATGGCGCACTCGTTGTTCGTCGAGCGGGTGGTCGAGAAGGTCTGACACAGCGAAGGTCTGACACGGTGAAGGTCTGACCGTCACCCGGCGGTGCGCAGCGTCACCGCCGGGATGACGACGCCGAGTCGCTTCGCTGCGTCATACGACTTGTCGATCGTGCCCCACAGCCTGGCCGGGCGTACGCCTGCTCGGAGGGCGGTGTCCAGCAGCCTGGCCAGCGTTCCGGGTTCCGCGCACCCGAGCGCGACGTCGAGTGCGACACCGGCGTAGGCGCCGTCCCCGCCGATGTAGTGCAGATGCGCGAGAAGTGTTGCGGCAGCTGCCCTTCCGCGCCCACTCAAGCGCCGGGTCAGTTCTCGCCACAGGCGTTCGGCCGCGCCCCGGAGTTCGGTGACGGACAGGGCGAGTGCGGCGTCGCGCACGTCGGGGCGGAGGATGGCCCGCTCCAGCCGGTCCAGTTCTGCGCAGTCCAGCGGCCGGTCCGCGCCGAGCACCGCGCCGATCACCAGATCCAGCGCCCGTGCGGACTCCTCGATGTCCTCGGGACCGGGGTCGGGCCGGCCGCGATCGGTCTCGTCGAGATCGTGGCCGCGGCAGTGATGACAATCCGGCCGCGGACGCGATGGGCCGCACTCGGAGTCCAGCGGTTCGAGCATGGACCGCATCTCCGAGCGCCGGGTGAGGATTCGTCGGCCCGAGCGCACGGCTTCCGCGATCGCCGTCGGGGATGTGTGCGGGTCGGCGAGACATCCGGCCGCTTCCGAGGACACGACGACAGACCAGGCCCGATCCTCCGGGCACCAGATGGTCGTCCACCGGGCACCGGCGTCGAACGCCGCCAGTCCGAATCCGGCCGCGACCCCGCCGACCTCGCCGAAGTACCGGTCGCTCATCGCCAGGATTCGGCGATAGCGGTGATCGTCGACGGGGTACCGGTCATCGGCGATCACGACCACGATCTCCTCGACGCCGTAGGTGGACGTGATCTCGCCCAGTCCGGCGAGGACGGCGACGAGTTCCCGGGTCGGGCTGCCGTCGGCCTCGAGCACGAGGTCGTGTCGCATGGTCGCGTTCACGGTGCGATCGGCGGCGAACGCGATCACGATGATCGACCGCTCCGGGAGGAAGCCGAGACGCGCGGGGATGGAGGTGAGCAGCGTCGACGGGTCGTGGGGGCCCTGTGGACCCGAATCCAGGATCTGCATGGACGCCAGCTTCACCCGGTGCCGGACGCCGCAACCGCGGCGATCGCAGGCTGTGGACAACCCGGGCCGGGTCATGCACAGGCGGAGTACGGATCAGCCGAACGCGGCGGCGTTCGCCTCGACGAAGAGCGCATCGAGTGCGGCGGCCGCGTCCGCCGGCACCGGGCCCGCTGTGGCCCACCGGTATTCGGCGTACACGCGGACGCCGTCACGCTCGCCGAGCAGGGTGAGGGCACTCGTCGTCATGGGGGCGCCGCCGCCGGTCACGATGGTGCGACGGATGGCGGCGGTCTCGACCCCGTCCATGCCCGGCGGAGGAGGAAGGACCTCGGTGGTGATCGTCGACGACGCCCCGAATGTCGTCGTCGTGGTCTGCGGGCACCGCTCGGCCAGGTCGACCACGTCCTCGAGCGGCGAGTCGACACCGGCGACGACCGTGGTCAGCGTGGACCGCTCCCCCGGACCGGGGCCCAGGAACGCGACCGCGCCGTCGGCGGAGACGGGAGCCGGTGCACAGTCCGGCGGCGACACCCGGGTGCCCGTCTGTCCGGGCATCGGTGCGCCGGTCACGTCGGCCAGAGCGTTCGCGACCGCCGACGACGGAATCCTGCTCGCGGCCCCCTCGGGGAAGTCCTCGGCCGTCACCGATCGGGCGGAGAGGTCCGGACTGGACGCCGCGGGTTCCCCGGCGACCGAGCATGCGGAGAGCAGGACCGCGGCGGCCACCAGGCAGGCGGCCGCCGTCAGAGGGGACAAGCGCAGAGGGGACAAGCACAGTCGGGGCGCACGCGGCTCGGTCACAACGGTCTACTGTGCCATCGGTTCCGACCCTGCAGGCCCTCCGACACACCGCCCGGATCAGCGCGGGAATCACCGGCGTGTCGAGGTGGTTGCACCCAGATGACGCTCGGCACCCGGGTGCGAGACAATGGACGTTCAGCTGTCTCTTCAGACAGCTGGCAGCAGAAGGAGGGACGACGTGGACGAGCAGCCTGCGCGCGACGACGCGCTGTATGAACTCGCCTTTCCCGCTCCGCAGGTGAGCCGGACCGACGGCACGGGACCGGTACTGATCCACGCGCTGGAGGGGTTCGCCGACGCCGGACACGCGGTCGCACTGGCCGCCGCGCACCTGCGTGACAGCCTCGAGTCCGAGTTGGTCGCCACCTTCTCCTCCGACGAGCTGATGGACTACCGCTCGCGCCGGCCGACCATCTCGTTCAGCGGTGAGACCTTCACGGACGTGGAGATGCCGTCGCTGGCCCTGCACGCGATCCGCGACAACTCCGGCAAGGGCTTCCTGCTCCTCGCCGGTTCCGAACCCGACCTGCGGTGGGAACAGTTCGTCGATGCGGTCCGTCGCCTCAGCGACGGTCTCGGTGTCACCGACGTCATCGGTCTCAACGCGATCCCGATGGCCGTGCCACACACCCGCCCGCCGTCGATCACGGCACACGGCAGCGATCCCGACGCCCTGGGCGACCTGCCCCGCTGGGGATCGGCGATGAAACTGCCGGCCAGTGCGTCGATGCTGCTCGAGCTGCGGATGGGCGAGCACGACTACCGTGCCTCGGGTCTGTCCGTGCACGTCCCGCACTACCTCGCCCAGACCAACTATCCGGCGGCGTCGGCACGGCTGCTGGCGGCGGTCGCCGAACTCGCCGGCCTCGACCTCCCGCTCGCCGCTCTCGACAGCGCCGCGGAAAAGGTGCGCGCACAGGTCGACACCGAGGTCGAGGGAAACACCGAGATCGAGTCGGTGGTGGCCGCGCTGGAGACCCAGTACGACACGTTCACCCAGGCCGCACAGGAACGGGCATCGCTGCTCGCCGCCGAGGAATCGCTGCCCAGCGGCGACGAACTCGGAGCCGAACTCGAGCGGTTCCTGGCCGAGCACACCGGTGACGGCGAGGCGGGCCCCGGGGACGAGGGTCCACGATCACAGATCTGATCTCGGACACCGCCCCGATTCCCGCACCCCACGTCCTGGTCCCCACCGACGACGAGGACGCCGCCCTGGAGCGGTACACCGACTGGTGGACGGGGCACGGACTCGACCTCTACGCCCATCAGGAGGAGTCGCTCCTCGAACTCCTCGCCGGCAGCCACGTGATCCTGGCGACGCCGACGGGCTCGGGCAAATCACTCGTCGCGGCGGGTGCGCTGTACTTCGCGCGCTGCCGCGGCGAGCGCGCGTTCTACACCGCCCCGATCAAGGCGCTCGTCAGCGAGAAGTTCTTCGAGCTGTGCGCGATGTTCGGCGCCGACCAGGTCGGTCTGCTGACCGGCGACGCCGCGGTCAACGCGGACGCGCCCATCGTGTGCGCCACCGCCGAGATCGTCGCCAACCTCGCGCTCGCCGCGGGCGGTGAGAGCGACATCGGCACCCTCGTCGCCGACGAGTTCCACTACTACGGCGAACCGGACCGCGGCTGGGCGTGGCAGGTCCCGCTCATCGAACTGCCGTCGACGCAGTTCCTGCTGATGTCGGCGACGCTGGGCGACGTGTCGTTCTTCGTCGACGATCTGACCCGCCGCACCGGCCGCGAGACCGTCGAGGTCACCGGCGCGCAGCGACCGGTCCCCCTCGAGCACTCCTACGCGATGACCCCGATCCACGAGACGATCGAGGAACTGGTCGATCGGGGCCGGGCGCCGGTCTATGTGGTGCACTTCACCCAGGCCGCCGCCGTCGAGCGCGCGCAGGCCCTGCTCAGCGTCCGCATCTGCGACAAGACCGAGAAGGCGGCGATCGCGGAGGCCATCGGCGACTTCCGGTTCTCCACCGGTTTCGGCAACACCCTGTCCAAACTGCTGCGCGCCGGTATCGGCGTGCATCACGCCGGCATGCTCCCGCGGTACCGCCGCCTGGTGGAACGTCTGGCCCAGCAGGGCCTGCTGAAGGTCATCGCCGGCACCGACACGCTCGGCGTCGGGATCAACGTGCCGATTCGCACGGTGCTGTTCGCGGCCCTGAGCAAGTACGACGGACGCCGGGTCCGTCGTCTGCGGGCCCGCGAGTTCCACCAGATCGCCGGTCGCGCCGGGCGTGCCGGGTTCGACACGATCGGATACGTCGTCGCCCAGGCCCCCGATCACGACGTGGAGAACGCCCGGGCGGTGGCCAAGGCCGGCGACGATCCCAAGAAGCTGCGAAAGCTGGTGCGCAAGAAGCCCCCCGAGGGTTTCGTGTCGTGGGGTGAGAAGACGTTCACCCAGCTCATGGACGCTCCCGACGAGCCGCTGCGCAGCCACTTCCAGATGACGACGGCCATGCTGCTCGAGGTGCTCGGGCGGCCGGGTGACTGCTTCGCCGCGGTACGCCACCTCCTCGAGGACAACCACGAGCCGCGCGATCGGCAGCTGCGCACCATCAAGCACACGATCGAGCTCTATCGCGGGCTGCGGGACGCGGGCATCGTCGTGCAACTCGACGAACCCGACGACACCGGCCGGCACATCGCCCTGAGCGTCGACATGCCCGAGAACTTCGCGTTGACCAACCCGCTGTCCGCCTTCGCGCTGGCGACCTTCGAGATCCTCGACCCGGAGTCGTCGACCTACGCGCTCGATGTGGTCTCCGTCCTCGAATCGACGCTGGAGAACCCGCGGCCGCTGTTGCTCGCGCAGCGCAAGGTCGCGCGCGACGCCGCGATCGCCGAGATGAAGGCCGACGGGATCGAGTACGAGGAACGGATGTCGCGACTCGAGGAGATCACCTGGCCGCAGCCGCTGGCCGAGGAGATCTTCGCCGCCTTCGACATCTATCGTCGCGGCCATCCATGGGTGTCGTCGTTCCCGCCGGCGCCGAAATCCGTTCTCCGCGAGATGCTGGAGAAGGCCATGACGTTCACGGAGCTGATCTCCGCGTACGGGCTCGCCCGCAGCGAGGGCGTGCTGCTGCGCTATCTGTCGGACTGTTATCGCGTCCTGCGCCAGGGTGTGCCGACGAGCGTGGTGACGCCCGAGATCGAGCGGATCGTCGAAGATCTGGGCACCATGGTCCGCGATGTCGACTCGAGCCTCGTCGACGAATGGGAGGCCCTCGCCGCGCAGGCAGCCGCCGCCGCGTCGACCGAGCCGGCCGGCGACCCGGTCTAGAGCGGGGTCACGGCGCCGGTTGCACCGACGAGATCGCCGATGACAGAGGCGAGTTCGTGGTAAGCCTCGTCGTGGCGGGCCGAGGCCCGGAAGACCAGGCCGATCCGTCGACCCGGACGGGGGGCCGCGAACGTCGCGGTGGCCAGATCGCCCGACGCCGTCTCCGACGCGACCGCCGTCTGCGGGATGAGGGTCACGCCGAGACCACCGACGACGCAGTGCACCGCCGTGGTCAGCGACGCTGCCCGGGTCTGTCCGAGATCGGGCCGCACGCCCGCGAGCCGGCACACCTCCAGGGCCTGGTCACGCAGGCAGTGTCCCTCGTCGAGGAGGAGCAGGGGCAGTTCCGCGAGTGCGGTGGGGTCGACGCGGCGGCGTCCGGCGAGCGCATGCCCGGACGGGAGCGCGAGAACGAAATCCTCGCGATAGATCGGGACTTCGACGATGCCGGGCATGTCGACGGGGAGGGCGAGCAGTGCCACGTCGAGGACGCCGGTACGCAGCTGTTCGACCAGCCGCGCGGTCTGTTCCTCCACGACGCGGGGCACGAGGTCGGGGAACCGCCTGGAGAGCCCGCGCAGCAGTGTCGGCAGAACATACGGCGCCACCGTCGGGATGACACCCAGCCGCAGCGCCCCGTGCAGCGGCTGTCCGGCGCCCGCGGCCGCCGAGGTGAACTCGTCGACGGCCTCGGTCACCGCGATCGCCCGCGGCAGGAGCTCGACACCGTCGGCGGTCAACTGGACACGCCGTGTGGTGCGTTCGACGAGGGTCACTCCGAGACCGGCCTCCAGCGCGGACAGCGCCTGCGACAGCGAGGGCTGACTGACACCGAGATCTGTTGCGGCAGTTCCGAAGTGGCGACGGTGAGCCAGGGCGACGAAGGCACGCAGACCCGCGACGGTCGGTTGATAAGTTCTATCGGGCATGCCTATCAGTGTAGTGCTAATCATCACGTTTCGCTTTTGGCCGATATCCGGCACGATGGTACTCGTACCTCGCGAAACTCGTTCGCGCGCAATTTCACTACATTCACCAGCTGAAGGAGCGAAACATGCCCCTGCTCACCATCGGTGACCAGTTCCCCGCCTACAACCTCACCGCCGTCATCGGTGGCGACCTCAGCAAGGTCAATGCCCAGCAGCCCGACGACTACTTCACGACCGTCTCGTCCGACGACCACCCCGGCCAGTGGCGCGTCGTGTTCTTCTGGCCGAAGGACTTCACCTTCGTGTGCCCGACCGAGATCGCCGCTTTCGGCAAGCTGAACGACGAGTTCGCCGACCGCGACACCCAGGTGCTCGGCGCCTCGGTGGACAACGAGTTCGTCCACTTCCAGTGGCGCGCACAGCACGAGGACCTCAAGACCCTCCCGTTCCCGATGCTGAGCGACCTCAAGCGTGAACTGGCCACCGCGGCAGGCGTTCTCAACGCCGACGGGGTCGCCGATCGCGCCACCTTCATCGTCGATCCGAACAACGAGATCCAGTTCGTGTCGGTCACCGCGGGTTCGGTGGGCCGCAACGTCGACGAGGTCCTGCGTGTCCTCGACGCGCTGCAGTCCGACGAACTGTGCGCCTGCAACTGGAAGAAGGGCGACCCGACGATCGACGCCGGCGAGCTCATGACGGCCGGCGTCTGAGAGGAGACCAGATGAGCATCGACAATCTCAAGGAAGCACTCCCCGAGTACGCCAAGGATCTCAAGCTCAACCTCGGTTCGATCAGCCGCACCACCGCGCTGACCGAGGAACAGCTGTGGGGAACCCTGCTGTCGACCGCTGCCGCCACGCGAAATGCGAAGGTGCTCAGCGAGATCGCCGACGAGGCCGCCGACACGCTCTCCGCGGAGGCCTACAACGCGGCGCTCGGCGCCGCGTCGATCATGGGTATGAACAACGTGTTCTACCGGGGTCGCGGCTTCCTCGACGGCAAGTACGACGACCTGCGGCCCGGCCTGCGGATGAACATCATCGGCAACCCCGGCGTCGACAAGGCCGCCTTCGAGCTGTGGTCGTTCGCGGTGTCCTCGATCAACGGCTGCGGCCACTGCGTCGCCGCACACGAGAACACCCTGCGCGAGGCCGGCGTCGACCGTGAGGCGATCTTCGAGGCGCTCAAGGTCGCGTCGATCGTCAGCGGCGTCGCCCAGGCGATCGCGACCACCGAGGTGCTCGCCAACGCCTGATGCACCGCACGTGGAACAACGACAGGGCCCGGCTGCGTTCAGCAGCCGGGCCCTGTCGTATGTCGTGGTCTGGTGCGTCAGCTCAGCGCCGCGCGCATCCGGTCGGCGAGTTCGCCGACCTCGGCGGTCGTCATCACGAAGGCGGGCGAGACCTGCAGCGCTCCTTGCCCGGCGGCGCGGGTGCTCACCCCGTGTTCGCGCAACTTCAGCACCGCCGCCGGGGCCGTCGCGGGGTCGGCCAGCTGAACCGCGGTGACCGCGCCCAGCCCGGTCCGGACCTCGGCGACCGAGTCGAGGTCGGCGAGTGGTGACAACGCCGCGGCGAGATCGCCTTCCAGACGCGTCGCCTCGGCCAGGAGGTTCTCCCGCCGGATGATCTCGAGATTGGCCAGGGCGGCCGCCGCCGCGCCGGCGTGCCCCCCGTAGGTGTAGCCGTGCCGCCACCACACGCCGCCGGCGAAGAACGGTTCGGCGATCCAGGGGGCGATGAACACCGCACCCATCGGGACATACCCGGACGTGAGCCCCTTGGCGGTGGTGATCATGTCCGGTTCGAGTCCGAATCGCGTTGAGGCGAACCAGGATTCGCCGCCGATACGGCCGAATCCGGTGACGACCTCGTCGACGACGAAGAGGATGTCGTGGTCCCGGCAGATGGCGCGCACCTCGGCGAGGTACCCCTCCGGCGGCAGGTAGATGCCCCCGGCGCCGATGATCGGTTCGCAGAAGAATGCGGCGATGTTGTCGGCGCCTACGCGTTCGACGAGTCCGAGCAGGCTCTTGGCGTCGTCCCAGTCGACGTTCTGGACGTCGTGCATGAGCTCGCCGTACCCGTCGTGGTTCAGCGGGATGCCGGCCAGCGAGGTGCCCGCGGCGTGCATCCCGTGGTAGGCCTTGGTGCGGCTGACGACGACCCGCTTGGACTCGCGTCCCTGCTCCACCCAGTAGCGGCGGGCGAGCTTGACCGCGGTGTCGATCGAGTCGCTGCCGCCGGAGGTGAAGAAGATCTTCGACCCGGGCACGGGTGCGATCCCGCCGAGTTCCTCGGCGAGGCGGAGCGTCGGGTCGCTCGCGATGTCACCGAAGTTCGAGTAGTGCGCGATGGTGCCGAGCTGTCGTGCGACGGCGTCGGCGATCTCGGTACGTCCGTGGCCCACGTTGGTGAACCAGAGCCCGGCCGTCGCATCGAGGTAGGAGTTGCCGGCGCGGTCGAAGATCCGTGCGCCCTCGCCCCTGGTGACGACGAACGGTCCACTCGCGGTCACCGCCCCCATGTCGGCGAAACCGTGCCACAGCGATCCGGGAGTTCCCGTGCTCGAACCATCAGCCATGGCCCCAATGATGCCGGTCTGCGCGCCGTGCGCGGCCACTGGGGTGAACTCCGGTCCGCACCGACCCATATCCTGGAGAGATCATGTCGGCCCCGTCTTCCTCCCCCTCCCCGTCCTCGGGAAGTGCCTCGTCCACAGATGCATCGAGCGTCTCGCGCGCGGACCTCCTCGGCGCACTCGACGACGTGGGCCTCGTCGACGCCGACCGGCTGCGGCGTCGCATCGACCGGCTCTCGGCGCGTCCCGATGCCGCGAAGTGGCAGCAGCTCGTCACCGACGTCGACAAGGCACATGCCCGTCTCGACCGGCGACGGGCGAGCGTACCGGTCCTTCGATTCCCCGACGAGCTCCCCGTCTCGGCGGCCCGGGACGAGATCGCCGCGGCGATCCGTGACCACCAGGTCGTGGTCATCGCGGGCGAGACCGGCTCGGGAAAGACCACCCAGCTGCCGAAGATCTGCCTCGAACTCGGCCGCGGCATCCGTGGGTCGATCGGCCACACCCAGCCCCGCCGGATCGCGGCGAGCTCGGTCGCCAGACGCATCGCCGACGAGACCGAGACCGAACTCGGCGACGCGGTCGGCTACTCCGTACGGTTCACCGACCGGTCCGGTGCCGACACCCTCGTCCGGGTCATGACCGACGGCATCCTGCTGCGCGAGATCGCCACGGACCCGATGCTGCGCCGCTACGACACCCTCATCATCGACGAGGCGCACGAGCGCAGCCTCAACATCGACTTCATCCTCGGATACCTGCGCCGGCTGCTGCCCCGGCGGCCGGATCTCAAGGTGATCATCACCTCGGCGACGATCGAACCGGCCCGGTTCGCGCGGCATTTCAGCACCCCCTCGGCGTCGGTCCCCGTCATCGAGGTGTCGGGCCGTACCTATCCGGTCGAGATCCGCTACCGTCCGCTGAGCCTGCAGGAGCGGCCCGACGACGGTGACGACGCCGGCGGTGGCGAACACGCCGACCTCGACCAGATCCAGGGCATCGACGCCGCCGTCGACGAACTGTGGGCGGGTGGCCGCGGCGACATCCTCGTGTTCCTGCCCACCGAACGGGACATCCGGGAGACCGCGGACGCGCTGCGTCGCCGCACCGTCGGCGGCAAGGGGCCGGCTGCCGAGATCGTGCCGCTGTACGCGCGGTTGTCGATCGCCGAGCAGCAGAAGGTGTTCGCCCCCTCCGACGGGCGCCGGATCGTGCTGGCGACCAATGTGGCCGAGACCTCGGTCACCGTGCCCGGCATCCGGTATGTCATCGACACCGGCACCGCCCGGATCAGTCGATACTCGACCCGGACGAAGGTCAATCGCCTTCCCATCGAACCGGTGTCGCAGGCCAGCGCCCGGCAGCGCGCCGGTCGTTGCGGTCGCGTCGCGCCGGGTGTGTGTATCCGCCTCTACAGCGAGAACGACTTCGAGTCCCGGCCTGCGTTCACCGACCCGGAGATCCTGCGCACCAATCTCGCCGCCGTCATCCTGCAGATGACCTCCCTCAAGCTCGGTGAGATCGCCGAGTTCCCGTTCGTCCAACCGCCCGACGACCGGGCGATCCGCGACGGGATGGGTGTTCTCACCGAACTCGGCGCCATCACCGTCCCGAGTGAGGGCGGCCCCCCGCGACTGACCCCGATCGGCCGGTCGATGTCGCGGATTCCGGTCGATCCCCGGGTCGCCCGGATGCTCATCGCCGGGCACGAGCTCGGCTGCCTCGATCACCTTCTCGTCATCGCCGCCGCGATGTCCCTCCCCGACCCCCGGGAACGGCCTGCCGAACACCGCGAGGCCGCCGACGCCCAGCACCGGCGCTTCGTCGTGCCCCAGTCGGACTTCCTGTCGTACGTGGAGCTGTGGCGATACCTCGGCGAACAGCGTAAAGCGATGTCCAGCAGCGGTTTCCGTCGGATGTGCGAGCGTGAGTACCTGCACTTCCTGCGCATCAGGGAATGGCAGGACCTCCATCGACAGCTGACCGAGATCGTCAAGGACCTCGACTGGTCGGTCGCGGCGACCGAGCTCGACGCCGACGCCGTCCACCGGGCCATCCTGTCCGGGTTGTTGAGCAACATCGCCGCCCGCAACACCGAGGGCCGCGAGTTCACCGGCGCGCGCAACACGACACTGCTCATCTTCCCCGCCTCGTCCCTCGCGAAGAAGCCGCCGGCCTTCATCATGGCCGCCGAGGTCCTGGAGACGTCGCGGCTCTTCGCGCACACCGTCGCCGGTATCGATCCCCTGTGGGCCGAGCGCCTCGCCGGCGACCTGGTCAAACGCACCCACAGCGAGCCGCACTGGTCCGCCCGACGCGGCGCGGCCATGGCCTACGAGCGCGTCACCCTCTACGGGGTCCCCCTCGTCGCCCGTCGGCGCGTCGACTACGGCCCCATCGACCCGGAGGTCTCGCGCGAGTTGTTCATCCGGCACGCCCTGGTCGAGGGTGACTGGCGGACGCAACACGGGTTCTTCGAGCGCAACCGCAATCTCCTCGACGCCGCCACCGATGTCGAGAACCGCACGCGCACCCGCGGTCTCGTGATCACCGAGGATCAGCTCTTCGAGTTCTACGACCGGCGCCTACCGCCCGACATCACCTCCGCACGTCACTTCGACACCTGGTGGAAGAAGGCCCGGCGCGCCGAGCCCGATCTGCTCGACCTGCGTCCCGAAGACGTCACGGGTGGCACCGAGGTGGCTCCGACGGACTACCCCGGCGCATGGCAGCAGGGCGACACACGACTCGAACTGCGGTACCGGTTCGAGCCCGGCGCACCCGACGACGGGGTCACGGTCGTCATCCCACAGGCACTGCTCCCCCACATCCGCCCGGTCGGCTTCGACTGGTCGGTCCCCGGGATGCGTACCGAACTGGCCACCGCGCTGGTCAAGACCCTGCCGAAACAGCTGCGCAAGAGCATGTCCCCCGCCCAACGGTTCGCCGAGGCGGCCCTCGGCCGGCTCACCCCGCGCAAGGAACCGCTGACCGCGGGGCTCGCTCGCGAACTCTCCGCGATCACCGGGATGACGGTCACCGCAGCCGATTTCGACACCGACCGGGTACCGGCACACCTTCGGATGCATTTCGCGGTCGCCGACGGATCCGGACAGATCATCGCCCGGGCCGACTCGTTGTCCGAGCTACAGCAGACCCGGACGCCGGCGGCACCGAGAACGGTGTCACGCACGCTGTACCGGAACTGGACCGCCGACGGGATCGGCACGCTCGCCGACCAGAAGACGGTCGACGTCGCCGGACAACGGCTGACCAGGTACCCGACGATCGACGCGGTGTCCGACGAGAAGGGACGCACGCGAGGCGTCTTCGCCGTCGACGCTGCGACTCCCGAGACCCGCGACCGGCTGCTGCGTCGCGGCATCGTCGCCCTCCTCGATCTGGCGATACCACCGCTGCACAAGCGAATCGCGGGATCCCTGGGCCCGGCGGCCCGACTCGCCCTGAGCCAGAGCCCGTATGCGGACACCGAGGCGCTGCTCGCCGACTGCACACGACGGGCCATCCGGGACACCGTCGCCGGCGTCGACGACGCCGAGCTGACGGCTCTTCGCTCACCACAGGCATTTTCGGGCTTCCTGGAGCGTATCCGGCCACGGATCACCGAGGCCGCACCGGACTACTTCTCGCTCGCCGTCGCGGCGCTCGAACGAATGGCGCCGGTCCGGGCGGCGATCGACCGGCACGCCGGTTCGCTGGCCGCCGACGACGTCGCCGAGCAGATCGACCACCTCGTGTTCGACGGATTCGTCGCAGCCACCGCCCGACGGCACCTGGAGAACCTGCCGCGCTACCTCGAAGGTGCGCAGGCACGTCTGGAGGCGCTGCCCGGGTCGGCATCGCGCGACCAGGCCGGTGTGGCGGTCATCGATCGAGTAGTCGAACGGTGGGCCCAACGACTCGAACAGGTGCCGGAACACCGACGGGCGATCGTCGACGACGAAGCGCAGTGGCTTGTCGAGGAACTACGCGTGGGATTGTTCGCCCAGCGTCTCGGTACCGCGTTTCCCGTCTCGGAGAAACGGGTCCTACGAGCTCTGGACCGGCTCGGCTGAGACGGTGTCGGCCCGCCCGCCGGACGCCGACTTCAGGTCGTCGATCTCGCGCTGGAAATCCTCCACCGAGTCGAACGACCGGTACACCGAGGCGAACCGCAGGTACGCCACTTCGTCGAGATCGCGGAGCGGACCCAGGATCGCCAGACCGACCTCGTTGCTGGGGATCTCGGCCGATCCGCTGGCGCGCACGGTGTCCTCCACCTGCTGGGCGAGCTGGGCGAGTGCGTCCTCGGCGACGTGTCGGCCCTGACAGGCGCGTCGGACACCGCGCATCACCTTCTCGCGACTGAACGGCTCGGTCACACCGTTGCGTTTGACCACGGCGAGCACGGCGCTCTCCACGGTCGAGAAACGGCGGCCGCACTCCACGCACGAGCGGCGGCGTCGGATGGCCTGCCCTTCGTCTGCGACACGCGAGTCGATGACCTTGGTGTCGTCGTTCTTGCAGAAGGGGCAGCGCATCGTGTCCTCACGCAGGTCGCGGGACGCTGGAACGCACCGAATCCGTGCGCCCCGCCGCTTCTCGGCCGGCCCCTGTGACATCGAGGATACCGCCCGGCCTCAGCGGTACCGGGGGGTGAGCAGGGGCTGGCCCACCTGCAGCGCACTCGTGGGCAGATCGTTCATCGCGACGATCTCGTCGATCACGATCTCGCGCGGCATCTCCGGCGCCACCCGGCCGGCGATCGTGCTCAGGGAGTCCCCCGCGCGCACGTGGACGACCTCCGCACTCACGGCGGCAGGGGTCATCGAGTCCGAGTAGTTCTGGCCGACGACGCCGAACACCCACACGACGAACGCCAGCCCGACGCCGGCGAGGACCGCCACCGCGGTGCGGCGACGGCGACGGAACACCGCGGCATCCGGCGCGAGAGGGCCCCGGCCCCTGGACCCCACCGCCGAGCCGCAGCTCGTGGCGCCGACACGCGGGGTCAGCGGTGACCCGCCCGCCGGACGGTTGCCTGCCGGCCGGTTGTCGACCGGGCGGCGACCGTCGGACAGCGGGGCACGGGTCCGGACGCGATCGGCGCGATCGGTACGCGCCCGAACGGTGTCGGGACGGTCGGTACGGACGGGAGCGACGAGAGTGTCGGTGCGCATGGTGCCCTCCGAGTGTTCGGTGCGAGATCCTCTGGGTGAGATCTTCTGGTGTGGTGTGTGGTGCTGTCGGTGTTCGAACTTCGATCAGGTGTTCGATGCACTGATGTTCGAATTTGTAGCACGGCGCACCGACAAAGTCTCGCGACACATCGAACAAATGTTTGAGGTGAGGGTCGCACTCCGCTAGGCTCGGACCCGGCTGAACATCCCCACCGGACATCCCACGGGCCATCTACCTGCACGTTCCGAAGACGAGAGGAACTGAACATGAGTGACACCGGCGACAGGCGCGGCCGAGCGCGGGGAGTCGACGACGAGGCCCCGATCGACGTCGCCGCCGCCGAGGCCTCACTCACCCCGCGACAGCTCGGGGTCCTGGAGGTGATCCGCCGCTCGGTTCGCGAGCGCGGTTATCCGCCCAGCATCCGCGAGATCGGCGACGAGGTCGGGCTCGCCTCGACATCGTCGGTCGCCCACCAGCTGCGAACGCTGGAACGCAAGGGCCTGCTCAAGCGAGATGCGAACCGGCCCCGCGCGGTCAACATCGCCCCGAGCGAGCCGCCGTCGCCGGAGACCCCCTCGGCCGGTCAACTACCCGAGCCGACCTTCGTGCCGGTCCTCGGTCGTATCGCGGCCGGTGGTCCGATCCTGGCCGAGGAGGCGGTCGAGGACGTGTTCCCGCTTCCTCGCGAGCTGGTCGGCGAGGGCTCGCTGTTCCTGCTGCGCGTCGTGGGCGAATCGATGATCGACGCGGCCATCTGTGACGGCGACTGGGTGGTGGTCCGGCAGCAGAACGTCGCCGACAACGGCGACATCGTCGCGGCGATGATCGACGGCGAGGCCACGGTGAAGACCTTCAAGCGTCAGGGCGCCAACGTGTGGCTGATGCCGCACAACGAACTGTTCGATCCCATCCCGGGCAACGACGCCGTGATCCTCGGCAAGGTCGTCACCGTGATGCGGCGAATCTGACCTCTCCGCCGACCGAACGGTCGAGCACTGCCGCGGCCGCTTCGCGCGCCGCGGCAGGATCGGACGTGGCCAGCGCGGCGTCGGCGGCAGCACGGCAGTCCTGTGTGGTCACCGCACCGAGCCTGGCCCCCACCGCGGCGGCCGCGGCGGGCGCACTGGACAGCGAGGTCACCCCGAGACCCACGAGGACGCAGGCGAGATTCGGATCGGCGGCCGCCTCACCGCAGACCCCGACCGGCTTTCCCTGTCGGACACCCGCGGCGGCAACACCCGCGATCAGGCTGAGCACGGCGGGTTGCCACGGGTCGGTCAGCCCGGCGAGATCGGCCGACATCCGATCGGCCGCCATCGTGTACTGCGTCAGATCGTTGGTACCGATGGACACGAAGTCCACCTCCGCGAGCACGGCCTCGGCGAGGATCGCCGCCGCGGGCACCTCGATCATGACCCCCGCGACCAGACCCCGACCCCGGACCTCCGCGGCGAACACCCGCGCCTCCGCCGGCGAGGCGATCATCGGCGCCATGACCCACGGCGCGACCTTCGAGCCGACGGCGGCCAGCGCGATCGCGTCGAGCTGATGTGCGCGGATCTCGGGATGCGCCAGGGCGATTCGATCCCCACGGACCCCCAGCGCCGGATTGGACTCGTCGGGATGCGTCACGAAGCGGAGCGGTTTGTCCGAGCCGGCGTCGAGGGTGCGTATCACCACCTTCCGCCCGTCGAAAGCACCGAGGACCTCACGGTAGATCCCGGCCTGCTCGTCCACCGACGGTTCGTCTGCGCGTTCGAGGAAGGCGAGTTCGGTGCGGAAGAGTCCGACACCCTCGACGGGGTGTCCGGCCGCGGCCCGTGCCGACGATCCGTCGGCGACATTGGCGAGCACTGACACACCCACGCCGTCGGCGGTGCGCCCCGGACCCGTCCAGCCGGCGACGACCTCGGCGCGTCGCCGGTCCTCCTCGACGCGTGCCCGGGCCGTGTCCGCATCGGGCTCGACCTCGATGCGACCGGTTGTTCCGTCGACGAGAACGGTTGTGCCGGGCTCGATCTCGGCCAGATCAGTGACCGCGACGACGCATGGGATCCCCAGCTGCCGCGCGATGATCGCGGTGTGACTGGTGGGGCCGCCCAATCGGGTGACGAGCGCGATCGTGCTCGCCGGGTCGAGGCCGGCGGTGTCGGCGGGCGCAAGATCGTCGGCGAGCAGCACCGACGGCACCTGCGGTGTCGGCACACCCGGCTCGGGCAGGCCGAGCAGTTCGGCGAGCACGCGGTCGCGGACGTCGTTGAGATCGGTGACCCGCTCGGCCATCAGCCCGCCGAGTTTGGTGAACACCGCCGCGAACTGCTCGGTGGCCGCGACGGCCGCGGCTTCGGCGGAGGCGCCCTTGGTGATGAGCGCCGTCGCGGAACCGATCCATCCCCGGTCCTCGGCCAGCCCCGCGGTCGCCGCGAGCACCTCCGCGGCCACCCCGGTGTTCTGGGAGGCGCGCGTGCGCAGTCGCGCAGCGACGGCCCCGGCAGCCGAGGCGAAGCGCGTCACCTCGTCGGCGCGGCGCTCCTCGGGGATCTCCACGCCGACGCCGAGCGTCTCCGGCGAGTGATCGGGCCGCTCGCCCGGCCACAGCGCCGGACCGTGCGCCAGTCCGCCGACCACCGGGGTCCCTGTCAGGATCTGCGCCATCGTCTTGCCTCTCACTCGACTATCGATGTGACCACCGTTACAAAAAGTGCTTGACTTGTCAACACAAACAGGCGTAAACACAATTACTACAACATCCAATCCCACACGCCTCAACAAGCGGGGTGGCTGGAACCTTCAGATCGGAGCGATGTGTACGCCGAGGAGAGACAACAGGCGATCGTCGACGAGGTGCGCGTCGCGGGGCGGGCATCCGTGGCCGCGCTCGCCGAGAAATTCGACGTCACCAGCGAGACCGTCCGTCGAGACCTCGCCGTTCTGGAGCGTGCCGGGCATTTGCAGCGTGTCCACGGAGGTGCCGTCCGCGCCGAGGTCATGCGGGCTCTGGGCGAACTCGGGATCGACGAGCGCGAGTCGAGCCAGATCGAACAGAAGACCGCGATCGGCCGCGCGGCGATCCGCTTCCTGCCGCCGGACGGCGGTTCCGTGCTCTTCGACGCCGGCACCACGACCTACCGCGCCGCCGAGGCCACCGCGCCGGATCGGAGACTCACCCTGTTCACCAACAGCCTGCCCATCGCCGGTCTGCTGGCCGGCACCCATCCCGACGGCCTCCATGCTCTCGGCGGACGCGTCCGCGGTCTCACCCAGGCCACCGTGGGCGTCGAGACGGTGGACGCACTCCGCCGGTTGCGCGTCACCACCGCGTTCCTCGGCACCAACGGTCTGAGCGAGTCCCACGGGTTGTCGACCCCCGACCCCGACGAGGCGGCGGTGAAGGCGGCGATGGTGGCGGCCGCACAACGCGTCGTGGTGCTCGCCGACAGCTCGAAGATGGACCGCGAAGATCTGTCCTCGTTCGCCGGGCTCGACGACGTCGACGTCCTCATCACCGACTCCGGGATCGACCCGGCCTTCTCGGCGGCCCTGTCCGCGCGCGGCGTCGAGGTGGTGATCGCATGATCGTGACGGTCACCGCGAACCCGAGCCTCGACCGCACCCTCGAACTCGGCGCACCGCTCGCCCGCGGCGAGGTGCAGCGTGCCGGCGTGGTCCGTACCGAACCCGGCGGCAAAGGTGTCAACGTGTCCCGCGTCGTCGCGGCCGCCGGTCTGTCCACCCGTGCCCTGCTCCCCGCCCGGTCGGGCGATCCGCTGCGCACCGCACTCGACGACCTCGGACTCCCCTACGACGCGGTGCCCGTCGACGGCGAGGTCCGCTCCAACATCACCATCGCCGAGTCGGACGGGACGACCACCAAGATCAACGCGCCGGGCGTCGCCCTGACGACGCAGGATCGCGAAGCACTCGTCGGACTCGTCCGCGCTCACGCCGACTCCGCGCACTGGGTCACCCTCTGCGGCTCGCTGCCGCCCGGCGTTCCCGATGACTGGTACCGCTCGATCGCCGACGACCTCGTCCTCGCCGGATGCCGGGTCGCGGTGGACACCTCCGGCGCTCCGCTCCGTGCCGTCGTCGCCGGTCGCGTCGACCTGATCAAACCCAACGAGGACGAGCTCGCCGAGCTGACCGGCGCCGACCCGGCCATACTCCGAGACGCTCTCTCCCGCAACGATCTCGGACCCGTGGTGGAGGCCGCGACCACGATCGCGGAGGAGATCGGCGGCAACGTCCTGGCAACGCTCGGGTCCGCCGGCGCCGTCCTGGTCACCGCGTCGGGCGCCTGGTCGGCGACGCCTCCGCCGATCGTCCCGCGCAGCACCGTCGGCGCGGGCGACTCCTCGCTCGCCGGTTTCCTCATCGCACAGAGCACCGGGGCCTCGCCCGCCGAGTGCCTCCGGTCTGCGGTGGCGTATGGCGCCGCGGCTGCCTCACTGGCGGGAACACAGGCTCCGACTCCCGACCACCTCGACCTCCCCGGCGTCCGGGTGACCGAACTGTCGGGAGCCGCCCGCATGACCTGACGCCACATCCCGTAACCCGGACCGCCCGCCCGATACCCCCGCCCTGTTCCACCCCGTTCACCGAAGGACATCCCATGACCGAGCAGATCATCACCGCACAGACGGTGAGTCTCGACGTCGACGCCGGCGGCGATCCCGCCGCCGTCATCACGACCCTGGCCGATGCGCTCGCCGCGGCCGGCCGGACCACCGATCCCGCCGATCTCGCGCGGGCCGCTCTCGACCGGGAGGCCAAGTCCGCGACCGGACTTCCCGGCGGCATCGCCATCCCGCACGCCCGCACCGCGTCGGTGACCGCGGCCAGTCTCGCCATGGCGCGACTGTCCCGCAAGGTCGACTTCGGCGCACCGGACGGGCCGGCCGACCTGGTCTTCCTCATCGCCGCCCCCGAAGGTGGTGCCAGCGCGCACATGAAACTCCTCAGCTCGCTGGCCCGCTCGCTCGTCCGGCCCGACTTCGTGGCCTCGCTGCGCGCGGCGGAGAACGAGGAGCGCGTGATCGAGCTGGTCAACGAGGCCGTCGATCCCGCGCCGCCGGCTCCGGCTGCCCCGGCAACCGCTTCCCCGGCGACCGCGGACACGGCGGTGTCGACCGCGAAGGCCGAGAGCTCGCCGGTACGTAGCGATTCGGACCAGACCCCGGACCAGTCACCGTCGAAGCCGCGGATCGTCGCGATCACCGCGTGTCCGACCGGGATCGCCCACACCTACATGGCCGCCGATGCACTGAAGTACGCCGCCGAACGGGCCGGTGTCGAGTTCGCGGTGGAGACCCAGGGGTCCTCGGCCACGACCGCTTTCGATCCGGACGTGATCGCCTCGGCCGACGCGGTCATCTTCGCCACCGACGTCGGGGTCAAGGGCCGCAACCGGTTCAGCGGCAAACCCGTCATCGCGTCCGGGGTGAAACGCGCGATCAACGAGCCCGACGCGATGATCGCCGAGGCGGTCGCGGCGGGACGCAACCCGAATGCGACACGGGTCACCGCCGACGGCGCGGACGCCGGCGGGGACGAGTCGTCGGGATCAGGTGTCGGCCTCGCCGGCCGCACGCGCCAAGCGCTGATGACCGGTGTGAGCTACATGATCCCGTTCGTCGCCGCCGGCGGCCTGCTCATCGCACTCGGATTCCTCCTCGCCGGTTACGAGGTCGCCAACACGACCCTCGACGACGGCGGCACCCTCAGCGACGGTGCCTTCATCGCGCTGAACAACAGCCTCTGGGACCTGCCGTCGGGCGGACTCCTGCAGTATCTGGGCGCGGTGAGCTTCGCGATCGGCTCGGGGATCATGGGGCTGGCGGTCCCGGTGCTCGCGGGCTACATCTCCTTCGCGATCGCCGACCGCCCGGGCATCGCACCCGGTTTCGTGGCCGGCATCGTCTCGCTCGCGGTCGGCGCCAGCTTCATCGGCGCACTGATCGGCGGTCTCATCGCCGGCGTGGTGTGCTTGTGGATCGCTCGAACCCCGGTGCCCCAGTGGGCGCGTGGCCTGATGCCGGTCGTGGTCATCCCGCTGTTCGGCAGCATGATCGTCGGCGGACTGCTCTACATGGTCTTGGGCAAACCTCTCGCGTGGCTGACCGAGCAGATGAACAGCGGTCTCGAGAGCATGTCCGGCGGATCAGCCATCGCCCTCGGCGTCGTGCTCGGCCTGATGATGTGCTTCGACCTCGGCGGACCGGTCAACAAGACCGCCTATCTGTTCGCCACCGCGGGCATCGCCGACGCGGCGACCGCAGGCACCGCGCAGTACCAGATCATGGCCGCCGTCATGTGCGCCGGCATGGTCCCCCCGTTGGCGCTCGCCCTCGCCACGGTGTTGCGTCCCGGCCTGTTCACCGAACCGGAGCGCGAGAACGGCAAGGCCGCATGGCTTCTCGGCGCGTCCTTCATCTCCGAGGGCGCCATCCCGTTCGCGGCGGTCGATCCCTTCCGCGTCATCCCGTCGATGATGGCCGGCGGCGCACTCAGCGGCGCACTGATCATGGCGTTCGGCGTCGAACTCCGCGCCCCGCACGGCGGCATCTTCGTCTTCTTCGCGATGAACAACTGGGTGTTGTTCCTCGTCGCGCTCGTCGCCGGTACCGTCCTGTCCGCCGTCCTGGTGATCGCGGCCAAGCAGGTCCACCGCAGTCGCGACGCCGTCGCCTTCGACGAACTCGAGGCGGTCGCCGCCTGACGCCACGACGACACGTTCACACGACCCCGCGACATCCGGGTCGGACCCCGGCACCGGATCGCACCACAACCCACCGCACGCGACACCCCAACCCACCCGAAGGAGTTCCCATGCCCAGCACCACCGCCACCGTCGGCTCCGCCGTCGGCCTCCACGCCCGCCCCGCCACGATCATCGCCGAGGCGGTCGCCGAAGCCGGGAACCCGGTGACGCTGGGCCTCGAGGGCGGCGACCCGGTCGACGCGGGGTCGGCGCTGATGATCATGACGCTGGGAGCCGAGAAGGGCACCCGGGTCGTCGTGACGGCCGACGATCAGGCCACGCTCGACGCCATCGTCACCCTCGTCGAGAAGGACCTCGACGCGGACTAGACCCGGACGGCGGGGCCCTCAGACCCGGAGGTCCGCGATCTCGCCCGCGAATGCGGCCGGGACGCGGACCTTCATCGTCGTGCCGGCCTCGGTGTGCTCGGAGGAGATGACCTCGCCCTCGCTGTGGACGCGAGAGACGACGTCGCCGCGATCGAACGGCACCTCGATGGTCATCTCCACGTCCTCGCGCCCGACGAATTCGCGTACCCGCCCGAAGAGTTCGGGCAGTCCCTCACCGGTGCGGGCCGAGATGAACACCGCATCCGAGCCGAGCGCCCCGCGCAACTCGGTGAGGCGGTTGCCGTCGATGGCGTCGATCTTGTTGATGACGAGCAACTCCGGCGGCGCGGTGACGCCCTCCTCGGCGACGATGTCGTTGATGACCTGACGGACGGCCGAGATCTGTGCCATCGGGAAGGCATCTGCGCCGTCGACCACGTGGAGCAGCAGGTCCGCGTCGACGACCTCCTCGAGGGTCGAACGGAAGGCCTCGACGAGCTGCGTGGGCAGATGTCGGACGAACCCGACGGTGTCGGTGAAGACGACGGCGCGGCCGTCGTCGAGGGTGGCGCGCCTCGTGGTGGGATCCAGGGTCGCGAACAACGCGTCCTGCACGAGGACCCCGGCACCGGTCATCGCGTTGACCAAACTGGACTTACCGGCGTTGGTGTACCCGGCGACGGTGATCGTCGGGATCGAACCACTCTTGCGCGCAGCACGTTTCGTCGTCCGGGCCTTCTTCATGCCGCGGATCTCGCGGCGCAGTTTGGCCATCCGCTCCCGGATCCGGCGACGATCGGTCTCGATCTTGGTCTCACCGGGACCGCGAAGGCCCACACCGCCGTTGCTTCCCGCTCGGCCACCGGCCTGCCGGGACATCGATTCACCCCAGCCGCGCAGCCGCGGGAGCATGTACTCCATCTGGGCGAGGGAGACCTGCGCCTTGCCCTCCCGCGACGTCGCGTGCTGGGCGAAGATGTCGAGGATCAGTGCGGTGCGGTCGATGACCTTCACCTTCACCACCTTCTCCAGCGCGTTCAGCTGGGCGGGGGTGAGTTCACCGTCGCAGACGACGGTGTCGGCGCCGGTCGCGAGGACGATCTCGCGGAGTTCCTCGGCCTTGCCACTGCCGATGTAGGTGGCGGGATCGGGTTTGGACCGACGCTGGATCACCGCGTCGAGGATCTGCGAGCCGGCTGTTTCGGCGAGCGCGGCCAGCTCGGCCATGTTGGCCTTCGCCGCAGCCGCGCTGCCCTCGGTCCACACGCCGACCAGGACCACCCGCTCCAGCCGGAGCTGCCGGTACTCGACCTCGGTGACGTCGGTCAGTTCGGTGGAGAGTCCCGCGACGCGTTGCAGAGACGCACGCTCGGACAGTTGGAGTTCACCGGTGGTCGGGTCCGCACCGGTCGGACCCGCACCGGTCGGATCCGCGGTGTCCCGGACACCGAGATCGGCTGCGGTCATGATGTCTTCTCGTGATTCGGTCATACGCGGTCCATGGTCTCATGTCCGCCCGGATACGAGCACGCGAATATCGTGCTCAGCGCGCCCAGCCGGGCCGCAGCACCCCGTCGGCGACGAGCATCGACGGTCCGCGCAGGGTCGATCCGTCGGGACGGATCGTCACGGTGACCTCACCGCCGGGGATGCCGATGCGCAGTTCCCCCGCATCGGCGCCACGGGCGTCGAGCGCCGCCCGCGCCGCCGCGACCAGCCCGGTCCCACAGCTGCGCGTCTCGCCGACGCCCCGCTCGAAGACCCGCATCCGCGCGCTCAGACCCCCATCGGGGCCCTCGACGGGCGGGGTCAGCAATTCGACGTTCGCGCCGTGGGGGAAGTCGTCGGCCTCGATGGTGACGCCGGCGCCGAAGTCGACCGCCTCGAGGTCGGCCGGGGTCATGTCCGCGACGACACATGCCAGGTGGGGGTTGCCCACGTCGACCATCGCGCCGGGATAGATGTCGTCGCCGATGCGGACCACCGACGATCCGTCCAGGCGTGCCACGCCCATCTCGACCGTGACCTCGGCGTGCACCGCGTCGAACGAATGGATGGTGACTCCCCGGGCGCCCGCGCGGGAACCGACGGGGAACGTGTCGGTGTCGACGAGTCCCGATGCTCGCAGGAAGTGCGCGAACACGCGTACCCCGTTGCCGCACATCTCGGCCACCGAGCCGTCGCCGTTGCGGTAGTCCATGAACCAGTCGTCGGCCGACACCCCGTCGGGCAGGGCGTCGAGGACGCCGGCGGCGAGCAGGGCATCCGAGCGTGCGACGCGCAGCAATCCGTCGGCCCCGATCCCTCGTTGCCGGTCACACAGCGCGGCCACCATCTCGGCGTCGAGCGCGAGAGCGGCGTCCGGGTCGGCGAGGATCACGAAATCGTTCTGGGTGCCATGGCCCTTGACGAAAGGCAGGCCGTCGCGCGCACTGCTCTGCGGGGCGGAAGTCACGCTGAACAGCCTACGGGGCGTCGGGGTCGACGACACGCAGCGCTCGGTCGAGGAGGTCGGGTGCGGCGGCGTCGAGCCACACGGCCCGATGATCGCGCCGGAACCACGACCGCTGCCGACGGACATACCGCCGGGTGCCGATGAACGTCAGTTCCTCGGCCTGCGCGAGGTCGTACTCGCCGTCGAGGGCCGCGAGCACCTGCTTGTAGCCGATGGCCTGGGACGCGGTGCGTCCCTCCCGCAGACCGCGGGAACAGAGATCCTCCACCTCGTCGACGAGGCCCTGCTCGAACATCGCCCGAGTGCGCCGCCGGATCCGGTCGTCGAGTTCCTCGGTGTCCCGGTCGAGGGCGAGGATGATCGTGCCCCAGCGCGGCTCGCCGATCACGGGCTGTGACGCGGAGAAGGGCGCACCGGTCAACTCGACCACCTCGAGCGCCCGCACGATACGGCGAGCGTCGGTGTCGAGGATGGTCGCCGCAGCGGCCGGGTCGACCGAGGCGAGCAACCGGTGCATCGCGCCCACTCCCCGCTCGTCGAGCATGTCCTCGTAGCGTCGGCGGACCTCGGGGTCGGTCGCCGGGAACTGCCAGTCGTCGAGGAGTCCCTGGACGTACATCATCGATCCGCCGACGATCACCGGAACCCGCCCCGCGGCGCGCAACCGGTCGACGTCGGCGCGTGCGGCCTCCTGATAGCGCGCGACGGTCGCCACCTCGGTCACGTCGAGCACATCGAGCTGATGGTGCGGGATGCCGCGGCGCTCACCGGGCGGGAGCTTGGCGGTCCCGACGTCCATACCGCGGTACTGCTGCATGGCGTCGATGTTGACGATCTCCCCGCCGAGCCGTTCGGCCAGGTCGAGGGCCAGGTCGGACTTGCCACCGGCCGTGGGGCCGACGACCGCGATGGGCACGGGCGGCGTACTCACCGGCGCTTGCCGTTCTCGACGGTCCACCTCGCGACCACGTACCCGACCCCGAAGGGCGCGTCGGCGAAGTCGAGCTCCGCCCGGACCGGCCGGTCAGCGACGAGCCCGGCCGCCACCTGCCACGCGACCCGGCCACCGACGCCCTCGGCATCGCACTCCTGCGGATCGAGCGCCGCCAGCGCAGTCGTGTCCGCCGAAGCGAGCGCGACGACGACCGCGTCGTTCAGCTCCACGGCGGATTCCCGACGACCCCCGCCGGGGGCCTTGTCCGTCAGCGCGGTCGATCCGTCACCCACCACGAGGACCCCGACCCGCTCGGTCGCGTCGTCGAGGCGCGCGGACAGTTCCGTACCCAGCGCCACGCAGTCCGCGGGCGGCGTCGTCGACCCGACGCTGCACACGCGCAGCGGGCCGAGTGACATCCGCTGGGCGACCCAGCCGGCGATGAGGACCGACAGGCTCATCCGGCGCGTCGCGCCGTCGACCGCCGTTTCCGTTGTGGCTTCGGTGTCCGTGATGACGGGGATGTCGACACCGAAACGCGCAAAGGTCCCTCGCACCGGCTCGCCGACGCTGCCGGGGGTCGCCTCGTCGGCGGTCCCCAGAGCCACCCATCGGTCGACACCGAGCTCGCCCACGCCTGCGACCGCGTCGAGCACGGCCCGACGCACCGGTTCGGTGTCGGACGCGGCCGGACCGGCCAATTCGGGAACGAGCAGCGGAGCACTCGGAACGAAGACGACGGCCACAAGCACACCACGACGCTAGTCGAGAACACTCGGCCCGCTCGCTCCGCTCCCGGCGCCGTGACACTCGGCCCGCTCGCTCCGCTCCCGGCGCCGGAACTTTCGGCCCGCTCGCTCCGCGACCCACAAACTCGGCACGGACGCCACATCGACGGGCCTGAACTGCTTGAATGGAACGGTACTCGTCGGCGATCGCGGGGCATCGGATGCCCAGCGAGGATCGACTCCAGCGACCGGCAGCCGTGACGCGCGGCACCACAGAGCGGCAGGACACGTGCAGATGACCAACCCGACCGAATCGGCACCCGCGACCGAATCGTCAGCCCCGACCGGAACGTCACCCGATACGGAGGCAACGTCGGCAAGCCAGCCGACAAGCCAGAGCGCACCGCCGCCCTCACCGAAACCCGGTCCGCGCCCCAAACCCGGTCCGCGACCGGGCGTCGCGTCAGAGCCGGTCGTCACGCACCTCGTCACCGCCGATCCGCACCGCTTCGGCCGGATCGACGAATCGGGTGTCGTGTGGCTGAAGACCGACGACGGGGAACGTGAGATCGGTTCGTGGCAGGCCGGCACGGTCGAAGAGGGACTCGCGCACTTCGGACGCCGGTTCGACGATCTCGCCACCGAGGTCGAAATCCTCGAGGAACGGCTCACCGCACGGTCGGGCGATCCGCGCAAGGCGCAGGGCGCCGCCAAGCACCTGCTCGAAGGGCTGCCCAACGCGCACGTCATCGGTGACGTCGCCGCGCTGCAGCGCCGGCTCGAGGCCATCGTCGGCAGCGCCGATGAGGTGGCCGAGACGATCCGCGCCGAACGCGAGAAGACCCGGGCCGATGCCGTCGCCCGCAAGGAAGTCCTCGCCACCGAGGCCGAACAGATCGGCGCCGACGCGACCAACTGGAAGAGTGCCGGCGACCGCCTGCGCGAGATCCTCGACGAGTGGAAGTCGATCAAGGGCGTCGACCGCAAGACCGACGACGCGCTGTGGAAGCGCTATGCGAAGGCGCGCGACGCCTTCAACCGCCGGCGCGGTGCGCATTTCGCCGAACTCGATCGGGAGCGCGCCGGTGCGAAGGAACGCAAGGAGGCGCTGATCGCGCGAGCCGAGGAACTGTCCGGCTCGACCGACTGGGGTCCGACCTCGGCGAAGTTCCGGGAATTGCTCGCCGAGTGGAAGGCCTCCGGCCGCGCACCGCGCGACACCGACGAGGCACTGTGGCAGCGGTTCAAGGCCGCCCAGGACGTGTTCTTCGGAGCTCGCAACGCGGCGTCGTCGGAACGCGACGCGGAGTTCAGCGCGAATGCGACCGCCAAGATCGCGCTGCTCGACGCCGCCGAGAAGGCCATCGACCCGGCTGCCGACCTCGACGCCGCCCGGCGCGAGTTCCGGTCGTTCCGCGACCAGTGGGACGAACTCGGCAAGGTCCCACGTGACCAGATGCACAGCCTCGAGGCCCGTGCGCGGGCGCTGGAGAAGCGCATCCGCGACGCCGAGGACGCGCAGTGGCAGCGCACCGATCCCGAGGCGCTGGCGCGTGCGGCGCAGTTCGCCGACCGCGCCGCTCAGCTCGAGGACCAGGCACGCAAGGCCGCCGAACGCGGCAAGGACCGCGACGCCGCGAAGCTACGCGACCAGGCGGCGCAGTGGCGCGAGTGGGCCGACGCCGCGGAGAACGCCGTCACCGACCGCTGAGCCGGACCGGCGTTCGCCGGGTCAGGGCTGGTGTGGCTTCTTGTGGTAGAGCGCCGCGGCGTAGGCCTCCTGCTCGGCGGCCTGGCGACGCCGTTCGTCCTCGAGCGCGAGCTGGTAGGAGCTCCGGGCCCACACCACGCGCGACCAGTGGAACGTGAGCACGAAGACCGCGATCCAGCCCAGCACGAGACCGATGCCGACGCCCGACGGCGGCTCGATGCCGCCGACGCCCGGGGTGTTGCGCGACCACCACGCCAGCATCCCGGCGACGCACGCGATGGCGCACCCGCACAGGGCGATCCAGGCCAGGAACCAGCGCCGGGTCAGCAGCGCGAGCATCGAGACGACGATTCCGAAGATCGTCACCAGGTAGACGAAGATCCTCGACACGATCGTGACGCGCTCGGCGGCCGCCTCGGGCGTGAAGGTGAGGACGTCGAGGCCGGTGACCGATCCGGTGTGCGGCAACACCATCGACACCATGGCGAGGACGACGGCCACGGCGACGACGACCGCCCGTGCTCCCGGATCGATCTCGCCGGCCACCCGGCGTTCGGCCTTGCGCAGGTCGCTCTCGTACTCCGCGAACGTCGACTTCTCGGTGTCGGCCTTGTTCTCGGGGCCGGAGATGCTCTCGGGCTCGGGCTTCTTATCGGGGTCGGACATGGTCATCGCCTCACTTCGAAATGATGGTCAGCTGCCACAGGCACTGCCGCAACCGGCGTCGGCCGGCACCGGAGCGGGGGCACCGACCCCCGGCAGTCCGAGCCCGACGCCGACGGGCGCGGTGGTAGGGGTGCGGCTCTGTTCGTGCGCGTCACCTGCGCGGGTCCGGCGATGCGCGAGGACGCCTGAATCGGCGATCAGATGGTGCGGCGCGGCCGCGGTGAGTTGCGTGTGCACGATGTCGCCGGGGCGGATGCCCGACGCCGTGCCAGGTGCGAAGTGCACCAGCCGGCCGTCGCGGGCCCTGCCGGTCATGCGCTGTGTCTTCGCCGACTTGCGCCCCTCGTCGGCGACGACGAGCAACTCCACCTCGGTCCCGACCAGTGCCTCGTTCTCCGCCAGGCAGATCCGCTCCTGCAACGCGATGAGCCTGCGGTAGCGGTCGGCGACCACGTCGGGCGGGACCTGGTCGGCCATCGTCGCGGCGGGGGTGCCGGGGCGAGGCGAGTACTGGAAGGTGAACGCACTCGAGAAGCGGGCCCGCTCCACGACGTCGAGGGTGGCCTGGAAGTCCTCCTCGGTCTCGCCGGGGAACCCGACGATGATGTCGGTCGTGATCGCCGCATGCGGCATGGCCTCGCGGACCTTGTCGAGGATGCCCAGGAACTTCGTCTGCCGGTAGCTGCGGCGCATCGCACGCAGGATCCGATCCGACCCGGACTGCAGCGGCATGTGCAGTTGCGGACACACGTTCGGCGTCTGCGCCATCGCCTCGATCACATCGTCGGTGAACTCGGCGGGATGTGGGGAGGTGAACCGGACGCGTTCGAGCCCCTCGATGTCACCGCACGCGCGCAGCAGCTCGGCGAAGGCACCGCGATTGCGGGGCTGGTCGGGGTCGGCGAAGGACATGCCGTAGGCATTCACGTTCTGGCCGAGCAGGGTCACCTCGACGACGCCCTGGTCGACGAGGGCCTGCACCTCGGCGAGCACCTCACCCGGCCGGCGGTCGACCTCCTTGCCACGCAGCGACGGCACGATGCAGAACGTGCAGGTGTTGTTGCACCCGACCGACACCGACACCCAGCCCGAGTAGGCGGAGTCCCGCTTGGCCGGAAGGGTCGACGGGAACCGCTCGAGCGCATCGAGGATCTCGACCTGGGCGGCGTCGTTGTGGCGGGCACGATCGAGCAGCGCGGGCAGCGATCCGATGTTGTGCGTGCCGAACACGACGTCGACCCACGGCGCCCGCGACAGCACGGTGTCCTTGTCCTTCTGGGCGAGGCATCCACCGACGGCGATCTGCATGCCCGGCCGGTCCGACTTGACCGGCGCGAGATGAGACAGGTTGCCGTACAGCTTGTTGTCGGCGTTCTCGCGGATCGCGCAGGTGTTGAAGACGACGAGATCGGCGGCGTCGTCCTCGGCGGCGCGCACGTACCCCGCGTCCTCGAGGAGACCGGCGATCCGCTCGGAATCGTGGACGTTCATCTGGCAGCCGTAGGTGCGAACCTGATAGCTACGCGCGGCGGGTGCTGCCTGCTCAGGCCGATCCGACAACTCGATACTCACCCTTACGAGGGTACGGGGCGCAGGCAAATCGACTCCCACAGGACACCCGTACGCAGGTCGGCGGATAGGGTTCGGCAATGACCATTTCGCCGAGGAAGTCCGCGGACCCTGGGTCCGAGCCGATGATCACGATGCGCGGGGTGCAGAAGCACTTCGGGTCGTTGCACGTCCTCAAGGACATCGATCTCGAGGTCCCCGCCGGTCAGGTCGTGGTGGTCCTCGGACCCTCCGGGTCGGGCAAGTCCACCCTCTGCCGCACGATCAACCGCCTCGAGCCGATCGACGGCGGTGAGATCCTCGTCGAGGGTGAGGTCCTGCCCGCCGAGGGCAAGGATCTCGCCCGGCTCCGAGCCGATGTCGGCATGGTCTTCCAGTCCTTCAACCTCTTCTCGCACAAGACGATTCTCGACAACGTCACCCTCGCACCGATCAAGGTGCGCAAGAAGAGCAAGGACGAGGCCGGCAAGCGCGCGCTCGAACTGCTCGAGCGGGTCGGCATCGCCAGTCAGAAGGACAAGTATCCCGCCCAGCTCTCCGGCGGCCAGCAGCAGCGGGTGGCGATCGCCCGCTCGCTGGCGATGGACCCCAAGATCATGCTGTTCGACGAGCCGACCTCCGCGCTCGACCCGGAGATGGTCAACGAGGTGCTCGACGTGATGGTGTCCCTCGCGAAAGAGGGCATGACGATGGTGGTGGTGACCCACGAGATGGGCTTCGCGCGCAAGGCCGCCGACCGCATCATCTTCATGGCCGACGGGGCGATCATCGAGGACTCCGACCCGGAGACCTTCTTCAGCAATCCCTCGACCGATCGCGCCCGGGACTTCCTCGGCAAGATCCTGGGGCACTGACATGAGACAGGTACGCACGGCCGGGTTGATCCTGGCAGTCGGCGCGCTGCTCGCCACCGTGCTGTCGGCGTGTGGCAGCACCGAACCCCGCAACCTGCTCGACTCCATCCGCGAGGGCTCGGTCGTGCTGGGCGTGAAGTTCGATCAGCCGGGTCTCGGTCTGTACGAACCGGACGGCAACGTCGAGGGATTCGACGCCTCGGTGTCGCGGTATGTCGTCAACCACATCGCCGACGACCTCGGTGTCCCCCATCCGGAGGTCACCTGGCGCGAGACGCCGTCGGCACGACGCGAGGCGATGATCGACAACGGCGAGGTCGACCTGATCGCGGCGACGTACTCGATCAACGCCGCCCGCTCGAAGAAGGTGTCCTTCGGCGGCCCGTATCTCGTCACCTACCAGGGTCTGATGGTGCGCGCCGACGACACCTCGATCGACCAGCTCGCCGACCTCGACAAGGGCAAGAAGCTCTGTTCGGTGACCGGCTCGACGCCGGCGCAGAACGTGAAGGCACAGCTGCCCGCGGTCCAGTTGCAGGAATACGACTCCTATTCGGCGTGCGTCGAGGCGCTGCGCCGCGACAAGGTCGACGCGGTGACCACCGATGAGGCGATCCTGGCCGGTTACTCCAACTTCTGGGAGGGCGAGTTCAAGCTCGTCGAGATGACCTACCTCAAGGACGCCTGCGTCAAGGATGCCCTGAAGACCGCGGGCAGCCCGTTCTCGACCGAGCGCTACGGCGTGGGGCTCGCCCTGGACGACACCGCGTCCCAGGAGGCCGTGAACAAGGCTCTCGACGCCATGCTCGCGCCTGCGGTCGACGGCGAGTCCGCGTGGAACGCCGCGCTGCGCAAGGCACTCGGCAACCCGTACGTGGACGAGATCATCGCCCGCGCGGACCGGCCGGACTCGAAGTTCCCGTACCTGCCCGACCCCGGCGACCTCGACTTCCTCGACTCGCCCTCCACACCGTGCCCGCCCGGGCTCCAGTGAACGACGGAGCAACCGATGAATGACGTCTCTCTGTGGGAGAGCATGGGTCCAGAGCTGTGGCCCGCCTTCTGGGTGACCATCCAGCTGACCTTCTACTCGGCGATCGGCTCGCTGGTCTGGGGCACGATCCTCGCGGCCATGCGGGTCTCCCCCGTGCCGGTGATGCGCGGGTTCGCCGAGGTCTATGTGAACATCGTCCGCAACACACCGCTGACACTGGTGGTGTTGTTCTGTGCGATCGGCCTGTACCAGAACCTGGGACTCACGTTCGCGCCGACGATCGAGTCGAACAACTTCTGGCTCGCCGTGCTGGCCTTCGTCCTGTACACCTCGACGTTCGTCTGTGAGACATTGCGGTCGGGCTTCAACACGGTCCCGCTCGGCCAGGCCGAAGCCGCTCGGTCCCTCGGTCTGTCGTTCACCCAGGTCTTCGGGATCATCGTGCTGCCGCAGGCGATCCGGTCGGTGATCGGCCCGCTGGGCAGCGTCCTGATCGCGCTCACCAAGAACACCACGGTCGCGTCGGTGATCGGCGTCGCCGAGGCGGCGGCGCTGATGAAGACCGAGATCGAGACCTACTCCGATCAGCTGTTCGTCATCTTCGGCGTCATCGCGGTCGGATTCATGATCATCACACTCAGCGAGGGTGCCGTCTTCGGCTACCTCGCCAAGCGACTGGCGGTGAAACGATGAGCGCCGACTCGAGCGTCCTCTACGACGTCCCGGGGCCACGCGCCCGGGCTCGAAATCGCCTGCTGGCCATCGGCTTTCTCGCGATTCTGGCCGCGATCGCGATCTATGTGATCGCCGTCCTCGCCGCCAACGAACAGTTCACCGCGGAGAAGTGGTCGCCGTTCGTCACCTGGAGCACCTGGACCGGTTACATCCTGCCGGGACTGTGGCGAACCCTGGCGGCCGCAGCGGTGTCCATCGTGCTGTCGCTGCTGCTCGGTGCCGTCCTCGGCATCGGCCGGCTCTCCGACCATCTGTGGGTGCGGACCCTCGCGGGGTTGTTCGTCGAGGTCTTCCGCGCCATCCCGGTGCTGATCCTGATGGTGTTCACCTGGTTCCTGTTCGCCATCTACGGCATCTTCCCGTCGTCGGCACTGGCATTCGCGGCCGTGGTCACCGGCCTCACCCTGTACAACGGGTCGGTCATGGCCGAGATCCTGCGGTCGGGTATCAACTCGCTGCCCAAGGGACAGACCGAGGCGTCGATGGCGCTGGGTCTGCGCAAGAGCCAGATGATGCGTATCGTCCTTCTGCCACAGGCGATCACCGCGATGATGCCTGCCCTGATCTCGCAGATGGTCGTGGCGTTGAAGGACAGCGCACTGGGCTACATCATCGGGTACTCCGAGGTGGTGCGCAGCGGCCTGCTCTCGGCATCGCGCTACGGCAACTACATCCCCGCGCTGATCGTCGTCGCCATCATCATGATCCTGATCAACTTCGGGCTCTCGACCTTCGCCACCGCTCTCGAACGCCGGCTTCGGCAGGGGCGCCGATCGTCCGGACCGACCGCGGACCCGGAGGCGACGGAACTCGCCGCGTCGGAGAACCTGCCGACCGGTAGGTGACCCGAGGCGCTCAGCCGCTGCGTAGCGCGCTGAGCGCCTCCCCGACGACCTCGAAGGCGAGGGACTGGGAGTAGCCGCGCCGCACCAGCATCCCGACGAGCCGGCGCATGGCCTTGTCGCGTTCGGCGCGATCATCACCGATGCGGTCGACGACCGAGGGCGTGAGTTTGCGGGCCACCAGCCCGGACGCGATGGTCCGTTCATCGTCGGGGTCGATGTCGGCGAGCGCCTCGGAGATGATCGATTCGTCGACGCCCTTGGTGCGCAGCTCGTGCCGTAACGCCAGACGTCCCTTGCCGGAGTTGAGGTGACGGGACCGCACCCACTCGGAGGCGAACTCCTCGTCGTCGAGCAGGTTGTGCCGCTCCAGGCGGGCCATCACCTCATCGACGACGTCGGCCTCGAAACCCTTGCGCATCAACCGTTCCCGCATCTCGTTGCGAGAACGCGCACGGACCCCGAGCAGCCGCAGTGCCGAGTCCCATGCGCTGGGTCCCTTGCGGTCGGGATCGCTGTCCCGACGCCTGCGCGTCTGCTCGGGGTCCGATGCCTCGCTCAAGACCTGCCTCAGAACTCCACCGGAGCCGGGGCGATGTCATCGGCGTCGACTGTGGCGCCGATGCCCAGCTTTTCTTTGATCTTCTTCTCGATCTCGTCGCGGATGTCGATGTTCTCGAGCAGGAACTTACGGGCGTTCTCCTTGCCCTGGCCGAGCTGATCGCCCTCGTAGGTGAACCACGAGCCGGACTTGCGGATGAAGCCCTCCGCGACGCCCATGTCGATCAGCGAACCCTCCTTGCTGATGCCCTGGCCGTAGAGGATGTCGAACTCGGCCTGCTTGAACGGCGGCGCGACCTTGTTCTTGACGACCTTCACGCGCGTGCGGTTTCCGACCGCCTCGGTTCCGTCCTTCAGGGTCTCGATCCGACGGACATCGAGGCGCACCGAGGAGTAGAACTTCAATGCCTTTCCGCCCGTGGTGGTCTCGGGCGAACCGAACATGACGCCGATCTTCTCGCGCAGCTGGTTGATGAAGATCGCGGTGGTCTTCGACTGGCTCAGCGCGGAAGTCATCTTGCGCAGCGCCTGGCTCATCAGACGGGCCTGCAGACCGACGTGGCTGTCGCCCATCTCGCCCTCGATCTCGGCCTTCGGGACCAGCGCGGCCACCGAGTCGATGACCAGGATGTCGAGCGCGCCGGAACGGATCAGCATGTCCGCGATCTCGAGCGCCTGCTCACCGGTGTCGGGCTGGGACACCAGGAGCGCGTCGGTGTCGACGCCGAGCTTGGCGGCGTAGTCGGGATCGAGTGCGTGCTCGGCGTCGATGAACGCGGCGATGCCGCCCTGCGCCTGAGCATTGGCCACCGCGTGCAGGGCGACGGTCGTCTTACCCGAGGACTCCGGACCGTAGATCTCCACGACGCGGCCGCGGGGCAGCCCGCCGATACCGAGGGCGACGTCGAGGGCGATCGATCCGGTGGGGATGATCTCGATCGGCTGACGGGTCTCCTCGCCGAGCCGCATCACCGAGCCCTTGCCGAAATTCTTGTCGATCTGCGCGAGGGCGAGGTCGAGAGCCTTCTCGCGGTCTTGGGGCGCAGGTGCCATGGGAGTTCTCCTCGGTTGTGAGCCGGATTTCCGGCGGGCGGTCTGTGCGGTCCGGGCGTTCATGGGATGAAGGTAGCCGGTGGGTCCGACAACTCTTCAGACGCAGACGCGGCCCGTGCGGTTCCGTCTGATGTTCACCTCTGGCCACCAGAATGGACGAACACCTGTTCGATGGCAAGTGTGACACGCGGGGCGTGTCACCAGCGATGGCGCGGCACGTCGAAGTCGCGGCAGATCGCGATCCAGACGTCGCGCGGGTCGACCCCGTCGTCGATCGCCTGGGCGCCGGTGCGTCCGCCGACATCGATCAGGATGTGATCGGTCAGGATCGAATCCGCCGAGGGCACACCGAATTCGGCGGTCATCAGCTCGGTGAACTCGGTCAGACGCACGGGTCCAGCCTAGGTGACGACCCCACGACGCGGCGCGCGACCGCCACCGGGTCGACGACGTCGGTCACCGAGTCCCCGATCACACCCGCCGCACGTGCATGCGCCGGATCGTCGAGCACCGCGCGCACGGCCTCGGCGACGGCGGCCGTGGTGACCGGGCGCACCACCCGGCCCGCGCCGGCACGTCGGATACGAGTGGCGAGCTCCCACTGATCGCCCCCGCCGGGCACTGCCACGACCGGCACCGAGGCCAGCATCGCCTTGGCGAGGATCCCGTGCCCGGAGCCGCAGATCAGCACATCCGCGTGCGTGAGCACCTCGTCCTGCCTGCCCGGCCCGGCGGTGATCAGCTCACCGTCGAACCGCGCGAGATCGGCGTCGGCGGGGCTCCGCAGCCCGGAGACCACCACCCGAACCGTCCGGCCCAGCGACCCCGGCGACAGCGCGTCGAGCGCCACGCCGAGCATGTCGGCGGCACCGGTGTGCGCGGTCGACGGTGCGACGACGACGAGAGGACTGTCGCCGTCGCCGGGTGGTACGGAGAAGAGCTCGTCGGTCGGCTCCCACACCAGCGGGCCGATGAGATGGGCGTCCGCCGGCCAGTCCGGACGCGACACCTCGAGCCCGGGCAGGGTGGCGATCAGACGCGCCGACGGTTCCGCGTCGAGCTCGCCCAGTCCGATGGAACGACGGGCGATACGGCGCTGCCGTTCGCCCTGCCGGATCGAGGATGCGGTGGCGGCCCGCATCAGCGTGTCCCGCAGCCGACCGCCGACGCCGCGGCCCGGTTCGAGTCCGGAACCGATCGGCGGGAGTCCCCGGGACGGCCGGTACAGCGGGTGCGGCGACAGCTCGATCCACGGCAGGCCACACAGCTGGGCCGCCCAGCCGCCGCCGACCGTGATGACGTCGGAGATGACGACCTCGGTGCCTGTCGCACGCAGTGGTTCGACCAGTTGCCGGGCCATGCGCGCGGCGCGGACGCTCAGCTTGGCGCCCGCGTCGGTGTCGTCGTCGGAGTCCTCCGCACGTAATCCGGGGAGATCGGCGATGTCGATGCCCCGGCGTCGCGCGGCATCCGACCATCCGAGGGAGGTGAACACGGTCGGCGCATCGCCGGCCGCGCGGAACCGTTCGGCCAGTGCGAAGGCCGGGAATGCGTGCCCGGCATCGGAACCGGCGACTATCGCGACGCGCACGGGTTCACCGTGCGCGCGTCCGGGATGCGTCAGTTCTGCTGGGGTGGTTCGGTGGTCGGCGGCGCGGCCTGGGTCGCGGGCTTCTGCAGGCCGGGTGCGGTGGCACCGGCGGAGGGCAGCGCGTCACCGCGCATGCTGGCGCGGATCTGTTCGAGGCGGGAGTGCCCGGCCATCTGGACCCCGGCCTGCTCGACCTCCTGCATGCGACCCTGGACGGAGTTCTTGGCGAGTTCGGCCGAGCCGAGCGCGTTCGCGTAGCGCCGCTCGATCTTGTCGCGAACCTGATCGAGGCTCGGCGTGTTGCCGGGCACCGACAGTTCGCTCATCTGGTTGAGCGAGGCCGAGACCTGCTCCTGCATCTTCGCCTGCTCGAGCTGGCTGAGCAGCTTCGAACGCTCGGACAGCTTCTGCTGCAGGATCATCGCGTTGCGCTCGACGGCCTTCTTGGCCTGATCCGCGGCCTGCAGCGACTGATCGTGCAGCGACTTGAGGTCTTCCACGCTCTGCTCGGCGGTCACCAGCTGGGCCGCGAACGCCTCGGCGGCGTTGGTGTACTCGGTCGCCTTCTGGGTGTCGCCCGCGGCGGCGGCCTGGTCGGCAAGAGTCAGTGCCTGCCGCGTGTTGGCCTGCAACCGTTCGATGTCCTCGAGCTGCCGGTTCAGCTTCATCTCGAGCTGGCGCTGGTTGCCGATCACCGATGCCGCCTGCTGCGACAACGCCTGATGCTGACGCTGGGCGTCCTCGATCGCCTGCTGGATCTGCACCTTCGGGTCAGCGTGCTCGTCGATCTTCGCGTTGCCGAGTGCTGAGAGGTAGCGCCACAACTTCACGAACGGGTTCGCCATGCTCGTCGTACTCCATTCCGGGGTCTGAGAACTCTGGTGACCAATCTAGCGTCTGTGAGTCCCCGTTGAATCGGTGTCGTCGTTCGGATGGTGCAACCGGCGTCCTTCGGACGGGTCGGGGGTCAGGCAGCCGCGAGAGCCGTGGCGTCGCGCCTGCCGGCCGGAGCGGGGATGACGACCTTCGTGGCGGTGAGTCCGGCTTCGACCGCGTCCACCCCGGTGGCCTCGCCCATCGGCTCGGCACCGACCACGACCGGTTCGGCACCCGCCGGACGCATCGCACTGCCGACGTCGAGGAGCAGGTCGGCGATCTCCACGTCGAGAGCGTCGCAGATCGCGGCGAGCAGTTCGCTCGACGCCTCCTTCTGGCCGCGCTCGACTTCCGAGAGGTACCCCAGGCTCACTCGCGCTCCGGTGGACACCTCGCGCAAGGTTCGGCCCTGCTGCGTGCGGACCCGACGCAGGCTGTCGCCGAGCGCCTCGCGTAAGAGCTTCGCCATCGAGTCTCCTCCCTACTGCACATCTCGCCGCGCCCACCTCACGGCGGCGCGTCTGCTTCCCTACCCAACGCTCCGCGGCGTCGACGAGTTCCCGCGACACCGCTGGGCCTTCGCAGTACCGTCTGGTCGACGATAGTCGAACTCAGCGACCGCCGCCGGTTCCTCCCACAGGACGTCGAGGCGGCTCAGACGGTCGGGGTCGCCGATCAGCGCTGTCGGACCGGACCTTGATCGCCTGCCAGGTGTAGTCGAGCCCGGTGTAGATGGTCACCACGACCGCGAGTCCCATGAGGATGTCGGCGGCGAGTTGCCACGGGCCGCCCAGCGGGAGCAGATAGAGGCCGATGGCCAGCGCCTGCAGCAGGGTCTTCAGTTTGCCGCCCCGGCTGGCCGGGATCACCTTGTGCCGCAACACCCAGAAGCGCAGCGCGGTCACCCACAACTCGCGCGCCACGATCACCACGGTCACCCACCACGGCAAGATGCCGAGCGTCGAGAGTCCGACGAGCGCGCCGCCGATGAGTGCCTTGTCCGCGATCGGGTCGGCCAGCTTCCCGAAGTCGGTGATCAGGCCACGCTGTCGGGCGATCATCCCGTCGTAGCGGTCGGTCAGCGCGGCGACGCCGAAGACGATCGTCGCGACCGCGCGCCACAGCGTCGACTCGCCGGAATCCATGAACAGCGCCACGAGGAACACCGGGACCAGGATGATCCGGAACACCGTGAGCGCGTTGGCGATGTTGACCACCGGAACCGGGTCGACCGGGTCGGTGATGTGATCGGGCCCGCGGCCGACGTTGGCGATACCCTTCTCGTCGACGGCCCGCCTGATCCGGTCGGTCATGAACCCGCCCCCGATCGCGGCGTCGTGCCGCAGTTCAGGGCGGTTCTCATGTACACGCCCATCAGGGTATCGGCAGGCCCCGGGGACGCGGTGCACAGGTCGGCCCAGCGCGCACGCGTCGGTGCCGACGACGCGGTCCGCGTCGCGCCGACGAGCGCCCGCGGCGGACAGGACTAAGGTGATTTCCCATGTCCCCCGCCGAACACGTCGTCATCCGTCGTGCGCGCACCTCCGACGTCCCGCGGATCAAGGAACTGATCGATCAGTACGCCGGCAAGATCCTCCTGGAGAAGAATCTCGTCACGCTCTACGAGTCCGTCCAGGAGTTCTGGGTCGCCGACGTCGGCGGGGTGGTCGTCGGTTGCGGTGCGCTGCACGTGCTCTGGGCCGATCTCGGCGAGGTCCGCACCGTCGCCGTCGACAGCGCGCACGCCGGGCGGGGCGTCGGCCACCTCCTCGTCGACCGCCTCATGGCGGTCGCGCGCGATCTCCAGCTCTCCCGTGTCTTCGTGCTGACTTTCGAGACGGCCTTCTTCGGGCGGCACGGCTTCGTCGAGATCCAGGGCACTCCCGTCACGCGGGAGGTCTTCGAGGAGATGTGCCGGTCCTACGACACCGGCGTCGCGGAGTTCCTCGACCTCAGCTATGTCAAACCCAACACCCTGGGCAACACCAGGATGCTGGCAACCATCGAGCAGGAGTGACAATGCCGTTCTTCGCCGTGCAGTACACCTACCGCCCCGCCAAGGCAGCGCTGCGCGATCAGCACCGGCCGCTGCACCGCGAGTGGCTCGCCGAGGAGCACTCGGCCGGCAACGTGCTGATCGCCGGCCCCTACCCCGACGGCTCGGGCGCACTCATCGTCATCCGGGCAGCCGACCTCGAGGCAGCCGAGGCGTTCCTGGCGAACGACCCGTTCCAGGCACATCAGGCCGTCGATGCCATCCGCATCGACGAGTGGACGCAGGTGTTCGGGCCGTTCCCGGCCTGATCCCACGTCCACCCGCCGGTCGGGGTCGGAGCGGTCAGACGTCCTTCGACTTCGGCACCGGGGCATCGGTCGAGTCATCGGCGGAGTCGACCTGCGGCGTCTTGGCCGCCCCGCGGCTCTTGATGAGGCTCGCCACCGTCGTGATCACCAGGACGCCGAGGATCACCGACAACGACAACCCGGTCGAGATCTCGGGGACGGCCACATGCTCGCCTCCGTTGATGAACGACAGGGTGTTCTCGTGCAGGGCGTGCAGCACCAGCTTGACGCCGATGAACGCGAGGATGATCGACAGGCCGATGGACAGGTACACCAGACGATCGAGCAGCCCACCGATGAGGAAGAACAGCTGACGCAGACCCATCAGGGCAAAGGCGTTGGCGGTGAAGACCAGGTAGGGCTCGGAGGTGAGGCCGTAGATCGCCGGGATCGAGTCGAGCGCGAACAGGATGTCCGTGAAGCCGATGACGATCAAGACCATGAGCATCGGGGTGGCGAGGCGCTTGCCGTTCACGCGGGTGAACAGCTTGTCGCCGTCGTAGCTGTCGTGCGTACGCAGGTAGCGCTTGACGAAGCGCTCCAGGCGGGTTTCGCGGTCTTCCTCGTGCTCGACCGGGTCGTCGCTCTCGCGGAGCAGCTTGACGGCGGTGAAGATCAGGAACGCGCCGAACAGGTAGAACACCCAGCTGTAGGCGTTGATCGCGGCCGCGCCGACGGCGATGAAGATACCGCGCATGACCAGGGCCATCAGGATGCCGAGCAGGAGGACCTTCTGCTGGTACTCCTTGGGCACCGCGAACTTCGCCATGATGATGACGAAGACGAACAGGTTGTCCACCGAGAGCGCCTTCTCGGTGACGTAGCCGGCGAAGTACTCACCGCCGTACGTCGATCCCCACTGCCACCAGACGAACAGACCGAACAGGATGGCGATGGAGATGTACACCGCCGACCAGATGCCCGATTCTTTGAGCGAAGGGGCGTGCGGCACACGCACGTGGGTGAAGAAGTCGAACACGAACAGTCCGACGATCACCGCACAGGTGATCAGCCAGACGGACAGGGACACATCCATTACAAGAACCTCCAGCAGGCAGCATGAGCTGACGAGCCAGAGGTCTCTCCCACCGAACGGGGGCCGACGCTCCGGGCCCCGGCCGCGACGATGATCGGCATCGTCGCTGACCGTGACCGTATTGACGGAAACGCCGCTTTGGGGATACTCCCCTCATGGATCTCTGGTCACCTTATACAAACTCCCGGTGACGCGCAGAAACCCCTGGTCAGACGCCCGCCTCAGGTGTCGGAAGTGTCCGTTTCGTCGCCTCCGCCGGTGATCGAGGCGATCACACCCGCGAGATCGTCGGGCTTGACGAGCACCTCCCGCGCCTTCGACCCCTCGCTCGGACCGACCACTCCCCGGGTCTCCATCAGGTCCATCAACCGGCCTGCTTTGGCGAAGCCGACACGCAGCTTGCGCTGCAGCATCGACGTCGACCCGAACTGGCTCGACACGACCAGTTCGATCGCCTGCAGCAGATCGTCGAGGTCGTTGCCGATGTCGCTGTCGATGTCCTTCTTGTCGCCCGCCTTCGCCGCGGTGACACCCTCGGTGTACTCCGGCTCGGCCTGCTCCTTGGAGAAGTCGACGACCGCCGCGATCTCCTCGTCGGTGATGTAGGCACCCTGCATGCGAATCGGCTTGTTGGCACCCATCGGCAGGAAGAGGCCGTCGCCCATGCCGATCAGCTTCTCGGCGCCCGGCTGGTCCAGGATGACGCGTGAGTCGGTCAACGACGACGTCGCGAACGCCAGCCGCGACGGCACATTGGTCTTGATCAGACCGGTGACGACGTCGACCGACGGTCGCTGCGTCGCGAGCACCAGATGGATGCCGGCGGCGCGGGCCTTCTGCGTGATGCGCACGATCGCGTCCTCGACGTCCCGGGGTGCGGTCATCATCAGGTCGGCGAGCTCGTCGACGATCGCGAGGATGTACGGATACGGCTTGTAGACGCGTTCGCTGCCCAGCGGTGTGGTGATGTCACCGGATCGGACCTTCGAGTTGAAGTCGTCGATGTGTCGCACCCGCGACGCCTTCATGTCCTGGTACCGCTGCTCCATCTCCTCGACGAGCCATGCGAGGGCCGCGGCCGCCTTCTTGGGTTGCGTGATGATCGGTGTGATGAGGTGCGGGATGCCCTCGTACGGGGTGAGTTCGACCATCTTCGGGTCGATGAGGATCATCCGCACCTGCTCGGGGGTCGCGCGGCTGAGGAGCGACACGAGCATCGAGTTGACGAAGCTCGACTTGCCCGAGCCGGTCGAACCGGCGACTAGAAGGTGCGGCATCTTCGCCAGGTTCGCGCTGACGAAATCGCCCTCGATGTCCTTGCCGAGCCCGATCACCAACGGGTGCTTGTCTTTCCGCGTCGACGGCGAGTTCAGGACGTCCGCCAGCCGGACCATCTCCCGGTCGGAGTTGGGGACCTCGATGCCGACCGCGGACTTGCCGGGGATCGGAGCGAGCAGGCGGACGTTGTCGGTCGCGGCGGCATAGGCGATGTTGCGCTGCAGGGCGGTGATCTTCTCGACCTTGACGCCGGGACCGAGCTCGATCTCGTACCGCGTGACGGTCGGTCCGCGGGTGTATCCGGTGACCGCGGCGTCGATCTTGAACTGCTCGAGCACGCCGGTCATCCGGTCGATCATGTCGTCGTTGGCGCTGCTGCCCATCTTGGGCGGATCGCCCTCGAGGAGCAGATCGGGCGGCGGCAGCCGGTAGTCTCCGTCCGCCGTCGGGTCGGACGGGACGAATGCCTCGTCGTCGGCGATCGCGTCGTCGGGCTCGGGTTCGCGCTGGGGCTCCGGTTCGGGCGCGGGACGCGGCGCGGGCCGCGCGGCCGCCCGTCGGGCGGGGGTGGCACGCGAGCGGGGGCTCGGCGCGATCACCTCGGTGACCTGCTCGGCGACACTCTCGGTGGGGTCCGCGAGATTCTCGGTCACGGCCTCCTCGAGCGGGGTGACGTCGGCGACCTCGGCGGGCTTGCGCCGGGAGGTCCGTCCCGCGGTCCGCGCGGGTGCCGAATCCGGCGGGTAGTTGTCGTACGGGTTCGACGAATACGGGCGGCGCCGGGACCGCGAATCGAGCGCTCCGGAATCCCACGGGTCGGCGTCGACGTCGGCGTCGGCGTCGGCGTCGGCGTCGGTCGGATCGCCGAAGTCGGGATTGTCGTAGTTCTCCGCGTCGGCATCCCATTCGTCGTCGTCCCAGGGCGCGTCGTCGTGCCCCATACCGAGGCCGAGGTAGCCGGCGGCCGCGTCGACGACCTCGCGGACGGTCCGCCCGCTGAGGATGAGGACACCGAAAGCCATGCACAGCAACAGGATCGGTACGGAGACCCAGGCGGTGACACCCGCCGTCAACGGCGTGCCGACCGCGAAGCCGACGAACCCGGCCGCCTCGGAACGGCCCGGGAGGTCCACCGGTGCCCCGGCGATGAGGTGCATCAGACCGAGCAGCGGCAGAGCGACCAGGAACCCGCCGGCCAGGTAGCGTCCACGACGCTCCGGGGCGGCCGGGCGGCGCATCAAGATGATCGCGAGCGCGAGGAGACCGATCGGGACAAGCACGGCCGCGGCGCCGATGACCGCGCGGATGAGGGCCTCGATGAACGCACCCACCGGACCGGCCGCGCCGAACCAGACGCTGGCGCCGACGAGCAGTCCGAAGGCGAGCAGACCGAGCGCAATGCCGTCCCGCCGATGGCTGTGACCGCCGGCCCCGGGACGGCCACGCCCGTCCGGCCCGGAGTCGTCGTCGACCAGGTCCTGATCCAAGTCGGCATCGTCCATGTCGTCGAACTCCCCGACGACTTCGGTGCGCGGTCCGCGTCCGACGCCCGACCCCGCCCGGGCGGCACTACCGACTCCACGCGCGAACAGCGACCATCCGGCGCCGATGCCCTTGCCGACCGCGGACGCCCCGGCCGCGGCGACGGAACGACGATGCAGATCCACCGACTCCGAACGTGGGTTGGACCGCGCGCTGCCCCGCGACGCACCGGCCTTCGACCTCGTCGAGGCCCCGCTCTTCGATCGGCCCGTCGAACCGCTGCTCTTCGAACCGTTGCTCTTCGAACCCCCGCCCTTCGCCCCACCGCTCGTCGAGCGCCGGCTCGCTGTCGAACTCCCGCGCGTCGAACCACCACGCGCCGATCCGGCACGCGTCGAACTCCCGCGTGGAGAACCGGCGGCGCCGCGCGAAGAGGACGCGCGCGTACCCGTGCTTGCCTTCGAAGCCATACCGACAGACTAGTGGGCAGCGATCACATCAGTCACACGGGCAACACGGACAACGGGGTACGTGTCGAAGTTGTGACCGCCCTACAAGCCCCGCGAGCTCTCCCGGACGCCCTTGATCGCCGACTCGGCGCCGTCGAACGTGACGTCGACGGGTGAGCGACCGAATGCGAACAGGACCAGCTCACCGACACGACCGGTGACGACGACCTCGTCGCCCGATCCCGCGGTGACCAGATCCTCGCCGTCGGGGGTACGCAGCGTCACACGTCCCGGGACCTTCTTGAGCGTCATCCTGCCCATGGTCTTCGCCGGGGTCCGGAGCTCCGCCTCGAGTTCGGGAGCGAGGACTCGCGGGGTCCAGGGTCCGTCGGGATCGGCGCCGCCGCGCAGCACGTCTTCGTGGTGGACGAACATCTCGGCCAGGTTGGCGAATCGATCGACCAGCTTGAGAGGTGAGAAGATCGGCGGACCCGACGCCAGCAGGGCGAGTTGGGCATCCCAGTCCTTCGACGCCGCCTGTGCCCGAACCCTCTCGGTGTGGCCGGCGAAGGCGGGGATGAGAATGCCCGGGCCGGTGTCCGGCCGCCGCTCGCGGACGACGAGGTGGGCCAGGAGATCGCGAGTTGTCCAGCCCTCACACAAGGTGGGCGCGTCGGGGCCCACCTTCGTCAAGGTCTCGACGAGGGCTGCTCTTTCGTTCTGCGCACCGGTCACACGACCACGGTAGCGACATCGCCGGCAATCCGTTCCTTGACGCCGGTTCAGTCCCCCACGGCCATCACGGTGGGCACGATCATCGGACGGCGGCGGTAGGCGGTCGACACCCAGCGTCCGACAGCCCGGCGGATCCCCTGGGCGATCCGGTGCGTGTCGGTGACGCCCTCGGCCGCCAGCGAATCGAGCGTCTGGTTGACGATGTTCGCCGCCTCCTTGAGCGCGTCGGGATCGTCGGAGAACCCGCGACCGGAGACCTCGGGCGTGCTCACCGCACGGCCGGTCGCCACGTCCACGGCAACCGTGATGGCGATGAAACCGCCCTCCCCCAGCACGAGACGTTCGGAGAGCGTCGACTCCCCCACGTCACCGACCGACAGGCCGTCGACGTAGACGTGGCCGACCGGAACCCGCCCGACGATGTCGGCGCGGCCGTCGACCAGGTCGACGACGACGCCGTCCTCGGCGAGGACCACCCGGTCCTCGGGTACCCCGGTCGCGACGGCCAGTGCGGCGTTGGCGCGCAGGTGCCGCCACTCGCCGTGCACCGGCATCGCATTCGAGGGCCGCACCGCGTTGTAGAGGTAGAGCAGCTCGCCTGCCGAGGCGTGGCCCGAGACGTGGACCTTCGCGCTCTGCTGGGTGATGACGGTCGCGCCGCGTTTGGCCAGGCCGTTCACGACGGCGAAGACCGAGTTCTCGTTGCCAGGGATGAGCGAGGACGCCAGCACGACGAGGTCGTCGGCCCGGATGTTGATCTGCCGGTGCTCTCCGCGCGCCATCCGCGACAGCGCCGACAGCGGCTCGCCCTGTGAGCCGGTCGAGATCAGCACGACGCGATGGTCCGGCAGGCTCGCCGCGGTGTCGAGATCGACGACGACGCCGTCGGGCACCGACAGGTAGCCGAGATCCTGCGCGATCTGCATGTTGCGCACCATCGAACGGCCGACGAAGGTGACCCGGCGGTTGTGGGTGTGCGCCACGTCGATGATCTGCTGGATGCGATGGACATGGCTGGCGAACGAGGCCACGATGACACGCTGCTTGGCCTTGCCGATGACCTGGTCGAGGACCCCGCCGATCTGGCGTTCGGGGGTCACGAAGCCCGGCACCTCGGCGTTGGTCGAGTCGACGAGGAACAGGTCGACACCCTCGTCACCGAGGCGGCTGAATCCGGCGAGGTCGGTGAGTCGGCCGTCGAGCGGGAGCTGATCGAGCTTGATGTCGCCGGTGTGCAGCACGACCCCGGCGGGAGTGCGGATCGCGACCGCGAGTGCGTCCGGGATCGAGTGGTTGACCGCGAAGTACTCGCATTCGAACGGGCCGTGGGAGGTCGTCTGCCCCTCGATCACCTCGACGAGCTTCGGCCGCAGCCGGTGCTCACGGCATTTCGCGTCGACGAGCGCGAGCGTGAACTTCGCCCCGATCACCGGGATGTCGCTGCGCAGCCGTAGGAGGAACGGGATGGCGCCGATGTGATCCTCGTGACCGTGCGTCAGGATCACCGCGTCGACGTCGTCCATGCGGTCTTCGATGTACCTGAAGTCCGGCAGGATCAGGTCGACGCCGGGCTGCTGGTCCTCCGGGAACAGCACGCCGCAGTCGACGATCAGCAGCCGGCCGTTGTACTCGAAGACGGTCATGTTGCGGCCGATCTCGCCGATGCCGCCGAGCGCCACCACACGCAGACCGCCCTTGGGCAGTCGCCGCGGCGTGCCCAGCCGGTCCACGGGCGCGGGGGTCGCCGGTTCGGGTCGGCGGCCGCCACGCGCGTCGCCACGTTCGTGGCGGGGGCGGCGCGCATTCGAACCGGGGTTCGCCGGACGCTTGGCCGCGTGCTTCGGCGCGTTCGCGTCGGACTTCTGCTGCGAGGCACCGGCGGGCGGCGTGGTCACAGCCGGCGGCGTGCTCACGGCCGGCGGCGTGGTCACGGCCGGCGGCGGACTGGGCGGGCCGGCCTTGCGGGCGGCCGCCCGGCGTCGGGTCCGGGGGCGGTCGGTCCCGGCATCGGGGCCGGTGTTGTCGTTGTCCGTCATCAGACCAGCACACCTGCCGCTCGGAGATCGACGATCAGTTCCTCGATCTGCGCCGCGTTCGCGGGTACCTGCGGCAGGCGCGGGTCGCCGACCTCCAGCCCGAGGATGCGCAGTGCCGCCTTCACCATCGTGACCCCGCCGAGCCGGCCCATGGCGTTGACGAGCGGGAGCATGGAGGTGTTGATCGCGCGCGCCGCGTGCAGATCACCCTTCTCGACGGCGATCTGCATGTCCCGCAACCGATCCGGGACGAGGTGCCCGATGACGCTGACATATCCGGTTGCACCGATCGACAGCCATGGCAGGTTGAGCGCGTCCTCGCCCGAGAGGTACTCGAGACCGGTGCTCGCGATGAGGCCCGCGGCCGAATGCAGATCGCCCTTGGCGTCTTTGACACCCCGGATGTTCGGGTGCTCGGCGAGGGCGAGCATCGTCTCGTTCATGATGGGGACGACCGAGCGCGGCGGGATGTCGTAGAGCAGGACCGGCAGCGCGGTGGCGTCGGCGACCGTGCGGAAGTGCGCGAGGATGCCCGCCTGCGGCGGCTTGGAGTAGTACGGGGTCACGACGAGGAGCGCGTGCGCGCCGATCTTCTCGGACTCGATCGCGAACCGGACACTCTCGGCGGTGTCGTAACTGCCTGCGCCCTGGGTGATTCGAGCCCGGTCGCCCACCGCGTCGAGGACGACGCGCAGCAGCTCGAGCTTCTCCGGCACGGTGGTGGTCGGCGACTCACCGGTCGTGCCGGACACCACCAGACCGTCGCAGCCCTTCGAGACCAGGTGGTCGGCGAGGACCGCGGCCTTGTCCAGATCGAGGCTTCCATCGGTGTGGAAGGGGGTGACCATCGCAACCACGTTCGTCCCGAAGGGATGCTCGTGAAGCGGTTCCTGGACTGCGTTCATGGTGCTCAAGGCTACCGCCTCCCTGTCCGTGACGATCCTCACCCTTCCAGCACGAATGGTGAGGTCGCGACCTCGGTCCCGTCGGCCAGCGTGCCGATCTCGAAATCGCCGAACACGGTGGGCGCCACGCGCATCAGTTGGCGTAGACATTCCACCGCCAGCTGGCGGATCTCGACGTCGGCGTGCTCGGTGGCCCGCATGCCGACGAAGTGCCGCCAGGCCCGGTGGTTGCCGGTGACGACGATCTTGGTCTCGGTGGCGTTCGGCAGCACGGAACGAGCGGCCTGACGTGCCTGTTTCCGCCGCAAGATGGCGTTGGGGACGTCGGCGAACTTCGCCTCGAGGGCCGCGAGCAGCTCGGTGTAGGCCGCCCGGCTCGCGTCGGTCGCCGCGGTGAACAGCTCCTCGAGCTCGGGGTCACCCACGATCGCCGGTGGGGCCACGACGTTGGAGTCGTGCTCTGGCACGAACCGCTGGGACAGTTGCGAGTACGAGAAGTGCCGGTGGCGGATCAGCTCGTGGGTGCACGAACGCGAGATGCCACTGATGTAGAAGGTCACCGACGCGTGCTCCAGCAGCGACAGGTGACCGACCTCGAGGATGTGCCGCAGATACCCGGCATTGGTCGCGGTACGGGGGTTGGGCTTGTCCCAGCTCTGATAGCACGCCCGGCCGGCGAACTCGACCAGTGCCTCACCGCCCTCGGCGTCGGTGCTCCACGGCACGTCCTCCGGAGGGGTGAACTGGGTCATCGCCACCATCTGCACCTTCAGCGGCACCAATTCGGACACGCATGTCTCCTGTCGTCCCTCACGTCCGGCCACACCTGCGCGTGCCCTGCGGTACCCGATTCTCCCCCACCGCCTCCGTACCGCACTTTCGGGCTCCGTCCGGCTCAGTCCGCGGGTAGAGTCCCTGCAGGCGTGCGTGATGACCGGGGGTGGGATGCGATGACGACACGACGCGGTTTTCTGCGCACCGGTGCGGTGGTGACCGGCACCGCGCTCGCCTCACCCGCGGTGGCCGCACAGGCCGCGCCGGGGACGCCCCGATCCGGGTCTCCACAACCCGGGTCCGCGGAGGTCTTCCGCCACGGCATCGCGTCGGGCGACCCGCTTCCGAACGGCGTCATCCTCTGGACACGACTCACGCCGACCCCGGCGTCGGCGCCCGGTTCCGGGATCGGGCCGGAGAGTCTGGTCCGCTGGGAGGTCGCCGCTGATCCCGGCTTCGGCGCTGTCGTGGCGTCGGGCGAGACCCGCACCTCGGCGGACGCCGACCACACGGTGAAGGTCGATGTCGCCGGTCTGAGCCCGCGGACCCGGTACCACTACCGCTTCACCGTGGTGTCCGGTCCGGCCGCCGGTGCGGTGTCGCCGGTCGGACACACATCCACTGCGCCCGCGACCGGCGCCGACGTCGCGAAGATCCGGTTCGGCGTCGTCTCGTGCGCGAACTGGGAGGCCGGGTACTTCGCCGCCTATCGTCATCTGGCCGCGCAGCCCGGGCTCGACGCGGTGGTCCATCTCGGCGACTACTTCTACGAATACGAGACCGGCCGCTACACCGGCAAGACCGGAACGGTCCGGCCGCACGACCCCCGGCACGAGATCACCACGCTGCGCGACTACCGAACGCGTCACGCGCAGTACAAGACCGACCCCGATCTGGCCGGGTTGCACCGGGAGGTGCCGTTCATCTGCATCTGGGACGACCACGAGTCGTCGAACGACACGTGGCAGGGCGGTGCGGAGAACCATCAGCCGGGCGAGGGCTCCTGGACCGCGCGCCGCGCCGCGGCGCTGCGCGCGTACGCCGAGTGGATGCCGATCCGCCCCGCCGTCGACGCCGCCGGCCGGCACCTGTTCCGCAGGCTCCGCTTCGGCCGTCTCCTCGAGTTGTCCATGCTCGATCTGCGTTCCTACCGCGACCTCCAGGTCAGCTCCCGATCGGCGGCGATCGACGATCCCGCCCGGTCGATCCTCGGCCGCGCCCAGATGTCCTGGCTGACCAACGGACTCACGTCGTCGGAGACCCGCTGGAAGATCGTCGGCAACCCGGTGATGATCGCCCCGGTGCTGATCCCGCCGCTGGACCCGCAGACGACCGGCGCGGTCACCGCGCTGCTGGGCGTCCCGCGCGAGGGAATCCCCTACAACGCCGATCAGTGGGACGGTTACGCGGCCGATCGCCGACGGCTGCTGGAATCGCTCCGGCGCGACCGTGTCGACAACGTCGTGTTCATCACCGGTGACATCCACTCGTCGTGGGCCTGCGACATCCCGGCCGACCCGGCGAACTATCCCGGCGGCGGGAGCGTCGCGACGGAACTGGTCGGCACGTCGATCACGTCGACCAACATCGACGACATGCTGAACGTGCCCGCCAACACCGCGGGGGTCGCGGTGTCCTCGGCCTTCGGCGCCACCAACCACCACGTGCGTTGGAGCGAGTTCGACGCGCACGGCTACTCGGTCCTGACCGTGACCCCGGCGGCCACGCAGATGGACTGGTATTTCGTGCACGACAAGACGAACCCACGGTCCGGCCAGTACTACGCGAAGTCCTACCGGGTCGCCAACGGCACCCAGCGGGTCGTTCCGGCGGGCGGGCCGGTCTCCTAGCCGGCCGGCCTGTCAGCCGACGGGGTCGACCTGGTCCAGCAGGGCCGACAACTTGGCGTGGGTGTCGGGCCAGCCGTGGACCGCGATCGAGGTGATCCCCAGGGCCTTGACCGGGTAGTCGTTGCCGCCTTCGTCGAGCCTGTCGCCGAAGAACAGGATGTCGGCGGTGCTGAGTCCGAGGATGTCCATCAGCTTCAGTGCGCCGTACGCCTTGTCGATGCCCTTCTTGGTGACGTCCACCGAAGTCGAGCCGCCACTGCGGACTTCGAGGTCCGGAAGCCGCTCCGCGGCGTAGGCACGCAACGACTCCTTCTTCGCTCCGTCGGGGTCCCAGGCGGCCTTCGCCTCGACGGGAGCCTTCTGCCCCAGCGCGCTGAAGGTGATCTGGCTGCCGCGGTCCTCGAGGATGTCACCCCACGTCTCGCTCGCCCACAGTCCGAGTTCTCTCGCGCCGGTCTCCAGCACGTCGAGCGTGCGTTGCTTCTCGTCGTCGGTGAGGTATTCGGCGTAGACCGTCTCCCACTCGGCGCCGGACCACCGCACGTACTGGGTTCCACAGGTCGGCATGAGATGGAGGTTCCCGACGCTGTCGAAACTGCCGAGCCGCGCGAGAACCTGCTTCTCGAACTGGGTGAAGTTGCCGCCGGAGATGATGCAGCCCAGACTCACGTCGAGCATGCGACGCAGGAGCTCGACCATCTTGTCGTCGAGCGGGCTCTTCGACGGCGCCAGGGTGTCGTCGAGATCGAACATCACCAGTCGGTAGTCGTTGCCCTCATACGACACGGTCATCGCTTCGTCTCCCATCGCGGTCGTGAATTCTCGGTCATCAGCATTGCATCACCCGGCCTGCCTCACCCGGCGTGCACCATCCGTTGCAGGTCGGGCGCGAGGTCACCACGCCCAGCGACCACGACGTCGTCGAGGTCGAGCCAGCCGGCGAACGTCCGCAGATCGGCGGACAGCCGTTCGGCGACGAGGTCGCGCGACTGCCCCGGCTCGCAGTACGCCCCGAGGACCAGCAGGGTGCGATTCCTGCGGTCGGCCTTCAGGTCCACGCGCGCGGCGATGTCGGTGCCCAGCAAATAGGGCAGCACGTAATAGCCGTGTACCCGTTTGTGTTCGGGCACATAGATCTCGATGCGGTAGTGGAAGTCTAAGAGACGCTCGGCCCGCGGACGGAAGAAGACCAGCGGGTCGAAGGGCGACAGGATGGCCGAGGTGTCGATGCGCCGGGGCATCGGCGCACCCGCGGCCAGATAGGCCGGGTCCCGCCAGCCGTCCACGGAGACCTCGTGCAGCGCACCGGCTTCGACGAGTTCGGCGACCGCCGGTCGCGCATCGGCCGGACGAATCCGGTAGTAGTCGGCGAGATCGGCGACGGTGGCGACACCGAGGGACTGCGCGGCCCGGCCGACGAGCTCTCGGTGGGCGTCGGCACGGCCGGGTCGCTGCGCGACGATGTCGGCGCCGACGATCCGTTCGGTGAGGTCGTAGTGGCGCACGAAGTTCCCGTTGCGCACCGCCGACAGGTCACCGGCGGCGAACATGGCCTCGCACAGGTGCTTGACCTCCCCGCGCTGCCACCAGCTGCCCGCGGCGCCGGGTTCGCGTTCGATGCCCAGTTCCGCTTCGATGGCACGGGGCGTGGTCGCGCCGAGGGCCTCGATCACCGCTCGGACGTCAGCGACCAGGGATCGATTGCGACGCATCACGTCTCGTGTGTGCCGGTACCGGCCGTCGGCGAAGTCGTCCATCCGCCAGCGGAACAGCGGCCAGTCGGTCACCGGGATCAGCGCGGCTTCGTGAGCCCAGTACTCGACGAGCAGCCGTCGACCGCGCCCGGGCTGCCAGGCGGCGCGGTGCAGCAGGTCCGGGTCGTATGGACCGAGTCGTGAGTACAGGGGCATGAAGTGGGCGCGCGCGGCGATGTTGACCGAGTCCATCTGCAACAGTCGCGTCCGGCCGACGACCCGCTTCAGGTGCGTCATGGTGGGCGCTCCAGCGGGCCTGCGGTCGGCGAAACCCTGTGCGGCCAGGGCGGTTCGACGTGCCTGCGCGAGCGAGAGACGATCCGGCGGCATCAGACCTGCCGGGCGCGCCGGTAGTCGACGAACCGGTAGTCGATCCCGCTCGTCGAGGTCTGCCACTCGCCGTGTTCGGCCACCGCCCAGTCGTCGGTGATCGGCGGCGCGAACGCGTCGGCGCCGTCGACCTCGACATCGATCTCCGTGACGCAGAGCTCGGTGGCGAACTCCATTGCCAACCGGTAGATCTCACCGCCGCCGATGACTCCGATCCGGTCATCGCCGGCCAGGTCGAGCGCCTCGGCGACCGATCCCGCGACGACCGCACCGTCGGCGGACCAACCCGCATTGCGGGTCACGACGACATTGGTTCGGCCGGGCAGCGGCCGAAAGCGCGGCGGCAGCGAATCCCATGTCCGGCGGCCCATGACGACGGGATGTCCGACCGTCAGTTCCTTGAACCGCGCCATGTCCTCGGGGACCCGCCACGGGATCGTGTTGTCCCGGCCGATCGCCCCGCCTCGTCCCTGCGCCCAGACCAGTCGCACCGAGCGCGACCCCTCCCCCGTGAGGTCCGACGTCACACCGCCACCGGCGCCTTGATCCCGGGATGGGACTCGTAGTCGACGATGGTGATGTCGTCGTACTCGTAGTCGAAGATCGAATCCCGCTTGCGCAGTTCCAGTTTCGGGTACGGGTACGGCTCGCGCGACAATTGCAGCGTCACCTGGTCGACGTGGTTGTCGTAGATGTGGCAGTCGCCGCCGGTCCAGACGAACTCGCCGACCTCGAGACCCGCCTGCTGGGCCATCATGTGCGTCAGCAGTGCGTACGACGCGATGTTGAACGGCACACCGAGGAAGAGGTCGGCGCTGCGCTGGTACAGCTGGCACGACAGCTTGCCGTCGGCGACGTAGAACTGGAAGAACGCGTGGCAGGGCGGCAATGCCATCTGCGGGATCTCCCCCACGTTCCACGCGGACACGATGTTCCGGCGCGAATCGGGATTGGTCTTGAGCAGGTCGAGGGCGGCAGCGATCTGATCGATGTGTTCGCCCGACGGGGTCGGCCAGCTCCGCCACTGCACGCCGTAGACAGGACCGAGTTCACCGTTCTCGTCGGCCCACTCGTCCCAGATCGTCACACCGCGGTCCTGCAGCCATCGCACGTTGGAGTCACCGCGCAGGAACCACAACAACTCGTAGACGATCGACTTGAGGTGCACCTTCTTGGTGGTGATCAGTGGGAAACCCTCGGCGAGGTCGTAACGCAGTTGTCGGCCGAAGAGGCTGCGCGTCCCGGTACCGGTGCGGTCGGCCTTCGGTGTCCCGGTCTCCATCACGAGGCTCAACAGGTCCTCGTACGGAGTCGGAATGGTCCCGGTCGATGACATGTCGCGGATCGCCGTACTCACGGGGGACAGTCTACGGCCCGACCCGCACCACAGCTCGGAGGCCGCACCCCCACCCGACCCGCGGGTCTACGACGGGCGCTGCGCCGTCCCGTCGCCGAACCGCACCTCGAGGACAGTGGCCGGCGTGCGCGGCGGTTCGCCGGGCGGATGGATGCCCCGAGCCTCGAGAACCGGGTGCACCGCGGGGTGGACCACCTTTTGGAGCGACGCGAAGCAGCTCTCCTCGGACTCCCACACGTCGAGGTAGCTCACGCTCTTGTCCGCGTTCTCGAGCGCCAGGTGGACGAGCAGCCCCGGCATCGGGGTGTCCCCGATTCGGTCGGCGATCTCCCCGTACATCTCGGCGTCGATCGGGACGTCCTGGGTCCATGCGAAGAATGCCATCGTGCGCCCCTTAATTCATCCGAGTATGTATCGGATTAATTCGTGTGCCCCTAGACTAGGTCCGATGCCCGACGCAGTCAATGGCCGGTCCGACGGGGCGGCCACATCCCGATCCCCAGGTCAACACACCCGCCGGTACGACACCAGCCGTCGCCGCGCGGCGGCCGCGCAGACCCGTTCGCGCATCCTCGACACGGCTCGTCGACTGTTCCTGTCCCAGGGTTACGCGGCGACGACCGTCGCCGCGATAGCGCGCGGTGCCGCAGTCTCGCCCGACACGGTCTACACCGTCGTCGGCCGGAAACCGGCGATGTTCCGGGAACTGATCGAACTCGCGCTGTCGGGTACCGACCAACCAGTTCCCGGCACGCAGCGCGACTATGTCGCACGCATGCTCGCCGAGGACGACGCGCGCCGGAAACTGGCGATCTACGCCCACGCTGTCACCGCGATCCAAGGACGGCTCGCACCGTTGTTTCTCGTCCTTCGGGACGCCGCGGCCCTCGACACCGACCTGCGGGATCTGTGGGAGGAGATCACCGAGCGGCGCGCGGAGAACATGCGTCGGCTCGCGGCAGACCTCGCCTCGACCGGCGCCACGCGTACGGATCTGACCGTCGAGGAGATCGCCGACATCGTCTGGACGATGAACTCCTCCGAGTACTACTCGATGCTCGTGACGGACCGCGGCTGGACACCGGACCGCTTCTCGAACTGGCTGCACGACGCGTGGTGCCGACTACTACTCAGCGATCCCACCCATCCCGTGTGACTGCTGTGACTCCTGTGGCCCTCGCGGTAGTCTGCTCTCGTGGCCACCCGCAGCACGACCCGCGCCAACCGCTACGCGAAGCGACGTCGCAAGCGGGTCGCGTCCCGTGACAACGACCTCACCGACACCCAGTGGCTCGCTCTGCAGCGGGCCTGGGGAGGGTGCGCGTACTGCGGCGCCGTCGGAGTCGCCCTGCAGCGCGACTGCATGCTGGCCATCTCCCGGGGCGGCCGGTACACCGTCGCCAACGTCGTGCCCTGCTGCGGTCCGTGCAATGCCAGCAAGTGCAATTCCGAGGTCACGACGTGGATGCGGCGCAAGAAGCTCGACGAGAAGGCGTTCCTGGTCCGGCAATTCGAGGTGAGCAGGGAACTCGCCGGCTCCGTGGACCCGGTCGACTGATCAGCCGGCTCGCGCCGGCCGGCGACCTCGGCCGGGCGACCATCGACGACTACGCCGCTGACCTGTCGAGGTCGGCACCAGAAGAATTGCGTTCCTTCCATTCCCAC